>CAXRAF010000082.1:0-4378 GCA_964228485.1 Alteromonadales bacterium | reverse complement strand
ACTAGCGACTTTGAAATGCGTGCCGAATCAATGGAAGCAGATATTGAAGCCATGGTTGAACCACGTGCTGAAATGCTTGAGCAACGCGCTGAGGAGTTATGCACGATAATCACTCAGTTAGATACTATCGAGAACCAACTGGTCGAAAGTGGTCTGGAAAAGATGGACCTCATCAAGGCCAACGGTGACGGCAGCATCACATTTGATAGCTTTGATAAATTCAAGGACAAGAAAAACTTCGCAATTGATCTTGGCAATTAAAATTTTGCCACATTAATCCTGCCTTCAAACGCCCCTAATCTGGGGCGTTTTTGTTTTTTTATAATATTTTTTCATTCTTCTGTAACAACTGACCAACTGTTGAGTCAGTAAGGTAAGTGCACAGAGTGAAATCAAACAGACTTCATTGAGCACTTAACGTCAATTTGTTAATGAAACAGTAAAGGTAAATATTATGAAACTGAACAAAAAAATGTTAATTGGCTCAGCTGTTGCTTCTGTACTAACTGTTGCTGCTACGACTTCTACAGTGACTATGGCTGGCGATAAGAAGATGGAAAAATGCTATGGTGTCGCTAAAGCAGGCAAGAATGACTGTGCTGCCGGTCCCGGTACCTCTTGTGCAGGTACATCTACTGAAGACGCTCAAGGTAATGCGTGGATGTATGTTCCCAAAGGGACTTGTGACAAACTCGTTGGCGGTAGCCTCGAGCCAAAGAAGTAAGCGACTTTACTTCTTTTTAACATCATTTAGTGATGAAATTTAATGATACGCCAATCCCTGCTCACGCGGGGGTTGGTCTCAAACCACAACACTACGACGATATTCTTGGTAATGACCACCAGGGTGACCGCTCAGTGGCCTGGTTTGAAGTTCATCCTGAGAATTACTTCGCTCAAGGCGGTCTTTCTCACAAAGCACTAAGTGCAATAAGAGCCGACTATCCACTTAGTATGCATGGCATCGGTATGTCGCTTGGCTCAAAAGATGGCTTAGATATAAATCATCTTCAATCAATAAAAACGTTAATAGACCGATACCAACCAGGGCTCTTTTCTGAGCATTTATCCTGGTCACGTTATCAACAGTTTTATTCTAATGATCTATTGCCTATTCCCTATACCGAAGAAGCGATGGACGTATTCAAAGACAACATCAATCAAGTTCAAGATACTCTGGGCCGTCAGATTCTGGTGGAAAATCCATCTTCTTACTTTATGTTGCAACAAAACGATTACACGGAATGGGACTTCCTAGTCACCCTGTGTAAACAAACAGGCGCCGGTATTTTATTGGATGTAAATAACGTCTATGTCAGCGCAATTAATCATGGCTTTGATGCCGAAGACTACTTGCGTGCAATCCCTGCCGAGATGATTGGTGAAATACACCTGGCCGGTCATGCCACTGAAGAGCATGCCTTTGGACAACTCTTGATTGATGATCATGGCTCAGAGGTGAAGCAGGATGTCTGGGACTTGTATTCAACGCTTATCGATAGCGTCGGTGCGAAACCTACCCTCATAGAATGGGATACCAATATTCCTGACTGGGCAACATTAGTTGCCGAAGCGAAACAGGCTGAAAACAAAATGCTCTCGCTTGAGGAAGCGTTGACATGAGTGCGCTAGCCAACTATCAAGAGCAGTTTTTCAGCGGCCTTGTTAATCAACCATCTGCTGATTTACTCGCTCAAATTGCCACACACTCTGATCAGGCGTCTAATGAAGCGGCGTTACGAATGGCGGTGTATCAGAATAACTATGCCCACAGCCTGCGAGAAGCGCTAAAAGACTCATATCCCGTCGTGTTAAGACTGATTGGCGAAGATTTCTTTCATGCCTTAGCAATGGAATTTATTCAGTCGAATCCACCGCAACAGGCGTCGCTACAATCCTATGGATTAGAGTTCATTAAATTCATCAGTGAACATGAGCAATGTCAGCAACTGCCATTTTTAGCTGATATTGCGCACATAGAATATTTATACATTCAATGCTTCCATGGCCCTGAGCAGGAAGCGATTAATCTAAATCATTTGCTTGCTGAAGAAGAGGACGACTTACCGAATGTTGTTTTCACCGCGCATCCGAATGTGCACATGATTAGCTCTGACTATCCATCGTTAGATATTTGGTATGCCAATTTAGAAGATGAGGTCGCCGAGATCAATCTAGACGAATGTGTTCCGAGTCGGATACTGATTTATCGCAATGATGAGCTTCAAGTCGAGACGGTACAGTTGAATGATATGGCCTATGCCTTTTGTCACAACCTTGTGATGGGGCAATCCATATCTGAGGCATGGGCGAATCTGCAAGACACGTCCGATCAACCACTGGATGATGATGATCTTAACGGAATGCTGACCTACTTTTTAGGGCTTGGTGTTTTCACGGGCCTATCAATTAAACAGGACTAACGCCATGACAAAAATAATTAACATGCTGAATAATTTACTCGCGCCAGCGAAAAACATCCCTGCATCTATCACCTTACTCACGGCTCGATTAGCAATATTCACGGTATTCTGGCGCTCCGCTCAGACTAAAATCTCCGGCGGTGAGTTTCTGGGGCAAAATTGGGCATTCTATAATGTCTCGGACTCTACTAAGTTATTGTTCGAATACGAATATGATCTACCCTTAATTCCAGCAGACATCGCGGCTTATCTGGCTACCTTTGGTGAGTTCTTTCTATCTTTGCTGCTACTATTCGGACTGTTCACACGACTGGGCGCATTAGGCTTGCTGGTCATGACTGCAGTTATTCAACTCCTTGTATACCCTGGCGCATGGCCGACACACATTTTATGGGCGGCGGCTCTGCTTTATGTATTAAAGGATGGTGCGGGTAAATTATCGCTCGATTTTTTGCTTGGCAAGAAGGCCTAAAGGCGCATTCTAGCCGGCTCATTGTTGTTTAGCTGTCGGCTGGGAACTCTGCTAATTTGAGGTCCAACATATCGGAATAGATATGCTCAGATTGCGCACCCGCAGCAACAAGGGCGTGATGAACATGCCCGACCATCGCTGCTGAGCCAGAGAGATAGATATCATACTCAGCCAGATCGAGGTTTGATTCCAGTACCGCTTCATGAACAAAACCATGGCACATTGAGGTATCTGCTTCGTCCTCAGGAAACTGCACCACAGGGACATAGGTAAAACCGATATGCTGGCTTCCCCATTGTCCGAGTTCCTGATGAAGATATAGCTCATTTGAGTAGGCCACTCCCCAAAATAGAGAGATCGCCGGTCGACTATCGGTCACTAAAAGTTCTCGGATCATGGCATTACATGGGGCATATCCGGTACCTCCGGCGACAAATAAGATAGGCCGTAGCATAGATGCACGCTGCAGTGTGCAATTACCGGTTGGCGTCTGAACCTGAATAGTTTGCCCGGCTTCGTAGCGTCTCGCCAACTCAGTAATTAAAGGGGCCTCAGGATTATCACGGATATGAAACTCCAACGCCTCATCACTCGGTATTGAAGCAATGGAGTAGGGCTTAAAGTGTTCACCATCAATGGCCATGAATAAATACTGTCCAGCATGAAACGGCAGTTTTTCCGAGGGTTGCAAACGCAAAATCAGGGTGTCGGACACTGCGCGCAGATAGGTTATCTTGCAATCAACTTGGCTCATGCGTCGTTATTCTCTTTTAGGTGAATATCCAGACTATCCCAGATATCATCAATACGTTTTGTCACTTTGTCGTCCTTTGTAATCGGGCGCCCCCACTCCCGATCGGTTTCACCGGGCCACTTGTTGGTAGCATCAATACCCATTTTAGAGCCTACGCCTGAAACTGGCGAGGCAAAATCTAAATAATCGATGGGCGTGTTGTTCACCATCATGACATCACGGGCCGGATCAACTCGGGTAGTCATGGCCCAGATCACATCTTTCCAATCACGGGCATCGACATCATCATCGGTGACGATCACAAACTTTGTGTACATGAATTGTCGCAAGAATGACCAGACCCCCATCATCACCCGACGGGCATGACCAGCATATTGTTTCTTAATTGTAACAACAGCAAGGCGGTAGGAGCATCCCTCTGGTGGCAGGTAAAAGTCCGTAATTTCTGGATACTGTTTTTGTAAAATCGGCACAAACACCTCATTTAACGCCACACCCAAAATGGCTGGCTCATCTGGTGGCTTACCGGTATAGGTACTGTGGTAGATGGGGCTCTTGCGACGGGTGATCTTATTAACGGTAAAAACCGGGAACTGCTCGACTTCATTGTAGTAGCCCGTATGGTCACCGAAAGGCCCTTCTGGTGCCATATCACCTGGCTTGAGCACGCCCTCTAAAATGATTTCCGCACTGGCTGGTACCTGTAACTCACTATCCTGACATTTTACA
>CAXRAF010000081.1:0-4815 GCA_964228485.1 Alteromonadales bacterium | reverse complement strand
GCCAATTATTGTCTACACCCAAGGACAAGAATCCGGCGCAAATTTGGGAGTTCGCAAGGGCTTTATGGATGTCGGTGCGAGTTTAGCGGATTACTTTAGTATTCGTTATCAAGGACCGGGCAAGTCTTTCTATACCGAACTCAATCAGGTGCACTAACGGTTATTAATTCGCCCTCAGGCGCTATTTGTTGCCAAAGTAGTGTTGCTTCCAGATACCCTACTGACTCTGTCGCAGGCTGATCTTTAACCATCACTGTCAGGCGCTTAAAAGCGACCTCAGACATGCGGTTTGATAGCGGTTCACCACTAAAATGCGCCAGAATCAAAGCCACCGACAGGGCACTTAAACCAGGATTGTAAGCCGCTGACTCTAGTGAGAATCCTGCATATTGCTTACCTGACGCCATTTCCAGCACACAGGCAACAGGACGCTCACTGTAGGGCGCATAGCTAAATCGAAACGCTGTGGCCAATAATTCGTCACTCGACTGTGTACTCAGACTGAGCCCCTGAGGTGGTTGATAGGATGACTTATTCAGATCTTCCGGGCTAAACGCTCTCGGTAACAGCTCTGATAATTCAATCACTTCTGTGTCTGAGATACTCAATGGTAAATGCGTGAGTGTCTTGTGTTCATGTAACAATTGTCGGCACATGCCACAGGGTGTTGCGTTGAGTGCCAGAGAGCTTACTTTATCACCATGCGCCGATACGATTGCTGTGACAGCTTGCTCGGCATGAATGGTGTAATTCATCCCGACATCAGTGAATTCAATATTCGCACCCAAATATAGATTCGGATAGCCAGATGCATCATGTTTACTTCCCATCGCGACCACACCGACAATAAATTGTGACAGTGGGGCGATGGTATAGGATTCCGCTAACGGCAGTAGCTGACGTTGTAACTGACCGACGTTAATATTCAATAAATCACAGAGTATTTTGACCTTCACAGCAGGAAGTCGTCCCACATGAATAGTGGATAATACCTCCAGAGCCTCGTCTGGCCAGTCAGGAAAGAGGGCGTTAAGCGGTTGTGTCATTAGCCCGCGACGCTGATGAAGATCCCGGCTAGTGTCGCACTCATCAGATTGGCCAGTGTTCCTGCCATGAGCGCTTTTATACCAAATTGCGCTATTTCATGACGCCGGCTAGGAACCAGACTACCTAAACCACCCAACAAGATGGCTATGGAAGATAAATTGGCAAAGCCACACAGGGCAAAAGTAATGATAGCTTGTGATTGAGTCAGCAATTCGGCCTTCACTTGAACAAATTCAACATAGGCAACAAATTCATTCAGGATAATCTTTTGTCCGATCAGACTGCCAGCAACGCCAGCTTCATCCCAAGGTATGCCGATCAAATAGGCAATAGGCGAGAACAGCCAGCCCAATATGGCTTGCAAGGTAATCTCTTCGTAACCAAAGATGCCGCCAATGCCCTGAATAGCACCGTTGGCAAGGGCAATGAGCGCCACGAATGCAATTAGCATGGCCCCGACATTAACAGCCAGCATTAAACCACTTGTGGCGCCTGCAGCGGCAGCATCAATCACATTAGTGTGCTCTTTTTTGCCAGCCTCTTCATACTCATCCTGAGCCTTTGGACTCTCTGTTTCGGGCATAATGATTTTAGCCATCAACAGACCACCGGGAGCGGCCATGAAGCTAGAGGCAATTAGGTACTTAAGCTCAACACCCAGATTGGCATAACCGGCCATAATTGAACCGGCGATGGATGCCATTCCACCGACCATGACAGCAAATAACTCTGAACGTGTCAGACCAAGCAGGTAGGGCTTAATGACCAGTGGTGCCTCTGTCTGACCAACAAAAATATTGGCAGTTGCAGACATCGATTCAGCATGGCCTGTACCCATGATTTTCCTGATTAAACCACCGATAATGCGAACAAAAAATTGCATGATGCCCAAGTGATATAAAATCGCAATGAGTGATGAGAAAAAGATCAGAATGGGAAGTAAATTAAAGGCAAAAATGAAGCCTAGTTTCTGTTTACCTAAATCGCCAAATACGAACTCAATGCCTACATTGGAGTAATTGATGATGTTCTGTAGCACCGATGACACACTGTCGAGCGCCTCGCGACCAGCATCAAAGTATAAAACAAAACCAGCGAAAGCAGCTTGCAAAACAAACGCCATCACGACTGTTCTAATGTTGATGGCCTTCCGGTTTTCCGATAATAAAACGGCAATGCCCAGTAAGACGATTATTCCGATAAAAGCCACAATTTACTCCAAGTATGCAATGTAATTATATGATATATATGAATATTTATTATTTTAATCTAACCTTTTGTGCCGAATATCTTATCTCCGGCATCACCCAGTCCAGGTAGAATATAGCCATTTTCATTCAGCCTGTCATCAATCGTCGCGGTAAATATATCGACATCAGGATGAGCGTTGGTGATATTCTCAATACCCTCAGGAGCAGCCACGAGAACCAACGCCTTAATATTTTGACAACCAGCCTTCTTAAGCAGTGTCAAAGCGGCATCTAATGAACCACCAGTAGCAAGCATCGGATCAATCACCAGAGCCAGGCGATCCTCAATACCATTCACTAAATTCTCATAGTAGGCAACCGGCTCAAGTGTTTCTTCATTACGATACAGACCGACGACACTAATTCGTAGATTCGGCATCAATTTCAGGATGCCCTCAACCATACCATTACCTGCACGCAGAATCGGTACCAAGGTTGCTTTCTTACCGGCAATGCGCTCAGCTTCGAGTGCACCTTGCCAGGTATCAATTTCATAACTCTCAAGTGGTAAGTCACGACAGGCCTCATAGGCGAGTAATGAGCTAATTTCAGAAACAACCTGACGAAATTGTGCGGTAGTGACATCTGACTTTCGTAACAAAGCCATTTTGTGTTTAATCAATGGGTGATTAAGTTCAGTCACTGCCATGCTGGGTATCTCCTAAGATAGTTATAACGCGCTTCAGGTATTTCTAGTCCCCGTACGGTATCCAAATGTTCTTCACTTCAGTGGCCTGTTGCAAGAACTGTCGCTCTTGACCGGTCTTGAACCAATCCCAGTGCTGACCTTGATTGACCCAAGTACGCTTCAAGTTAGCGACTGACGCCTTCTCGACTGAGGCACAACCTGCTTCTGAGCCATGATACCAGATACTATCCACTTGCATATGCTCGGCCATCACTTTTGCCAATTCATCGCGGTTTCCTGTGACAATGTTAATAACACCCGCTGGAATATCGGAGGTCTCAAATACCTGATATAAATCAGTCGCAACTAATGGTGCTGTTTGAGAGGGGACTGTCACAACGGTATTGCCCATAGCGACCGCAGGCAGCATTAATCCTAATAGCGATAACAACGGGCTGTCATCCGGTGCACAGATACCAATCACACCCACAGCCTCATTCATAGCCAGTGTGACACCACGCATCGGCGGTGAATGGACAGCACCTTCGTATTTGTCACACCAGGCAGCATAGGTAAAGATTAAATTGATACTGGCATCAAACTCGGCTTCAGCATCAGCGGCACCATAGCCTACTGATTGCTGGAGGCGAGAACAGAACTCTTGTTTACGATAACTTAAGTTTTCAGCGAGATAGTAAAGAATTTGTGCTTTCGTATGCTGTGTAGCACTGGCCCAGCCGGCCGCTTTAGCAGCAGCTTCAACGGCATTACGAATATCTTTACGATTACCTTCCGGCACGCGACCGATAGCAGTGCCCGCGGCATTGCTGACTGTCAGCGTATTTTCATTATCAGAGCGTTTTTGCTTACCGCCGATGTATAGTTTTGCCGTTTGATTCACACCAGTAATACCAGTTACAGAACCAGAATCATTGCCACTATCATTAGAAACCGAAGTATCATAAGTCGGTGCCTCAGAGACCAATCCATCGACTGGCTTCATGTAATCGAGCATACCTTCTTTGCCGCCTTCGCGACCCATGCCTGACTCTTTATAGCCACCAAAGCCACACGAGGCATCAAAGCGATTTGACGTATTAACCCAAACCACACCCGCCTTTAATTGCGGCGCGACATCAAGGGCACGATTGATGTTATCTGACCAGATGGTTGCAGCTAATCCATAAGTCGTGTTGTTCGCGAGTGCAATGGCTTCCCGTTGTTCACGGAATACCAGGGTACTTAATACTGGACCGAAGATTTCCTCTCGCGCTGCGATGTTAACGGTATTCATATCACTCAACAGGGTTGGTGGGTAGAAACATCCGCCCTCTGGCATAGCAACATCGGGTTGATAACAGGTAGCACCTTCAGCCACACTTTGTTCAACAATCGAAGATATACGTTGCTTTTGGATCGGATCAACAATGGCACCGACATCGGTATTTTTGTCCAGTGGTGAACCAACGATGAGTTTATTCATGCGTTGCTTAACCTTCTCTATAAACTTGTCGGCAATGGTCTCTTGCACCAGCAGACGCGAGCCGGCACAGCATACCTGCCCCTGATTGAACCAGATGGAGTCAACCAAGCCCTCAACTGCGCTATCGATGTCGGCATCATCAAACACGATGTAGGGTGATTTACCCCCGAGTTCTAGCGTGAGTTTCTTACCCGAGCCGGCGGTTTGTTCACGAATACGTCGACCGACAGCGGTAGAGCCAGTAAAGGCGATCTTATCAATGTCTGGATGTTTGACGATCATCTCGCCCACTACACCATCACCGGTTACGACATTTACTACTCCAGCAGGTAAGCCCGCTTCGGCGAATAGCTCAGTGAGCATTAGCAGCGATAATGAGGTGTATTCGGCTGGTTTAATGACTACTG
>CAXRAF010000080.1:0-13737 GCA_964228485.1 Alteromonadales bacterium | reverse complement strand
TGGTTTGCCGGACTCACTTTTGTCATATTGCTCATATTCGGCGGGTTCTTTTACCAGCAGGAAATTGCTCAATTATTATTCCCTGCAGAGCCAGAAATCGCAGTCACCGAAGAGGTCATTGATGTCTCCCAACCAGTTGCGCAAGCCACTGATAAAGCTGAGTCGGTAGTTCCTGAACCAACACAACAAGACTTACCGGACGACAAGGTTCAAGTTACCTCACAACCTGAGCTCGATGAACCACAGGCAGAACTCACAGCTGATCCGGGAGTTACAGAGTTAGCCATTGATCCTGTGCTGTCAACAGCTGCACCAGTAGAAGGTGAAGCTGATAACTCGGCCACGGAAAACAATGCAGTTCCTGAGTCTGACTTAGTGAGTTCTGAGCCAGTGTTGGATAACTCGACTGAAGAGCTATCGAGCCCGGTTATTGAACAAAGTACTATGACAGAACCTAGTGTACCGGATTACTCTGATAGCGAGCGGTTACTTCTCGACGCGCCTGAGACAACCTACGTTGTGCAAATTGCAGGACTCTCAAATCCTGATTCAGTTCGTCGTCTTATCGCTGCTCATCCAGAGGTTAATCTACTGTCATATCGCAGTATTTTGAATGGTAAACCTTGGCAGATTGTGGTCGCAGGACCGTTCGAAAACTATGCTGCAGCGAGTCAGGAGCGCAGCCAACTGCCCGAGTCACTGGCAGTAAACAAACCTTGGCTGAAGTCGATAATCAAAGTTAAGCAAGAAATAGAAACGGCTGTAGCTAAATAACCCCCATAAGAGATTTATTGTGATTGAATTAGAGAATGATCGATACCTTCGTGCGGCCTTGAGCCAGTCCGTTGATAGAACCCCGATTTGGATGATGCGACAAGCAGGACGGTACTTGCCAGAATATAAAGCGACGCGAAAAGTCGCAGGCAGTTTCATGGATCTATGCATGAATGCCGATCTGGCATGTGAAGTCACTTTACAACCACTTGAGCGTTATCCGCTTGATGCAGCGATATTATTCTCAGACATTCTCACCATTCCCGATGCCATGGGTCTGGGCCTATACTTTGCCGCCGGTGAGGGACCAAAGTTTGAACATCCTGTTCGCACCGCGGCCGATATCGCCCGACTTCCCATTCCTGATCCAAATGACAAATTACAATATGTTATGAATGCCGTTTCGACCATTCGCAAGGCATTACATGGGCGCGTGCCCCTAATCGGTTTTTCCGGTAGCCCCTGGACACTGGCAACCTACATGGTTGAGGGATCAAGCAGTAAGGAGTATCGCCATGTGAAAGGGATTATGTATAGTGACCCACAGGCTATGCATGAGCTACTTGATAAAATAGCCCAGTCAGTGGTGTTATATCTGAATGCTCAGGTCGAGGCCGGCGCACAGGCACTGATGATTTTTGATACATGGGGTGGGATCCTCTCGCCACGTGACTACCAAGAATTTTCTCTGCGTTATATGCAGCAGATCGTGACGCAACTCAAGCGTGAGAACGATGGTCGACAAGTACCAGTTACTCTGTTTACTAAAAATGGCGGTCAATGGCTCGAGGCAATGGCAGCGACTGGTTGTGATTGCTTGGGAGTCGACTGGACTACTGACTTATCCGATGCGCGTAGCCGAGTTGGTGATCAGGTGGCACTGCAGGGTAACATGGATCCATCGATTCTCTACGGCAGTGATGAGCGGATCCGAGATGAAGTCCAAAAGATACTGGCCAGCTTCGGTCATGGCGATGGCCATGTTTTCAATCTGGGGCATGGGATCCATCAATACGTTGATCCGGCCAAAGCGGGTGTGTTCATCAATGCTGTTCATGAATTTAGTCCGGCATATCATACTTAATATCCATGACCTGACATGATCATCCAATCGGATTACAGTCCACCGGCGTGGCTAAAAAATTGTCACGTGCAGACAGTTGTCGGGACCTGGATAAACCGAAGTTTGACTATTCCAGTGCACCGTCAGCGAGTTGAATTAGCCGATGATGACTTTCTTGAGATTGATTGGTTAAATCATCCAACCAACGATGCTCAACCGACGTTACTGTTACTGCATGGCTTGGAAGGCTCAATCGAGTCGAGTTACATTCAGGGCCTCCTAAAACACTATGCTAAGACGGATTGGCGCGTTGGTGTGATGCATTTTAGAGGTTGTAGTGGTGTGCCTAATCGTAAGTTGAGAAGTTATCACTCAGGTGATACGGCCGACCTACACTATGTTCTGCATCAGCTTAAACACCAAGGCCCCTTATTTGTAGCGGGCTTTTCACTGGGCGGTAATGTGTTACTAAAGTATCTGGGAGAACAGGGTGCTGATTGCATCATTGATGCGGCGATTGCTGTCTCTGTGCCGTTTGACTTGGATGCCGCTGCCAAGAGGCTCGATAAGGGCTTATCAAAATGTTATCGCTGGTACTTGATCCGCGAGCTGAAACGCAAAACACGGATGAAGATGGCGCAATTCCCTAGTTATGAATGGATTAGTGATGAAGCCCTGGCGCAAATAAAATCGTTCGTTGATTTCGATCACCTGCTCACGGCACCTATAAATGGCTTCGCATCCGGTAAGGCTTACTATGATGAATGCTCTTGCGGTCAATTTCTAGCATACATCAAAAAGCCGACATTGGTCATTCACGCAAAGGATGACCCTTTTATGACACATGATGCAATCCCGACCTCTGAGTTGCTGTCTGATTGTGTAACACTTGAATTATCAGACAATGGCGGGCATATGGGATTCTTGCGTCACAATGGCTCAGGAGGACTTGATAGATATCTGGATGATCGAATTCCAGATTGGTTCGAGGAGCGGGCAGCGCGACTATTGGCTAATCACTGAGTCGCGTTAGTTCTCAACAAATTCCAAACCGATACCATCCTGACAATGACGAACTACACGCATCATTAATGTTTGCGGTTCCTCCCCATCAGCAAAGTTATCTTTGAGTTTAACTTTGGCAAATGTGCCAACATCTGGATATTGCTCTGGGGGAATTTTAATGAATACACCTGTCTCACTGATATCTTTGGTTACCAGATAATGTTGTCCAATCTTATCATGTACCAACTCAACATCGAGTTTCATTGGTAATCGGGGTGAACGACGGTTATTCGACATAGCTGCTCGTTTTTGTTACTACCTGGCAAATAATACCTCGTGATAACAAATAATTAAATGCTTTGCGCTTTAAAAAAGATGGTTTAGTATGAATGCAATTTCGCTATTTAATAAACCATTATGAGCCAAATTATCATATATCCGGGTACCTTTGACCCAATTACACGAGGACATAAAGATCTAGTCATGCGTGCCAGTGAGCTATTCGATGAGGTCGTCGTGGCAGTCGCTGGCGATACCGGCAAGAGCACCCTGTTCGCCTATGATGAGCGGGTTGCGCTGTGTAATAAGACACTAGGTGACATCTCAGGTGTCACTGTGACGGGTTTTCATGGTCTGGTAGTCGACTTTGCCGCATCCTTAGGTGCAAAAGCGTTATTACGTGGGTTACGGGCAGTGTCAGATTTCGAGTATGAGTTTCAGTTGGCGAATATGAATCGTCGTCTGAAGCCAGATTTGGAGAGTTTCTTTTTAACACCCTCTGAGCACCTATCATTTATTTCATCGAGTCTGGTCAGAGAGATCGCCCGATTAGACGGTGATGTGAGTGAATTTGTCGAACCGGTTGTGGTCGAAGCGCTCAAACAAAAATATCGCTAGTTATTTACAGCGGATAAAAAAGGGACCTTTGTGGTCCCTTTTTTGATGCACTTTAGAGCAGTGATTACATCATACCGCCCATGCCGCCCATGCCGCCCATATCAGGCATTGCAGGACCAGCTTTGTCTTCTGGAATGTCAGCAACCATACATTCGGTTGTGATCATCATGCCAGCAACAGACGCAGCGTGCTGTAGCGCGGTACGGGTTACTTTGGTCGGATCAAGGATACCCATCTCGATCATGTCACCGTACTCACCGGTCGCGGCGTTATAGCCGAAGTTACCTTCTCCATTTCTGACTCTGTCGATTACAACAGAAGCTTCTTCACCAGCGTTAGTTACGATTTGACGCAATGGGCCTTCGATTGCACGACGTGTCATGGCAATACCAGCATCCTGATCAGAATTATCACCGGTTACAGACTCAACTGCCTTGATCGCACGAACCAAAGCAACACCACCACCAGGTACAACACCTTCTTCAACCGCTGCACGCGTTGAGTGAAGTGCGTCTTCAACACGCGCCTTCTTCTCTTTCATTTCCAACTCAGTTGCTGCGCCAACCTTAATTACTGCAACACCGCCTGCTAACTTAGCAACACGCTCTTGAAGTTTTTCACGGTCATAATCAGAAGAAGTTTCTTCGATTTGTGCACGGATTTGCTTAACACGACCTTCGATGTCTTCGTTAGCGCCAGCGCCGTCAACAATCGTTGTGTTCTCTTTAGTCACTGTAACGCGCTTAGCAGAACCGAGATCTTCTAAAGTCGCTGCTTCTAGAGATAAGCCAACTTCTTCAGAGATAACTGTCGCACCCGTAAGGATAGCGATATCTTCTAGCATTGCTTTACGACGATCACCAAAACCTGGGGCTTTAACCGCTGTTACTTTAACGATACCGCGCATGTTGTTTACAACCAGAGTTGCTAATGCTTCGCCTTCAACATCTTCAGCGATGATCAGTAGACTCTTTCCTGCTTTAGCAACACCTTCTAATGTCGGTAGTAACTCGCGAATGTTAGAGATCTTTTTGTCGACCAACAGAATCATTGGAGCATCTAGGTCAGCAGACATATTGTCCTGATTGTTGATGAAGTAAGGAGAAAGATAACCACGGTCAAACTCCATTCCTTCGACAACATCTAATTCATTGTCCAGGGCATTACCTTCTTCAACGGTAATTACACCTTCTTTGCCAACCTTGCTCATGGCTTCAGCGATAATTTCACCAACACTTGTGTCAGAGTTCGCTGAGATGCTTCCCACCTGAGCGATTGCTTTGTCATCTTCACAAGGCTTAGAGAGTGCAGAGATAGCTTCAACAGCAGCGATTACAGCTTTATCGATACCACGCTTGAGATCCATTGGGTTCATACCAGCAGCAACGGATTTTAGACCTTCAGTCAGGATAGACTGAGCGAGTACTGTTGCAGTAGTGGTACCGTCACCAGCGATGTCAGAAGTTTGCGAAGCAACTTCTTTGACCATCTGGGCACCCATGTTTTCAAACTTATCTTCCAGTTCGATTTCTTTCGCTACAGAAACACCATCTTTAGTGATTGTGGGTGCACCGAAGCTTTTATCTAATACAGCGTTACGACCTTTAGGGCCCAATGTAACTTTTACAGCATTGGCTAGTGTATTAACGCCTTTGATCATTCGACTTCTGGCGTCATCACCGAATAATACTTCTTTTGCAGACATGCGAGTAATTCCTCTTTATTAATTTATTCTTTCAGGGTTATTCAATAACAGCCATGATGTCTTCTTCGCGCATAACGAGAAGCTCTTCGCCGTCAACCTTGACTTCATTACCGGAGTATTTTCCGAATAGAACCTTGTCACCAACTTGGACGTCTAATGCACGAACATCACCGTTGTCTAAAATCTTACCGTTTCCAGTGGCAATTACTTCACCTTTGCTAGGCTTTTCAGTGGCACTGTCTGGAATAACAATTCCACCTGCTGAAGTGCGTTCTTCTTCCATTCTGCGGACGATAACGCGATCATGTAATGGGCGTAAGCTCATTTGATCCTCTCCTGATTCATTTTGTTGATAGAAAATCGTCACTGCAACCTGTTTGCAGTGGTTTCGGTTGGTTTAATATGGGGATTTTGAG
The DNA here is from genome assembly GCA_964228485.1 of Alteromonadales bacterium. Classification (GTDB taxonomy): domain Bacteria; phylum Pseudomonadota; class Gammaproteobacteria; order Enterobacterales; genus CAXRAF01. Next base: position 7,877 of record CAXRAF010000080.1, on the reverse strand, counting down.
GAGGCTCTCAAGTCTTGTTACACTTTTTTCCCTATTTTTTTAGGGGTATTCAAACAAAAGTAGGTTTATGTCTTTAAATTCAATAACTTAGTCTTTATTATCTGAGCGCTCAAATTTCCCTTCGATGGTTCTATTTGCCTCAGATTGTGGCTGATATGGGGTCTGTACTGGTGTCATATTTGTCATACGTCTAATGATCAATCGCCTGAGCGGCGGAACAAGAAATAAAAAGCCAACGGAATCAGTAAAAAACCCCGGCGTTAGTAGCAGTATGCCAGCCAGTGCGAAGAAGACACCTTCAAGCATTTCATAAGCGGGAGCTTCGCCATGGGCTAATTTATCCTGAGCCCGAAAAACCGTACTGATCCCCTGTTGCCGAATTAGGGCCAAACCGATCACTGCCGTTGCGACAATAAGGAGTAAAGTATTTAGTGTACCTATGCGTGAGCCTGCCTCAATGAATAGGCCGATCTCTATCGCGGGGATGAGTAGCAATAAAATGAAAATAAATCGCATCGCGTGCATTTTGTCATTAATTATATTTATTAAGATGGGGATGAATCGATCTCGTTCAATATGACTGACATCTGTTACACTACGCGTTTTGTTGTTTGGCCGTTTTTAAATGCAATCTGACACCCCAGAAATTAGCCAGCTAAATGAGTTACTCCATGAGGTCATTGGTGATGGCCTTCCGCACGAGCGGAAAAAGGCAATCATGCTGACATTGCATGCTGCAAAAACCTTTAGCCGGCAGGAAAGCCATGCCGAGTTAACCCTGAACTTACTCGACATCGAGGAGTGCCTGGGGTTTGGTAAGCAAGATCATGTCATCGATACTGAGCGACTTGAGGCGCTCACGAATCAATTAGTCAAATTAGCAGCATACGATGCAGAAGCCCCCAGTCGGCCGACCACTAAGTACCCATTTGAAATTCAGGAGGAGCTCACTGAATCTGAGTCTCAGAAAATGCAGTCATTGGCGATTGACTTGACCCTGTGTAATTGCAATAACCGTGATGAAGCGCGAGAAATTGCCCACGGATTGGTCGAGTCAGGGCTAGCGGCATGCGTAAATATCATTGCCAACATCGGTTCTGTTTATCGTTGGCAGGGCAAGGTTGTTGACACCTCTGAATGTCAGTTGCAAATTAAATCAGCACCTGAGCGAAGAGCTGCAATTGAGACCTACATCACTGAGCACCATGCGAACGATATGCCTGAGATAATAAGTGTTCCAATTAATACTGGCAACGTAGAGTATCTGGCGTGGGTATTGGAGACAACAAACGTTGAAACAGATTAAATTACTATTATTGGCATGGTTGTTATTACTATTGCCAGCAACATCATATGCCGAGACCAATGAACTGGATACGATTTTGTCGAACATTGAAGAGACAGAATTCCTGGAAGTTGATGACGCCTTTAAACTCTCGGCCGATGTCATTGGTGATGAAATCGCGATCCGCTGGGAGGTCGCACCGGGATATTATTTATACAATCACCAATTAGATTTTGTAGTTCAGGGCGCAGATATTAGCCAAACCTTTATTCCCCAGGGACTGGCAAAGGTTGATCCTTATTTTGGCGATGTTGAGGTCTATTATCAGCATTTGGAAGTGAGTCTGGTTCTGGCTAATGTGTCTGATAGTTTAACGGTGATATTCAAATATCAGGGATGTGCGGATGCCGGCTTATGTTACACCCCCCAAACGCGTGAAGTCAGTTTCAGTCGTCTTGAAGATGGTAACTTTAGCCAATCGAGCGATTTTGTTGAGTCCTCGCTGCGCAAGGGGAAATCTGATTCAGCACAAGAAGGCGAGATGTTTGAGGGCGAGCGTGAATTACTGGCACGCATTCTGTCCGAGGGCGATTTGTTATGGATTGCTCTGATGTTCTTTGGAGCTGGTTTACTACTGACGTTTACGCCTTGCGTATTGCCCATGATCCCGATTCTATCCTCGATCATTGCTGGTCAGGGACAACAAGTAACGACCTTTAAGGCATTTAAACTCTCGGCCACCTATGTACTGGCGATGGCCACAACCTATGCGCTCTTCGGCATTGCTGTGGCGCAAGCCGGCGGTGCTTTGAGTGGCTACCTGCAGGCACCTGCTGTGTTATTTGTGGTCGCTTTATTATTTATTATATTATCGCTGTCAATTTTTGGTATGTATGAACTTCAGCTACCACAAGCACTGCGTGATCGTTTGCAGACGCTCAATGCCAAACAAAATGGCGGTGAGTATATTTCAGTCGTGATCATGGGTGTGTTGGCCACTTTGGTTGTCTCACCCTGTACTTCGGCACCACTAGCCGCAGCTTTGTTGCTTATTGCCCAGAAGGGTGATGTTATGACCGGTGGGTTCGCTCTGTTTCTGCTGGGGCTAGGTATGGGACTGCCGTTACTATTAATTGGCATGGGTGGCGGTAAGTGGCTACCCAAAGCTGGCGTGTGGATGGATAAGGTCAAAGCCTTCTTTGGCTACATGCTCCTTGGACTCGCACTTTATATTACCAGTCATCTGATGCCCGGATTTGTCTATTTGGGTTTATGGTCCGCGCTATTGATCCACGCCGCTTTTTATTTCGGCGCATTCAGCAAAGCAGAGGGCGTCCTGCAGACACTCGGTCGCACCTTTGCTACCGGATTATTTGCACTGGGGCTCGTTTATTTGACCGGTGCGTTTCTGGGTAACAGCCGTTTAGATAATCCATTGGATGGTTTATTGAGCGAGTCAAAGCTCAGCGATTCTCACCTCGAATTCCAAAAATTTTCTACCGAAGCGGAAATGACAGCGCTATTAGCTGATGCTCAGAGTATTGGCCGCCCTGTGATGGTGGATTATTTTGCTGAGTGGTGTGTCGCTTGTTATGACTTTGAGGACTAGACCTTCAAGGATCGCTCCGTGCAGGCGCTGTTGAAGCAAAAGAGAGTACTGTTATTACAAGCGGATGTAACAGAGAATAATGCTGAGGATCGCGCCTTGATGAATCGCTATCAGGTACTCGGCTTACCAACGATATTATTTTTTGACGCTAATGGTGAGGAGCTAACCAAACTCAGAACCACGGGTTTTGAAGAGGCCGATGTGTTCCTCAAGCGTTTACAGGCAGCATATGATTGACCCATACCATTGAGTGAATCGATAAAAAAGGGGCTACGAGAGCCCCTTGTGAGTTGTCATCTGATTCAGGATGCCGGATAAGTAAAGGATGAATCAAATCCTAACGGTAAACCGACCAACCAATAGCCAACCAAGAAAATTGACCAGACGATAATAAAAGTAATGGAGTATGGCAGCATTAGTGCCGTCAGCGTTCCGATCCCGGTATTCTTGACATAGCGTTGACAGTAAACCACCACCAATGGGAAGTAGGGCATCAACGGTGTGATGATATTGGTGCTCGAGTCACCAATACGATACGCTGCCTGGGTTAAGTCTGGCGAGATACCCAATTCCATCAACATCGGCACGAATATCGGTGCCAGCAAGCCCCATTTGCCACTCGCAGAGCCCACGAATAGATTGATAAAGCCGGTCAACAAGATGATCCCAACAATCGTCAAGTAGGATGGCATGGCAAGTGATTTCAGGAACGATGCGCCCTCTAAGGCTAACAGAACTCCTAAATTTGACTTACCAAAGGCATATACAAACTGGGCGATGAAAAACATGATGACCAAATAATAAGCCATTTGGTGCATGGCCTTGGTCATGCCCTCAATCATATCCTTTGAGCTTTTCACTGTGCCTGCGAAGATGCCATATACAATGCCTGGGATCAGGAACATAAAGAAAATCAGCGCAACAATGGATTTCATCAAGGGGGCATCGCCCGTGCCCAGAGCGCCATCGGGTGCACGCCAGGCAGAATCTTCGGGTAAGGCGGTCACAACCAGTATTACTACGAATAGTAGGAATGCTACACCGGAAGCGCGCAGTCCACGGCGTTCGTTATCACCCAGTGTTTCCATTTTTGGTAAATCATCTTCGTCGCCATCAACCGCAGTTTTAGCTAGTCTCGGCTCGATAATTTTATCGGTGATGTACCAACCAAAGGCAATAATAATCAGCGATGAAGCGGTCGTGAAGAAGTAGTTATTAAGTGGGTTAAGCACTAAATCACTATTGAGTAGATTGGCACCAGTCTGCGTCAGTCCGGCTAACATGGGGTCGAGCGAGGAGGGGACAAAATTCGCCGAGAATCCACCAGAAACACCGGCAAACGCAGCGGCAATACCGGCCAGAGGGTGACGACCTGCGGTGTAGAAGATAACCCCACCGAGCGGAATAACCAATACGTAACCGGCATCAACGGCAGAGTGACTAACGATACCAACCATGATTACCATGGGTGTTAGCAACCACTTGGCGGTGACACTCAGTAGCGCTTTCAGGCCAGCATTAATAAATCCGGTATGCTCTGCAACACCAATACCAAACATAGCAACCAGTACTACACCTACAGGATGAAAGTGACTAAAGTTGGTTACTACATCGGAAAAGAACTGCGTCAATGCTGCCCCTGTGAGCAGATTATTAATGACCAGTGGGGCCTGAGTTTTTGGGTCTACCACATCAAATGTGAAGTAGGAAAGTATCCAGGATAAGCCCCAAACGATGAAAAGTAGGGCGACAAATAAGATGGCAGGATCAGGTAATTTGTTGCCGATCCGTTCAACCGCTTCGAGGAAGCGATTATCACCTGAGTTTTGTTGTGTTTGTTCTACACTCATGTTGATCTCCTCTAAGTTACAGAGGAGTATAAAGAATGACCCTCACTCGAATCAATGTAAACTGATGTTAATGCACGAATGAGGGTGTACTAAGTGGCAATTAACCCAAACGGACAGCCGTTCCACTGACAGAAACCATTAACATGCTGCCGGTATTGTTATTTTCCATAGCGCCTTAAACCAACATAGGATTGCGCGTTTATGCAGAAAAAGACTGAGTCAGGCCGATTGGGATCCTGTCGCTCTGGATTATATTTGGCTCCTAACTTTTTCACGGCAGCGATTGAGCGATGATTGTCTTTTCCGATACAGAACTCGACCGTGTCAAAAGTTTTAAAGGCAAAGTACAGCATCAGATGCTTGAGCTCGGCATTGAATTTACCTCCCCAATAGTCCTTGCTGAGGAAGGTCCAGCCGATTTCGACACGGCTATTATCATAATCAGGGGCATTGTAGCGTGATGAACCGATAACTTTATTGCTGTCCTTGAGTTCAATCCGGTAGGCCATATTCGATTCCAATCCACCCATGAAAAAAGCTCTGAATACGGGCTCTTGATAGCGATCACTGGCTGGGTGCAATGCCCAAATTTCAGGATCGGATGCGGCGCTGTAAAGGGCGTCAAAATCAGATTCTTTGAGGGGGGCCAAACGCAGGGTCTCTCCCTCAAGAATGATGGATGTATCAAAAGGTGGCGTTGTAGTTAAGCCATGCTCGACATGAGATTGGCGGCGCATGACCACCCGGTCAATACCGGGACTGAAACCATCTGGTTGCAGCAAAGTAATCACAAATCCAAAGCGTTGATAAAAGCCCTGGGTGTGTTGTGAGGTATCAATTTGTACAGGAACATCAGAATATCGTTCGCTGATCACCGCAAGTCGCTGGTAAGTTAAAAACTCACCAATACCCTGACCATGTAAATCACTATTCACCATGCCCCATGTCAGTGACGCGATACCATGCTCGAGAGCCACACCGCCAGCCGCAACAACCTTACTATCAGCCATGACTACGAAGTAAGGGCTATCCTCGTTGGGTAACCGCTGCAACCATCGCCGGTATTCATCACGCTCGTAAGGCGCAAAATATTTCCCGAGATTACTATCAAACAATGCCAGACAGGCAGCAATATGTTTGGGAGTAAATTCAAGAAAGGTCAGATTCATGGGTAATAACGTTGTATTAAACTGGAAGTCACTGTATCACAGCTGCTCTGTGATCTGATGTTATTTCTGTAAGCGATTATTGCCAGTGGATGTGTGGCGATATGCTCACTATTAAAATCAGTAAAATTCTGCGAAATTGTATCTAAAATCGCTTAAGTCGCAAACTTGCCATGATTTTTCTGGACAATGGCTCTGACAAGTGTGAAAATTGCGCGACTTTGAATTTAACAATGATAATAATAAGTTTTCTCCGAAGATAGACGCATAATGGCTACAATATTACTCATCAATGGACCTAATTTGAATCTTCTCGGTATTCGAGAGACGTCAATTTATGGCAATTTGAGCTTGGCGAACATAGAGTCCCAAGTGGCCGGTTTTGTCGAAGCCTCAGGTCATGAACTCGATTGTTTTCAATCTAACCATGAGGGCGACATCATCGATCGTATCCATCTTGCTTTGGAGCAGGGGATTGCTTATATCATTATCAACCCAGCTGGGTTTACCCACACAAGCGTCGCAATCAGGGATGCAGTGTTGGCGGTAAATATTCCCTTTATTGAAGTCCATCTCAGCGAGCCCAAATCGCGCGAACCATTCAGACACTATTCTTATTTCTCTGATATCGCGCAGGAAGTCATCAGTGGCGAGGGTCCGGATGGATACTTAAAAGCAGCTGCATCTGCAGTGAAACGCTTAAACCATTAGTACGAGGTTTGTCATGGATATACGTAAGGTCAAAAAACTGATTGAACTACTTGAAGAATCAGGTATTGCAGAAATTGAAATTAAAGAAGGTGAGGAATCTGTGCGTATCAGTCGTTCCTCATCACTCACTGTTGCGCCAGCACCAATGGTCGCTGCAGCGCCTGTCGCGGCACCTGCTGTAGCGCCGGCATCAGCACCGGTAGCGCCAGCTGCAGGCACTGAGTCAGCAGTACCATCAGGTCATACCGTCAACTCACCAATGGTGGGTACCTTCTATCGCGCGCCGGCACCCGGTGCAGCTAATTTTGTTGAAGTGGGTGACAAGGTATCTGAGGGAGACACCCTTTGTATCGTCGAAGCGATGAAGATGATGAATCAGATTGAAGCGGATAAGTCTGGCACAATCAAAGCCATTCTCATTGACGATGCAGCGCCAGTTGAATTTGATGAACCACTGTTTGTGATCGAGTAATTAGGAGACTGTCATGTTAGACAAGGTACTAATTGCCAATCGGGGTGAGATCGCTCTGCGCATTTTGCGTGCCTGCCATGAGTTAGGCATCAAAACAGTTGCTGTGCACTCGACCGCCGATGAAAATTTGATGCATGTTCGACTGGCGGATGAGTCTATTTGTATTGGACCGCCATCGGCAATGGACAGCTACCTAAACATTCCCGCACTTATTTCTGCGGCTGAAATTACTGACTCGGTTGCGATTCACCCGGGTTATGGTTTCCTAGCTGAGAGTGCTGACTTCTCTGAGAAGGTAGAAAAGAGTGGCTTTATCTTCATTGGTCCGCGTGCGGAAACCATTAACCTGATGGGTGACAAGGTTTCAGCAATTAACGCCATGAAGAAGGCTGGCGTTCCCTGTGTGCCAGGTTCAGATGGACCACTAGGCACAGACGACAAAGAAAATTTAGCGATAGCCAAGCGGATTGCCTACCCGGTGATTATTAAAGCCTCGGGTGGCGGCGGTGGTCGAGGTATGCGTGTAGTTTACGAGGAGAGTAAGTTACTCAAATCGATTGAGTTGACGAAAGCCGAAGCGCGAGCTGCCTTTAACAATGATGTGGTCTACATGGAGAAGTTCCTAGAGAACCCACGTCATATCGAAATTCAGGTTCTAAGTGATACTCACGGCAATGCCGTCCATCTGGGTGAGCGCGATTGTTCTATGCAGCGTCGTCATCAGAAGGTGGTTGAAGAGGCGCCAGCACCTGGCATTACACAAGAGCTTCGTAATAATATTGGT
>CAXRAF010000079.1:0-4177 GCA_964228485.1 Alteromonadales bacterium | reverse complement strand
AGCTACGTCATTGCCGAGCATGTTTTTCCCGCCATCAGACAGGACCTACTACAAGATTGAAGTGACCATGCCAACCGGCAACTCACTTGAGGATACCCAATCAGTGCTTCAGGATATGGAACGCTATATCGATGCCGAACTAAAAACAAATGACAACCGAGCAGAGGGGATCACTAGTTATATTACATATATTGGTAATGCAGGACCGCGCTTTGTGTTGTCCCATAACCCTAAGCCCTCCACAAACAACTATGCATTGATCGTCGCGAATGTTACAACCGCTGAAGTTATCGATGAGTTGATGACCTCTATGGATGGCTATGTCAGTGATCGGTATCCCGATATGATCCTCAAGCAAAAACGTATCGAGAATGGACCATCGGTAGATAATCCGGTTCAGGTCAGATTATCTGGTGAGCGCTCAGAGGCATTATTTGCTGCCGTCGAAGAATTGCGTCAGCACATGCTATCAATTCCGGAATTAATGAGTATCAGTGATGATTGGGGCCAGCAAATTAAGAAATTAGAGATCGATATTGATCAGATCCGTGCACAAAGAGCCGGCTTGACCAGTCAGGATATCGCACTGTCATTACAAACCAGTTTGAGTGGCTTGGAACTGACAGAATATCGCGAGGGCGAAGACAGTATTCCTGTTTTGATGCGAACAGAAAATAGCATGGATTATGATATCAATCAGGTGCGTTCTCTGTCTGTGTACTCACAATCCACCGGTGACGCTGTGCCGCTTAAGCAAGTGGCTGACGTGAAATTGGTGTGGGACCTCTCAGTGATCTTCCGCCGCGATGGTATTCGCACGGTCACATTAGGTGCCCAGATCCTGGGCTCTTCGAGTGTCGCGGATATTGTCGCTCAATTAGATCCCTGGTTGCAGGATAAGCAGGCCAATGATTGGGGTGCCAGCGTTGATTTCACCTACGGTGGTGAAACCGAGAGTTCATCAAAAGCAAACCAGTCAATCATGGATAAACTTGGCATTGCAGGAATGATTATTCTGTTAGTGTTAATTAGTCAATTTAATAGTATTCGTAAAGCCGGTATTGTTTTGATGACTATTCCGTTGGGTTTGATTGGCGTCATCATTGGCCTATTACTGACGAACTCATACCTCGGTTTCATGACCCTGCTCGGGATTATTTCTCTAGCTGGTATTGTGATTAATAATGCCATTGTATTGCTCGAGCGAATTCAGTTAGGTCTTGAGGCGGGCATGACACAGGTCGAAGCGATCATCGACTCCTGTATCCAACGTGCGCGACCTATTTTGCTGACCACAGCTACAACCGTGTTGGGATTGATTCCATTGTATCTCGGTGGCGGTGCGATGTGGGAGCCAATGGCTATCGCGATCATGGCTGGATTACTAATTTCAACCATTTTCACATTAGGTGTCATACCCATCCTTTATGCGGTGTTATTTAAGGTGAAACCTGCCTAAATAAATTAATCTTGTTTTTGAAGAGTTGAGGTTCTTGCTGTTTAACAGAACCTCGACTTTAAGAAACTGGCACCCGAGGTAGAAATTACTGCACTACTCAGCCATGCGGATAAACAGAGATCTGATCAGCAATATTTATTGCCGTTGGACTTATTGAATCTAACAGGATAACTTGTGTCATACGATTGACTGAGTTCGAGACCCAAACGAGTGCCTGAATTTACCGTACTTGAAAAACCACAAATCCAGCGTTTCTTACCTGAACCGAGTGAGATCATTGCTGCTTTGGAAACTGGTTACATTAATTATGAGAATGGTCAGTCAATTATCCCGGAGGTCGGTTATCTGCCGCTTGAGCAAGGTGAAGTCCATATTAAATATGGCAGAATTCAAGGTGAGGAAATTGCGGTTGTTAAAATAGCCTCAGGTTATTATGGTCCCAAATTAGCCAATCAATCCTCCTCTTCCAGCTGTAATCTGGTATTAAATTCAACAACGGGTCAACCGCTGGGCATACTCAATGATGAGGGACTGTTGACTGACATCAGAACAGCTATAGCAACCATCGTGGCCAGTAAACGTATTTACAAAAAGGGCGATATTTATGGCGTAGTTGGCGGTGGTGGACAAGCCTATTATCAGTCTGTGTATGCTAAAGAGTACCTTGGCCTCTCGAATATCAGCATCTATGTCCGTCGTGATGAGCAATTTAATGCGCTAAAATCCAGGCTGGCTGAGCATGGCATTGAATTAACTAGAATGAATACTCTCGAGGCGTTATGCAAAACATGCGATATCATCACCACGGTCACTCCGGCAAAAGAACCGCTCATCTGCTCGGACTGGTTAAAACCTCGGGTTCATATCAACGCTGTTGGCTCTGATTCGCCAAATAAAAGAGAGCTCGCTGAGGATGTCATCATGGGCGCAGATCTGATCATTGCCGACTCTCTACAGCAGTGCTTTGATCACGGCGAATTACAATACTATGAAGCAACGAATTTAAATGACAAGGTCATATCGCTTGGGCAATGGCTTCAGACTCCGGTAACAAAGAGTCATGGTAGAACCATTTGTGACTTTACCGGTGTGGCTATATGTGACATTCAAATCAGCAAGCTTGTGTGGCTGAGTTATCTAGCTAGTTTGTAACAACCTCATGCATTTACTCGATAATCCCATTCGCTCCGAGCAGTTACTGGAAAAGACGGTGGCTATAAAGCATCGTTTTTATGCTTCTTCCTCAGAGCCACTGGATAATCAGGAATTGCTAGATTGGACAGTTGCGAATGGCGATCAGGAACTGGTTGATCGATTTCATGCGCATTCACTCGGCTATGCTGAAAATGGCGGTAGCCATGATATCCGTGCTGAGATTGCCACACTCTATGATCAGCGGATATCAGCCGATAACATCGTGGTGTTTCCGGGTGCTCAAACTGGTATGACATTGACCACTCTGGCTTTGCTTCACCCCGGTGATCATGCGATCGTTGTGACACCCAGTTATCAGTCACTAGAAGAGGGGATTAAGTACGCTGGAGCTGATGTCAGCCGCGTCGGCTTAACGCCAGAGAATGATTGGCAAGTTGATGTCAATGCCGTGGCAGCAGCGATTAAGCCAAATACCAAGTATCTGGTATTTAACGATCCGCATAATCCATCGGGTGCGTTGATGACAGCCGAGATTAAAACCACACTGGTTCAGCTTGCTGAGGAACATGGCTTGCGTATATTCTCTGACGAGGTGTACCGGCTACTGGAGCTCAACCCGGATGACCGATCAGCATCCATCGCAGAAATGACCCCTTGTGGTCTTGCACTCGGCACCATGGCCAAACCGTGGGGTGCGGGAGGATGTTGCATTGGCTGGATTGCCTGTCAAGATGCTGAAGTGATCGACAGGCTACGTAAAGCGCAGCACATGTTTGCCGTCTGTGTATCACGGGCAGGTGAGATTCAGGCGCAAATGGTGATCCGATCCAGTGCTAAAATCATTGCCCGCAATATGGCGATCATTCATGAGAATTTGGCATTACTTGATGATTTTTTTGCAGCGTATGCCGACCTGTTTGAGTGGCATCGACCGCAAGCGAGTGGTACCGGATTCGTGAAATTTAAAGGACCATTATCTGCGGATGAACTGGCGGAGCAATTACTTGATGTGGGGATATTGGTCTTTCCGGCATCCATTTTTGATTGCGATGACAGTCAGCAACAGTATTTTCGTATTGGCTTCAGTCGCCGCACCATGCCCGCGGCACTAGAGGCCTTTAAAAAGTTTGTAGATTCGAGAAGAACGAGGTGGTTATCTTGAGTGTGAATGACATTATTCCTAATTTTAGTGATGCACAGATTCTGGATATCATCAAACGTCATTACGGCTTGGTGGGAACCGTAAAGCCCCTCGTATCCTATGAGGATCAGAATGCGCTTATAACTACAGATGATGATAAATTTGTTCTGAAAATCTCTAATATGAAGTGGCCGCTGACGTTCATTCAGACACAAATTGATGTGCTAAAGCATTTGGCACATGCAGCACCTCAGTTGGCTTTCCCAAGTACTGTAGCGACTTTGGATGGTAGTGAGTTATTTGAAGTTGATGGCTTTATCGTGCGAATGCAGACCTATCTGGAGGCCGATATATTCACTGATGTGCCAAAGAGTGAGGCACTATACGCTGATACGGGACGTTTTCTTGGGCAAATGTCGCAT
>CAXRAF010000078.1:0-8148 GCA_964228485.1 Alteromonadales bacterium | reverse complement strand
AATAATCCCATCAGGCAATTATTCAAACCCTCAAAGCAATTATAGAACATATCAATAATTGCCCTAATAAAAGTGGGGTTAATTTAATTAGATTTCAATAGCCGATTTTTTGCCGAGGAGTAAATCACCGAGTTGTTGTTTAGCATCAGGTCGTTCAGCGAAATCAGCATCAAGGGTCTGAAAAACCTGCATTTTCACCCGGCCACGCAAGAATAGAGGTATGAATGAATTACCGGGCTTGCGGATACCAGTGACACGGGTTGGTATGATCTTGGCGCCGGTCAATTTTGCCAGTCGGAAAACGCCTCCCTTAACTGCCTTGTCCTGATCATCCAAACAAAAACCGCCGTGCGGATAAATGCCGATCGCTTCTCCTTGTTTCAAGGCCTTAATCGCAGCCCTAAAGGCAACCTCAGGTCTGGTAGTGCGCTCGACAGGGATACAGCCAACGCCTTTGAGCAGTCGGTGTAATATTGGAATATCATATTCCTCTTTAGCTACCAGATAGCGCAATGGTCGCTTACAGGCAGTGAGTTTTATCAACGGTTCAAGACCAGACACATGGTTGCAAACAACGATGACACCGCCCTCTTCTGGCAAGTCGAATGGATCGTGCTCTAAGCGGTGAAATTTGCGACAGTAAATGCGCATCCAGCCATCGATGATATTGATAGCCCTCGAATCCCACTCAACTTCATTGGCGCGCAGACCAATGACAGACAGAGCTACAATGACTACAGTGATTATGGTTAAACCGATAAGCCATTCCATTTACTTGGCTCCTAACCATATCAAACTGGCCATCCGCCCGGTCTGATTTTCACGACGATAGGAATAAAATAAATCAGATTCAGCATAGGTGCAGTAATTACCCCCCGAGATATCAGTTATACCCAGATGATGTAATCGAAGGATTGCCAGTTGATAAATATCTGCCATAAATTTTCCTGTGTTATGACTCTCTGTGAAACAGTGATTAGCGCTTGCATGCTTGGTTATAAAAGCATCTCTCACCTCGGGGCCCACCTCGAAAGCTCGAGGACCAATGGCTGGCCCTAACCAGACTTTGATTGTATCAGGCGGTCCGGGAAGTGCGGCAATGGTATTTTCAATAATGCCATCTAGCAAGCCACGCCATCCAGCATGCGTGGCGGCCACTGATTCTGGATTAGACTGATACATCAACAGCGGTAAGCAGTCAGCCGTCATCACAGAACAGACAAGATGATTGAGTTCAGTCCATGATGCATCACCATTCTTATCAGTATTTTTATCTGTCACATGAATGACCCGAGTGCTGTGTGTTTGGTTCAACCAATAAGGCTCTGAGGGTAGTAACCAGTCCCGCTTCAGTATCTTCCGGTTAGACTGTACAGATTCTTCATCATCACCAACATGATGAGCCAGATTGAACGTATCAAAAGGTGATTTACTGACACCCCCCATGCGCGTGGTTGAGAGTGCTTTAACATGATCCGGCACGTCCCAGTTTGGCAGCAGAATATTCATTTTATCCGACATCTTGTGACCCCTCCTGATGGAGTATATCCATGAGATGCTGAAAATCATGGGGACCCTCTACCTGCCATTGGATCGATTTTTTAGAACTCGGATGAACTAACGATAACCTTTTGGCATGCAAGGCCTGACGCTTGAATGAATGGAGTGCATCTTTGAGCGCATCGGAGCATCCTTTAGGTAATCGAACGCCTTTACCATAGATAGGGTCACCAACAATGGGATGTTTGTTATAACTCATGTGTACCCGGATCTGATGTGTTCGTCCAGTTTCTAAAAACACATCGAGTAAACTGAAATCAGTGAACTTTTCGGCGACACGAAAATGAGTTACCGAAGCTTTACCGTTGGCCACCACCGCCATCTGCAACCGATTACGTGGATTTCTGCCAATGGGCTGGTCGATGGTAGCCCCAGCAATAATGTGGCCATATACCAAACACTCATACTGTCGCTCAACATTATGACTTTTCAGCTCGTTTACTAGCCAGTTCTGTGCGGAAAGGGTCTTAGCAACCACCATTAAACCACTGGTGTCTTTATCCAACCTGTGAACGACACCCCCACGTGGGATCGCCTCTAATTCAGGTAAATAATGCAGTAGACCGTTTACCAAGGTGCCATCATAGTTCCCGGCTGCAGGATGAACGACTAGATCGGCCGGCTTATTAATGACTAATATTTCTTCGTCTTCAAAAACGATATCCAGAGGAATCTCTTGCGCTGTCCAATGCACTTCCGATTGCATATGAGCGTTAATTATGACGGACTCCCCACCAAAAACTTTCTGCCGATTATCTGTAACAATCTTTTCTGCAATCTGAACATAGCCCGCTTTTATCCACTGCTGTAGACGACTTCTCGAATAGTCAGGAAATGTGCGTGCCAGTGCCTGATCAAGCCGCTCGGAGGCCTTTTCAACGATCAATTTACCTGTCAGGTCAATTTGGTCCATAAGTTTGCAACAAATTTTATTCGGAACTATACGCTCTGTGAGCTGTCATGTAGAATGCGAGTTTGAATTTTAACAATGAATTATCTGTGACTTCTATGAAGTTTTTACTTTTGTTACCACTATTATCGGTTTTGTTCTTAACGGCTTGTTCAACTACCTCTGAGCAAGACAAGTTCGAGACTTACCCTGAGCTTGATGCCCGAGAACTATATCAGGCTGCTCAAACATCACTCATGGCAGGCAACTTCACGGGTGCTGTTCGACGTCTTGAAGCACTGGATCTGAGATATCCCTTTGGCGCATACTCACAGCAGTCGCAGCTCGATCTGATTTATGCCTATCACAAACTAGGTGACACCGAGAATGCGCTTACAACCATCGATCGTTTCATTCGACAGAATCCTCGTCATCCTAATGTTGATTATGCCTACTACATGAAGGGGTTGGTGAAGTTTAATGATGAGACCAGTTTTCTGGAGAATCTATTTGCTGCCGATCTGAGTCAACGAGATGCCTCAAGTGCCCGAGAGGCCTTTGAACACTTCTCGGAGTTAATGCGCCGTTTCCCAGAGAGCAAATATGCTGCTGATGCGCGTCAGCGGATGATTTATCTTCGCAACCGCCTGGCAGAGTATGAAATTCATGTGGCACGCTTCTACATGAGCCGTGAAGCCTATTTAGCAGCAGCCAATCGAGCCAAATACGTAGTTGAGCATTTTCCTCAGACACCCGCTGTGAAAGATGCATTATCGATAATGATCACTGCTTACGATTTACTGGAAATGTCTGATCTGGCTGAGCAGACCAGAAAAGTACTGCAACACAACTACAGTAATACAACAGGCGCCTAATACTACGATAGCGAGCTGATAAATTAGCTCGCTTTCAACAGCTATACAGCTTCTTCGTTCTCTTCTCCCGTGCGGATACGAATTGCACGCTCGACATCGGTAATAAAAATCTTTCCATCACCGATTTTACCAGTTTTCGCGACGCTCACGATTTTCTCAATGCAGTCATCTACCTTTGCATCTTCCAAAACAATCTCTAGTTTTACTTTAGGAAGGAAATCGACCATGTACTCTGCGCCACGATAAAGCTCGGTGTGTCCCTTTTGTCGACCAAAGCCCTTAACTTCAGAAACCGTCATACCATTTATACCTATTTCTGATAGCGCCTCACGCACATCATCGAGTTTAAATGGTTTGATAATCGCTTGTATTTTTTTCATAGGATAAACCCATCCAGATAGTTAACTATTTACCTCCATGAGCATAGTGTATGTTGCCAACAATATCTACTTAGTTTGTTGATTGAAAGCGAATCTAATTCACACAATGGTTCGAGAGTCATGCTAAGCTAAGCGTATGAAAATAATAAGCAACAACATGAGCAGTGGAGCCTTTGCAAATCGATGAAAGCAACTCATGATTTCATTAAAGGAGAATTTCAAGAATACCTCTGGCGTGCTCTACAGGTTTTCAATATTTATCGTTTGTTGCTAACAACGAGTCTCATCGTTTTTTACCAATTTGGCATTTCACCTAAACAACTGGGCTCGGGTAGTGCTGAATTGTATGAATGGATCATTGCGCTGTACTTCCTTTTCGCTCTGATTGTTATTGGCTTACTATTTTTACGTAAACCTGAATACAAAGCCTCGGTAGTGGTTCAGTTGACGCTGGATATCGTTGCTATAACCGTTATTATTTATGCTTCCGGTGGTCTCAACACCGGGCTCGGTGTGCTGCTTGCTGTTTCTGTCGCCGTATCGAGTCTACTTATTGGAAGCCGTAAGGCAGCGGCAGTCCCAGCGGCCGCTACACTGGCTTTATTCGGTCAGGCATTTTATGCCTATTTTAGTAATAAGACAGCGATTGAATTCACCTCGATATCGTTCCTCGGGGCATCGTTTTTTATCATATCTTTTCTCAGTTTGGCACTCGCGAAACGGCTCTATTACTCAGAACGTGCGGCACTGGAATCACAGGCCGATCTGGCTACGATGCAAGCTGTGAACCAAGACATCATTCAGACACTGAATTCTGGGGTATTGGTGGTCAATGAAGATCTGGTGGTACAAATGATGAATGATTCCGCCTGGCGCATTTTAGGTATGCCGGAAAGTGTGGATATGCAGTCATTAGGTGATGTTAACCATGACATATTCTTAGCGACAGAGCAGTGGTTAACGCAATCCTACACACAGCCCATCCTTATTAAGATACAAGCCAATAGTAGCGAGTTGCAGCTGAGCTTTAAGAAACTGGGCACAAAAAATCATAATTTGATTCTAATATTTCTGGATGATACCTCAAAGCTGACCCAACAAGCACAGCAGATGAAACTATCATCACTAGGTCGGCTCACTGCCAGTATCGCTCATGAGATTCGCAACCCCTTAGGGGCGATTAGTCATGCTGCACAACTCTTGAATGAGTCCGAGGAGATTGATACTGATGACAAGGACCTGTGCCAGGTTATTATGCGTCATTCAACGCGTATGAATTCCATCATAGAAAATGTCCTTAATTTGTCACAGCGCAGACCACCACAGCAGGAAGAAATCGATTTAGGGTCTCTGCTGGAATTAGTTGTCAATGATATTTGTCAGCATTACACATCAAAGCCCATAGTCACCGTGGAGCTCGAACCCAATCCAATTCGAGTGCGCTTCGATCGCAGTCAATTAATTCAGGTGGTAAATAATCTAAGTGAAAATGGGCTACGATATTCGGAGCAGGAAACGGGTGAGCCGAGTTTAATGATTCATGGAGGATTAGAGTATCCGTCTGGCAGTGTATATCTTGATATCATTGATAATGGTCCAGGGATTGACTCTGAGGCACAAGATAAGATTTTTGAGCCGTTCTTTACCACCTCAAGTCGTGGCACAGGACTGGGCTTGTATCTGGCGCGTGAATTGTGTGAATCAAATGGTGCTCGAATAAGTTATGTTCCAGCAGCCAGTGGTGGTTCATGCTTCAGGATTCAATTTGCCTAGTGTAAACTTACTCAGGTGTTTTACCACTAGACTAGTTAAGATGCTGCTTAGTAGCCAGCGATACATTAACCACTGCTAAAACCTTGAACTATGAAACCAATCGCACTCATTATCGATGACGAACCAGATATCCTCTCACTTCTCTCGCTGACAGTTAAGCGCATGAATATCGATACCGATTGTGCCGATACGGTTGCAAGCGCACTTGCTTTACTCAACGAAAAATCCTACGACTTTTGCCTTTCAGACATGCGATTACCAGATGGTGATGGTATGGATATTGTGAAATATGTGCAAAAGCATGCACCAGAGATGCCCATCGCGATCATCACCGCTCATGGCAATATGGAGTTAGGTATCGAAGCCATGAAAAATGGCGCCTTTGATTTTGTTTCCAAACCCGTCGATCTGGAGCGTTTGCGCAACCTTGTTAATTCCGCCGTACGTTTGAATAAACCGGTAAAAAAGACAGCTTCTCTCGCCGAACAAAAACTCATTGGCTCATCCGAATTGATGAATCAACTAAGAGAAAAAATCAAAAAGGTATCACGTAGTCAGGCGCCAGTTTATATATCAGGCGAGTCAGGTACAGGAAAAGAATTAGTCGCTCAGTTGATACATGCCTTAGGTAGTCGTAGCGACAAACCCTTTGTGCCAGTCAACTGCAGTGCCATACCTAAGGAGTTGATGGAGAGCGAGTTTTTTGGCCACGTAAAGGGTAGTTTCACGGGTGCTATCAGTGATAAAAAAGGCTTATTTGCTGCAGCAGATGGCGGAACACTATTTCTTGATGAAATTGCCGATTTGCCAATTGATATGCAAGTTAAATTACTCAGAGCCATCCAAGAGCAAAAGATACGCCCTGTTGGTGCCGAGACCGAGAAAAATTTAAATGTCAGAATACTCAGTGCAACCCATAAAAATCTGGCTATAGAAGTCAGTCAAGGCCATTTTCGACAAGACCTTTACTATCGCATTAATGTGATTGAAGTGACAGTGCCACCACTAAGAGAAAGAGCAGAGGATATTCCAGAATTAGCTCAATTTATGTTGAGTAAAATTCAAGGAGATGAGCCTCGAGTCACCCTTTCTGATACGGCTATAGACAAACTGAGCGACTATCACTTTCACGGTAATGTCCGTGAGTTAGAGAATATTTTGGAAAGAGCGCTGACCCTATGTAGTAGTGTGGAAATCGAAGCCGATGATATCTCTCTTGATGACATTGCTACTATGACGAGCGCGCCAAGCAGTTCAGCATCGAGTTCAGATGATGAACCCGATGATTCAATAACATCCAGTGAAACACTCGATGATAATCCAGCCATCCCACCGCGAGGAGATGAATCACTGGATCAATACTTAATGAATATTGAGAAGCAAGCGATTATAGAGGCATTAGAATCTTGTCGCTGGAATCGCACTAAAGCGGCCAAGAAACTCGGTATTAGTTTCCGAGCATTGCGCTATAAACTACAAAAACTCGATATTGAGTAATCTCTCAACCAATTAACTGTAATAGCTCACATCAATCATCGAGCCGGTCTACATAAAACCTACGACCACATTAATTATGATTATCTCTGATAACATGGAGATAATTTATGAAGCCTTTTGGTTTCAGCCTAGTAGAGTTGTGTGTTGCCTTGGTGCTAATTTCGGTCAGTCTGATGCTGGCAGTTCCTGAATTAAGCAGCTTTTACCAAAAGCAGCAAATCAGATCTGAATTAGGCTATTTAATCAGGGCCATTACCACAGCCCGTGATCAGGCAATTACATTTAATCAATCAGTTTATATCTGTCCCAGTCAGAATCAGATAGCCTGTGGTGGAGACTGGCATGACGGCTTCATTAGTTATGTTGACCTTAACTTTAACTCTGAACTCGATGGCGAAGATACTGTTCTTTTAACTAAGGGTAACTATCGTGAGGGAGATAAAATCTTCTGGCGCGCATTTCGACGCCGCAATTTTCTGGAGTTTAGCCCACTGGGATTTACTGCATTCCAAAATGGTACCTTCACCTACTGTCCCAGAGAGGGATTAGAATATGCCGAAGGACTGATTTTGAATATTCAGGGCCGCTTACGATTCACTTCTGATAGTGATGGTGATGGCATTGATGAGGGGGCCAATGGAAGGCCCCTTCGGTGTGAGTGATTAGCAAACTAGCAAGAACGTGTTCTTGTTGGCCAGCAGTTTTCAGTGCCAGATAACGTCCAGGTTTTATTGCCATTCTGATTAATAGTCAGGGTTTCCGCTGCGCCAAGTGCATCTGCCTGCTCATTTACCGCAGTGGCAGTGATGGTGTAAGTACTCGCACTAAGATTCGATATGCTCAAAGTATAGTATGGACTAGCGGAGCCATCAGATGGTACGTTAGCGGCAAAAGTTACGCCCGCTGAAGCACCGGCATAGGAGAAGTTATTAGCTCGCCAACGCTCCATGGCATTTGTTGCTGCCATTAACGCTCCTGTTGCATCTGCACGCTTTGATCGCGCAACATAATCCCTATATGATGGCAATGCCACCGCAGCAAGTATACCCACAATTGCAACGACAACCATTAACTCAATTAGTGTGAAGCCTTTTTGTTGTTTCATTCGATTATCCTTATTTTAACGGCGCTTTCTCTCTCGCCATTTAATACGATCCATCTCCCCCCAGTCAAC
>CAXRAF010000077.1:0-6203 GCA_964228485.1 Alteromonadales bacterium | reverse complement strand
GCCCGACGCATCTGGGCGCGAGCCATGAAGAACCGCTATGGCGCTTCCAAGCGTAGTCAGCTCATGAAGTACCATATTCAAACCTCCGGCCGCTCTTTGCACGCCCAAGAGGTGCAATTCAATGATATCCGTACCACGTTGCAAGCGCTGTATGCGATCTTTGATAACTGTAACTCCCTGCATACCAATGCTTATGATGAGGCAATCACGACTCCGACCGAGGAATCGGTTCGACGCGCAGTCGCGATTCAGATGATTATCAACCGTGAGCTTGGTCTGAACTTCTGTGAAAACCCTTGGCAAGGCTCATATATCATCGAAGGCCTCACTGATCTGGTTGAAATGGCCGTGTATGACGAATTTGATCGTATTGCCAGTCGTGGTGGTGTACTTGCCGCGATGGATACCATGTATCAACGCAGTAAGATTCAGGAAGAGAGCATGGAATACGAACATCGCAAGCATTCTGGTGCCTTACCAATTATCGGTGTGAATACCTTCCTGGCAGAGAACCCGGAAGAAATCGAGGTATTAGACTTGGTTCGCTCTGACGATGATTCAAAAATGCACCAGATAAATTCATTGCAGGCTTATCAGTCGTTACACAGTGACAGTGCTGAGCAGGCGATTGCGCGGTTGAAGGATGTCGCATGTCGGGGTGAGAACATTTTCGAAGAGCTTCTTAATGCCTGTCGTTATTGCTCACTTGGGCAGATTTCACATGCCCTGTATGCTGTGGGTGGTGAGTATCGGCGCAATATGTAGGCAAGCCAACGTATTGAGCACGCAAACCAAATGCTAGATTTATCCCAGGCTAGTGATTAGACTAGATTGACTCTTCGCTAACCTGGTGCGTGTGCAATGAAAATGAAGTATGTTCTGTTACTGCTGATGGCATGGCTGCTACTCACGAGCTGTGCAGGTAACCGATATACTCAGACACCCTCACAAAACAGCAGTTTCAGAATTAAGTCACTGGTGTTGCACTTTACCTCGGCTGACTATGCCCAATCAGTGAAATATTTGGTAGATAAAGGCTCGGTTAGCTCGCACTACTTGATACCGGAATCGGATGATCCTACCTATCCTCACAATGAGTTAAAAATTTATCAATTAGTGGATGAAAATGAACGCGCCTGGCATGCTGGAATTAGCTATTGGCAGGGCCGTACGGCTTTGAATGATACCTCCATCGGCATCGAAATCGTCAATGATCCTGAATGTACCGTGCGTAACGATGTGCTCATTAAACCCGAGCATGGCGAGGACCGATTTTGCGTATTTCCAGATTATGATCCCAAGCAAATTCAATTAGTGATTGAGTTAGCTAAGGACATTCTCGACAGACACCCGGATATTTCCCCAACCGCAGTCATTGGACATTCGGATATTGCACCCTCGCGCAAAATTGATCCGGGTCCACGGTTCCCTTGGTATGAGCTTTATCAAGAGGGGATTGGCGCCTGGTATGACTTCGAAACATTAGATAAGTACTGGCAGTTGTTTAGTGATAATCCAACATCCATCGCCTTACTTCAGCGGGCATTGATGACCTATGGTTATGGTTTGGTCGAGACGGGAATCGCAGATACGCAGACAATGAATGTGGTATCGGCATTCCAAATGCACTTCTTACCGTCCCATGTGTCGGGCAGTGCGGATGCCAGAACTATGGCAGCGGTATTTGCCCTGATTGAAAAATACGCGCCTGAGAAGTTAACTGAGTTAGTCACGCGTTATGAATCTGAAGTTCAAACAGCCGATAACCCAGCAACTGAGCGCTATGGCCAGATTGATCGCACCTTTACAGCAGATGATGATACTAGCGAGACTGAACTGAGCTTTGTTGCTTATGACAAGACGGGTGATTTTCGCATTAAGGCTTCTGCGGCAACCAATGCTGATATTTATATTAACGAACAAAGACTGAATATTACGCTTCCCATCACTGAGCAATTTCGATCCTACAGCCTCGCCCGCAGGACCATTGAGGGATTGAACACAGTTCGAGTTGATAACATCTCTAACACCGACGCTGAACTTCATCTGCAGGTCGCATATCCTACGCTGAGTAATGCGCAAGTTGCGAGACAGTTACCGCTTGATGTGAGTAGTTTTGCCTGTCGAAATAGCGATTTCAAGGGCGTGTTATTGGTTACCCACAAAGGCCGTATCATTAATCACACTCCGCTCGGATGTAACAAAACAGCCGATGTCAGTTTCGCACTTGGACAGCAAACCTCTGCACTAGCAACGCATTTGGCATTGATGGAAATGGTACACCGTGGGCAAATCGATTTAGAGGCGCCACTGAATAGCTATCTACCCGAGTACAGTGGTCAAGGTCGTGATGCCGTGCGGGTTCAGGATGTCGTTGCACATCGCACGGGTTATCTTCCCACCCTATCTGAGTACCTGGCTGAAGAGCAAATGACCCTTAGTGACTTGCTGGCAGAGAAGCGCCTGCTGACAGAACTTGTTCTCACTCAGATACCGGTGCGGAAAGTCACGCAGAATAACAACCCGAGTAAGAGCGAAGTGAACGCAATTATCCTTGGTTTGTTGATTGAACGTGTCAGCGGACAGTCATTGCGTGATTATATTTCCGACAAGATATACGCTCAGTTAGGAATCAACAAAATTGGTTCTGATGGGGCTGACTTAGAGCAAATGACCTATGGTCATATCGGTGGGCAGGCGAGTGTAGAATCCATTGCCAAGATTGCTCAGTTATTGCTGAACATGGGTGGTTATGGCTACTATGAATTGATTGACAGAAAATCGTTATCAAAATTCTTGAAGATCAGCAGTGTTGCTAACGAGCGCGGTGCAGGTTGGCAATTGAATGAGCGGCATACCAGCGAATGCCTGTCGAGAAATGACTTCGGTAGTTTCGCCAGCTCGCGGGCATTTGGTACATTTTCAGAGAATGGTTTAGTGTTGGTCGATCCGGAGTTGGATTTAACCATCACGTTACTTACCAATAGTCGCGATGAATACCTATCTGACCGCTACATTCCATTGCTTAACCAAATTTACAAGGCGCTCCTGCAACGTCAGATTCACTCGAAGATGAATTAGCTATTCCCAGCAGCGTTCCCACTCGCTGACCGGTTGCCCCGAGAACTGGTTGATATGATAACGATTTAGCATTTCCGCACAGGCCGCCTGATTATCCATGCGTTTACGCAGATGCCGTAATGTTTTCTGAGTCCAACGCGCACCAGTAACATGACAGCTCAGACGACGCTGAATGATATTCAGATACTTATCCCGCTCATTGCGCTCGACATGGATGCGTGACAAGCCGTCGTCGGCAATTTTGAGCATATCATCGATAATGTTTTTCAGCGGCACCTCAACGGGTTTATTCTGATACTTTTGCGGCCAGAGGATGGTTGCATCAAGCCCATGTTTGGCAGCCTGATAGAAGTTGTACTCTGCGAATCGGAACGGGATGCGTGCCATATACTCATCCACGCGGTCCTGAAGTCCGAGTGTCATGCCAATCGAGAAGGCGGCGTTGGCTGACATATCCAAGGCGGTAGGTCCGGCGGGTAGGGCACGATACTCAATGCGAAGGTGGCCATTGCCCGCATTGGAGTAGATGGCCCGATTCCAGTGCCAAATTGAGCCCATGTGAAGCGATAGTTCCGCTAATTCGGGCACCTTGTCATCCGGGTTTTCATCAAATAGTTGCGGAAAAATTGGCTGAAATAAATTCACTGATTCTGAGAAAATCTCCCAGGCACTCTTACGCATCCAACCATGACCAAAGGTCACTCGGGAGGGCTGTCGCCAACCGGTAGCATCTTTGATCCGGTTATCTGTTGATTGTTTGAATAGCACCACACGGGTTTCATCCCACAGACAATTTCCAAACATCACCCCAGAATTGGTCGCGACACCCAGTGCCATGGGTAAGGTTAGCTGAGAGGTGTTGTAGGCATTGGCGAATTCATCAGGAGGCACAGTCAGATGGACTTGAAGTGAGGTGTTTGCGCCCTCAACACATACTACCGGTGTCTCAAAAGCGATACGCTCTTCTTCTCCCTGAATATCTATCTCAAATGGACGACCACGTAATTTCAGTAATTCTCGTCCAAGCACCCGATAGCGCTCCAGTTCGGTCATATATTCCTGCGACAAATGCTCTTGTTTGAGGGTCGGTAAAATACCAATCGCCAGCGGACGAGTGTTCAGTTCCTCAGCTGCAGCGGAGAGTGAGTGAAATTTCTGCAGGATCTCACGAGTGATGTTATTGAAGGGTTTGCCTTCAGCCAGCACGGGTGAAAAATTCGCTTCCAGATTGTATTTATTTAGCTCGGTCTGGAACTGTGGATCCTTGAGTATATCCAGTAACTCAACATTGACCGGGCTCACTTCCGAGGCTTCATTGATCAGGTAGATCTCCAACTCGGCGCCAATTGAACGCGGTGTCTTACCAAATTCAGGCCGTTGGATGACGTCCTTAAGAATATCTACCTGATGATGTATGCGTCGATTAAACTCGTCATAATCAGCCTGTGTATATTCCTTTTCCTCAATATCGCGTCCCATATTCCCTCGATAGCCATGTTGTGAAAGTGGGTAAATTTGTTAATTAGTATAGACCTAATTTTCAGTTGTCATAATGGCTAAATCTTTAGCTTGCACTAAACCTTCATTGACGATGCCATTTTCCTTGTAGACTTTGCCGCCTTTCATGACAAAATCGACCCGGCTGAGGATATTAATATGCTTCAATACATTGCCTCTGACAGCAATAATATCGGCCCACTTGCCGGCCTCTATCGTGCCTGACTTATCATCCACGTTCATCATCACGGCAGGCCAGTAGGTCGCTGCACGGATAGCGTCCATCGCTGGAACATCCATTTCTCTGACCCAGACATCAAGCTCATTCCAGGTGCTTTGACAATGAAATTTCATCGGAATACCACTGTCGGTACCAACCAGCAATACCACACCTGCCTCACGCAACTGAGCTATCTTTCGCTTGAGTGTTGGTTGGCGCAGTGGTGTTAATTGCATGTAGGCTAGCTGGCCAGGGTTTTGAATCGATTGCTTAATATCCGCGATGGTGTCTGCCTTCAGACCGCGATGCCAGCAGGTATTATCCAGATGCTCTGGATTATCCACGGTATCCATGTAACGAAATAATCCCTCAACGGTTGGGGTCCAGAAGAGCGGGCCACCCGATATCCGACCTGTTGCAGTGCGCTCTTTGAGTAAGCGAATAACATCCGCAGGATACTCAGGTGCCGTGGTCAAGCCAGTATGCTCGAAATTATCGACCCCAATTTCCAGACCACGACGCACCTCATCTGGACGGTGAGAATGGGCTACTACCTTTAAGCCGCGCTCATGGGCCGTATCAACGATTGCCTGGGCTTCTTCGAGCGACATTTTGTCTTGATCAATCAGCTTAATCATATCGACACCAATATCAGCCAGCTTGTTCACTTTCTTCTTGGCATCCCGAACGCCAAAGATACCCCAACGGTCGACTTCAGCCCGGGCATAAGGCCGATGTTGTAAAAATGGTCCCGAGACATACATTCTTGGTCCGGGCAGTTCGCCATTATTAATACGCTCACGAACATTAACTGACATTTCAGCAGGTGCGCCTAAATCGCGCGCTGATGTGATTCCTGCAAGCAATAACTGCACTGCGCTGGCTGGCATGATTTCATGCTCCCAGCGATCTTCATAGGCCTTATCCCAATGCACATAATCGGCATGACCAGTGATTTTGAGATGCGCATGACTCTCCCACAGTCCCGGTAATACATCCATACCCTCAGTGGAGATAATGCGATAACCTTCAGGTACGGCAAGTGTTTCGACAGTTCCTACCTGCTTGATCATATCGTCTTCGACCAGAATCACACTATTGGCGATCGGGCGATGCCCGTAACCATCGATCAGACGACCACCCACTAGCGCGATTTGCTCGGCAGCTAAACTAGCGCTTGAGAATAGGGTAATAAGAAGCAGGATTTGTGAGGTAAGTTTACGCATGGCAGATCCCCATCGTTGTGGTTTTGTGATCAGGCTATCAGCGGGACTGGGGACAGTCAAATATCACGGCTCATGAGAGTAATAAAACTATTTTGCTGAACTTGTCTTACAAATTTCACTCAAAAGCATATGAAATCAATATATACAATTAGCGGAAGTATGTTTTAATAGCACTATTA
>CAXRAF010000076.1:0-8302 GCA_964228485.1 Alteromonadales bacterium | reverse complement strand
AGTACCGTAATTTATCTGCAGTTGCTGTTGGCCGTGATTATTTCAGCATTTCAGTTGTTTATATTCTCTGAGTATTCACTGTTCAGTCTGGCGCAGAATCTGTGGGCAATTCCATTCATTAGTCTGGTGTTGCTACCGACTGGCTTAGTCTGGTTACTCCTGTCACAGTTGCATGAATCGATAGCAATTCTGAATTCGCCTTATCAGGGGATGACACTGGCGCTCGATTTTCTGGTCTATTACTTCTGGTATGTATTGGATGCCTTCAATACGTTTAATCGCTTGGCGTTATGGCACGGACACATCGCATTCAGCACCTTGTTACCGTTGATCATTTGTCTATCGGTAATCTGGTTAACCGCACTGAGGCCGGTGATTGTTTGCCCAATCATGGTGTGTGCAGTATTGCTGAATCCAACGTCAAGTCAAACTGGCCTGACGATGACTGTGTTTGATGTCGGGCAGGGGACAGCGCTCGCCATTGAAGTCGAGGATCAGTTACTCATCTATGATTCCGGTAACCGTTATGAGGATTGGGTGGTCTTTGAGTACATCCTACCCATTTGGCTGATGCGCAAACGGCATGAGGTTATTGCATATTATGTTGAGAGCCATGCCGACCTGGATCACAGTGGCGGCAGTGATTGGCTGATATCAGAGTACCGCCCTGAAGTTGTTTATCATTCCTACACCGCAAATCGGCCGACCAATGTGCGCAGCAAATTATGCACTCCGGGTACACGGATAAATATGAATCAGGCCAATGTCACAATACTATCCCCGCCACTGGATACCAATTGGTCTGATAATGACAGCTCCTGTGTCCTGTTGCTTGAATATGGCGGAGTGCAGATCCTATTGACCGGCGATATTGAGCGAGCTGCCGAGGCACGACTACTGAGAGATTATCCACATTTGACAGTAGATGTCCTGCTAGTACCACATCATGGCAGTAAAACATCATCCAGTCCCGCCTTACTCAAGCAACTTCAACCCACTATTGCCATTAACACCACGGGTCATCTGAATCGATTTCGATTACCTCACCCGAGTGTGACAAGGCGATACGAGCAGATGGGTAGTCAATTTTACGATACGGCAGTCCATGGTCAGATTAACCTTAATATCAGTCCATCAGGACAACTAAATATTCATTCTTCTCGACAACAAAATCCTGCTTTATGGCGCAGAAACTGATATATTTCGGCTCAACACTGTGAAAAACAATAAGGAATAAAACAAGTGCTGGAATTGATACAGGCTGGTGGCTGGGTCATGTTGGCTATCATACTTAGCTCGATAATAGCATTGGGTATCATCATTGAACGATTCTGGTCGCTCAGACCAAGTCGGGTAGCCCCACGTCATCTGCTGGCTCAAGTGTGGAGTTGGGTTAAGCATAATCAGCTCAATAAGAGTAACTTAAAGAGTCTAAAAGATTCCTCACCACTGGGTGAGATCCTTGCGATGGGGCTCATCAATCACCATTATGGACGAGAGACGATGAAGGAATCAATTGAGGAAACAGGCCGCAAGGTCGTTACTGAGCTTGAAATGTTTCTCAATACACTCGGTACGGTGGCGCATATTGCACCCTTGTTAGGGTTACTCGGAACAGTACTTGGTATGATCAAAGTATTCACGGTGATCACCTCTCAGGGTGTGGGTAATGCCTCGGCACTAGCCGGTGGTATTTCAGAGGCACTGTTGACCACTGCAGCGGGACTCTGTGTTGCTATCCCGGCCTTAATATTTCATCGTTATTTTGAACGACGCATCGCTGAATTAGTGATCGGGATGGAACAAGAAGCATTGAAAATGGTTGAAGTGTTTCATGGAGAGCGAGAAGTAATCTCGAAGTAAGATGCAATTACAGAATACCTCAAAACGTGAAATGAGCATCAACCTAACACCGTTGATTGATGTGGTGTTTCTGTTGTTAATCTTTTTCATGGTCTCTACCAGTTTTACCCGGGAAACCCAAATCGAATTAGAATTGCCGAAAGCAGAAGGAACGCCGCTGGAGATTGATGTAGATGTGGTTGAAATCTCGGTCGATTCAACTGGCAACTTTTATGTTAACAAACAAGCGCTCATCAACTCGCAGATAGAAACGGTTAAGAAGGCGATCGTTAAAGTCTCTGACGGTAATACCAGTCTGCCACTCATTATTAGTGCCGATGCAAAGGCACCTTATCAGGCGGTCATCACGGCTATGGATGCTGCTGGTCAGGAAGGCTTCACCAATATACAAATGGCGACGCAAAGAGATTCCGAGGCGAATGACTAGTCCCAAACGAACCTACCGCAGGTTACTCGGGTACCTGAAACCTTATTGGTTGATATTCTGTGCCGGTATTTTGGCAAATCTCGTGTATGGCTTTGTTGATACCGAGTTTGTAAAAGCATTTGAACCCCTGATTGATGAGGCTCTGTATGGCGACGACAAAGAATTATTAGCATTTGCGCCATTCTTCATTGTCATGATCATTGTTGCGCGAGGTATTGCCAGTTTCATTGCTACCTATACCATGTCATATGTGGGAAATAGTCTGGTTCATGATCTGCGTCGACAACTTTTTAATCAATATATCGATTTACCAGCCAGCTTCTTCGATAAGCATTCCTCAGCCGAACTGATCTCAAAACTTACCTATAACTCAGAGCAGTTAAAACAATCCACTACTGAGGCGATCACTACCATTGTTCGCAGTTCGGCAGTGATTATCTTCGCTCTGATCGGTATGTTTCAGAATAGTTGGAAGCTGAGTCTGATTTTCCTACTTACGGCACCGATCATCGCCTTGCTGGTTAATTTTGTCAGTCGCCGCTTCCGCATGATCAGCCATAAAATCCAGGGTGCTATGAGTGATATCACTCAGGTAACTCAGGAGGGCGTTGAGTCTTACGATACGATTCGTGTCTATGGTGGCGAGGATCAGGAGCGGAGCAAATTCAAGCGCGTTAACCGCAACAACCGTCAACAATCCATGAAGCTAGAAACCACCAAGGCGGCAAGTGTATCTGTCATACAGATCATCGCCGGAATTGGCATAGCCGTGGTGTTTTATTTTGGTATACAGATGATTCAGGCGGGGGAGTTAACGGGTGGCGCATTTATCGCAACCCTCATGCTCATGGCTCTGATCCTGAAACCACTCAAAGACTTAAATTCTGTGAATGCCATGTTGCAGAAAGGTATCGCTGCGGCGGATAGTATCTTTACCATTCTGGATATGGCGAAAGAGCATAATACCGGTAGCAAGCTTATAGAACCGCTATCCAAGGCTATCAGTGTCAATATTGATGAGTTTTCCTATCCTGACACCCACACACCGGCAATGAGCAATATTCACTGTACCTTTGCCAAGGGACAAACGACGGCCATCGTGGGTCAATCGGGCAGTGGAAAATCAACCATGATATCGGCCTTACTACGATTTTATCCGACTGCAAATGGCACGATCCGCTGGGATGATACGGACATTGAAACCATTGATATTGCCAGTTACAGGAGCGCCTTCTCTTACGTGTCTCAGCAGGTATCTCTGTTTAATGCCTCGATTGCCGATAATATCGCCTATGGTGCATTAACGACTGCCAGTGAGGACGACATCATCACGGCATGCAAACAGGCGAATGCCTGGGAATTTATTGAGCAGTTACCGGATGGTTTGAACACCCAAATTGGTGAGCGTGGTAGCCTGCTATCAGGAGGTCAGCGACAGCGTCTGGCAATTGCCCGAGCACTGCTTAAAAATGCCCCGGTAATCATTCTTGACGAGGCTACCTCAGCCCTTGATACGGCATCTGAACAAGCGATTCAGGATGCACTGGCGTTGCTAATGAAGGACCGTACCACGATCGTCATCGCTCATCGATTATCAACGATTGAGGGTGCTGATAATATTCTGGTGATGGAGCAGGGAACAATCACAGAGCAGGGAACCCATACGGAACTGATCGCGCAATCAGGCACTTACGCCAGCCTTCACTCGGTACAGTTTAAGTCCGTGTAGGTGAGCCATGGCGTTCTGGTATCACAAATCAATCTGGCAGATACTCCTATTACCACTGCATTGGTTGCTGTCATTATTGGTTTGGTTGCGATTCAGAGCCTATCGTATCGGACTCTTCAAATCAGCGGCAAAACAACTGCCAGTGATTGTGATTGGGAACATCTCTGTCGGGGGAACGGGGAAATCACCGGTCGTGCAGTCTCTAGTCAGTGATTTCAAAAGGTATGGATTTTATCCCGCCATCATTAGCCGTGGTTATGGTGGGCAAGCAAAAAATTATCCTCTGGAAGTAACAGCGGAAAGTGATGTTGCTGAAACAGGCGATGAGGCCTTGATGCTCGCTAAACGGTGTGACTGCCCAGTGGTCGTTGATCCGATTAGAACCCGTGCGCTAGATCTGCTGGCGACCACGCAACAATGCGATATCGTAATCAGTGATGATGGTCTGCAACACTATGCCATGCCGCGGCAATGCGAGGTGATTGTGGTGGAAGGGGAGCGTTATCTCGGTAATGAGCTACTCATGCCTTTTGGTCCCCTGAGAGAGCCTAAATGGCGCCTGAAACATAGTGATGCTGTGGTCATTAACCATCGTTTTGATTCCTTCTCATCGCTGACAGAGAATCTCCGAGACCAGGGGTTGTCAGTGTTTGATTGTCATTTTGCCGCCAAGCATTTCAAATTGCTGGGAAGCAATGACATTCATATCAGTTGGCAGGAATTTATCGAGCAATACCGTCATACCAAAATTCATGCGGTTGCCGGTATAGGCAATCCTGAAGCCTTTTTCAGTTATCTGCGCTCGCTCGGATTAGCCATTCAGACACATGTATTCCCGGACCATCATGACTTTATAGAAATGGATGTATCCTTCGATGATGGCATCGTGGTGATGACTGAAAAAGATGCCACCAAATGTCAGTTGTTTGAGCGAGATAACCTGTGGTCATTAGTCATCGAAAATCACATAACCCCTAATCTAATCAGACATTGTTTGCGAACACTGGACATGGACAAAACATCATGAGAAAAATCATTGTCATACCGGCACGTTATGCTTCGACTCGGTTACCAGGTAAACCGCTTATCGACATTCAAGGTAAACCAATGATTCAGCGCGTGTATGAGCAGGCCGCTGGAAGTGCTATTGAGGAGGTGATTGTCGCCACCGATGATGTTCGCATCGAAGATTGCCTCAAGACTCTGAATTACAATGTCTGTATGACTAAGGCTGACCACCCGTCAGGAACCGACCGTCTAGCGGAGGTTGCTGATATTCTGGCGCTTGATGCCGAGGACATTATCATTAACGTTCAAGGTGACGAGCCACTGATACCTCATACAGTCATTGAGCAAGTAGCAGGGCTGTTGGAGGCTAATCCTAAGGCAAGTGTTGCGACACTGTCTACGCCGATTACAGACCCGGATACCTTACAAAACCCCAATGTGGTCAAGGTTGTCTCCAGTGACTCCGGTCGTGCACTGTATTTTAGCCGCGCACCCATTGCCTGGCACCGCGACTCGAACAATCATCAAGATGCCAATAAACTCGATACGTTTCCTTATCAGCGACATATCGGTATCTATGCCTACCGGGCTGGATTCTTGCGAGCCTATGCCAATTGGGCACCTTGTGCACTCGAGCAGACGGAATCACTCGAACAGCTCCGGGCGCTCTACAATGACCATATTATTCAGGTTGCTGAAGCTTGTGAGCAGGTTCCTGAGGGTATTGATACTGCAGAAGATCTAGCCGCTATTCGTAATCTGCTAGCAGAGTGACATGTCACGACCCTTTTTGATAATCCAGTTACGACCGGAAGACGTCACGGCTGAGAGCGAATTGCAGGCGATATGTCATTATGGCCAGCTCGCTGAGCAAGATTATGTTCGTATTCGTGCTGAGCAGTGCGGTTTGCCCGAGATAAATCTGGCAGACTATTCAGGCATCATTGTCGGCGGCAGTCCTTTTGATGTTACAACGCCTGAGGCAGAAAAATCGGCCATCCAGATTCAACTTGAGCAGCAGTTCAATATGCTATTTGATGAGATTCTGGCTCAGGATTTCCCGTTTTTAGGTTGCTGCTCTGGTAACGGATTGCTTGGTAACTATCTTAATACCCCCATGAGTCGAGAGTTTGGTGAGTCGGTTGGTTGTAAACCGGTCTCAATGACCGAAGCTGGCAGAAGCGACCCGTTACTTGAGACGCTTCCAGAGACAATTCATGTTCTGCTCGGGCACAAGGAGGCATGCGATGAAGTTCCTGAGGGTGCCACTCTGTTGCTTGCCGGAACTGATTGTCCGATACAAATGTTTCGCGTGAAGAATAATATTTATGCCACCCAGTTCCATCCTGAGGGCGACGAGGAGGGGTTTGCCCTGCGGATCAGAGTCTATCAACATCATGGCTATTTTCGACCTGAGGAAGCCGAGCAACTAATCACTCAGCTCGCGGGTTTTGATATCTCCCATGCACAGAGCATTCTGCGACGATTCGTGACGCGCTATCAGGCCTGACGAGACTGGTTGTACCGCTCGAGGATTTGCAAAGCAATGTGCAGGCGCTCCTGCGGTGATCGACATTGCAGTATTTGCTGCTGGATGTCACCATCGAGTCGTACGATACCGAATAACTCAAAACTAAACTTGACCACATCCATTTGTTGCCAATGCGCTGATTCGAGCATGTCATTGACCTCTTGGTTGTGTCGCGTCATTTCTATCAGCTTTTTGAGTAATCTGGTCTTGAGTTTTTCACTGTCTGCGATGATTTGCTCACTGATAGGTCGATCTTGGTAATCCTCGCACTGATAGATCAAAAACGGTTCACTCTGGAGTTTATTGACAGCATACAGTCGGTCACTTAGATGAACATCTATCAACATGCGACCATCATCGAGTGTATCAACTAGCTCCACCGCACCCGCAGAAAAAATTGTGTAGGGCTTATAAGTCGCCTGATTAGACTGCATTGCCTCTGCGACAGTCTGATTTGATTTGGCTGGCTTAACGACTGCTTCGGTATGAGTTATACCCATGGGCACCTGATTACTGAGACAATAATTCACCATCTCCCGATAGCGGGGCTCAAACACATGGAGCGGGAAACTGGTGCCAGGAAAGGCGACGCAGTTGGGGATTGGAAATAATGCGATTTCAGACAACAAGACACTCACGGATATTTATTACTTCAGCAAACATAGAACCATTTCCTTTATGCTCAGACCGAATTGGTAAATCGATAGTCAAAGAGAGCGTCTCCTTTATCACCGTGAACCTGAATGTTAAAAGACACAATAATGCGGTCCTTATTACCAATATAGGGCATTGCGGTATGTTTTAAATGGGCGGGGAATAAACAAAGGTAACCTTCTTCAGGTTCGGAATCAAAACTCGTATCCTGCAAATATAAATTGCCAGAGTCCATATAGCCGCCGCCGATGGTATCTAAATGAGGTCCATAAAAACGTGTGATGCCATTCTGTGCACCGAGTTCAGCATTGGCGATGCGAGTGTCATGATCGTCGACCTGAACATAATAAACCCCCGACCAGGCGCAATTACCATGATTGTGCGTTTCGTGAAATCCGTGGCCATTTTGAATCTGAAACCAGGCACCAACGACATTCATCTGCATTTTAGTTGAGCGACTGTACTGCCACATTTTGGCATTTACCTCAGTGGACATTTGGAACAATTGATCTGAGATGAATTTGAATAGCTGATTAAGCTCAGGGTGGTTATAGCGCAGTAACAGATCATCTGTACTCGAATAAACGGCAGCATGCGTCGTATCATCCTCGGACCGATGCTGTGTAAATAGCTCGACTAATGCTGGATTGATCGTGTCATGCTCCGGGCATTGGGTGCGCAAGAATGGTGTAGGCCAGAGGTAGTGTAAACCGGTTTGTTTTTGTTGGTCAGTCATACATTAAGCCAGCGCCTTATGGTGTGATAATTCCTTACTACTTTATCTGGTTATACAGAGTTTTCCTGTAATAAGACTAAAAAAGTTTATAGATACGGCAAATATGTGTAGATTTTACTGTTTTTATAGTAGACATCTATACGTTTAGACGTCTATACTCGGCGAAATTATCTATTAAACATTTCACAGGAAGAATATTATGAGACCAGAATCAGTGGCACTGCATCACGGATACGAATCTGAGGCATCGACCAAAGCAGCAGCCGTACCGATTTATCAGACAACATCCTATACCTTTGACAATACGCAACATGGTGCAGATCTGTTTGATCTGAAAGTTGCTGGCAATATTTA
>CAXRAF010000075.1:0-12836 GCA_964228485.1 Alteromonadales bacterium | reverse complement strand
GTATTAGAGCTCGCCACGTCGAGCAACCAACTGCTCTTTTATTTCATGCGCCCGTCGTTCAGTTATGTTGTAGCCCCACATGATGAAAATTGCGATTGCCGCAGTTCCTGAAGTAATAAATATATCCGCCAGTCTTAAGTTGGTCATGGCTTCAACTGTCTGTATTTCAGCACCTGCTTCGAATCCGGATAGCTTCAACACCACGCCCCCTAAGAAAAGCGCCAGTGCTTGGCCAAGTTTCACCATTAACCAATAGATAGCCCCGAAAGTCCCTTCTTTTCGTGGCATGCCGTTGTTTAATTCATCTAGATCACAGACATCGGCGGTCATACTCATCATCACAGTAAATAGCCCACCAATACCAAATGCAAATAATGGGATCGGTAAGAACATCAAGTAGGGATTTTCAGGTGAGAAACCATACCAACGTAGTAAATAACCAACGATCGAAATACTGGTAGATATCAAAAAGGCATTTCGCTTGCCCCACTTATTTGCCATCCAGGTCACAATGGGTATGACAACAAAAGCACTTGCGACAGCACTCATGGTACCAAACCATGCAGGCCATGTTCCTGCTGCATCTGTGCTGCCGCCGAACATATGAAACAGAATGATAAAGTATGAGAAGGTAGAAACCAGCTGAAAACCATTGAAAATCAAAAACGTTGCCAGACACAATCTGAGGAATTGCGTATTTTTGAAGGCGGTGACGATATTGCGCAACACTTCCATGAAGTTGTTACCGATCTCTTTCATCGATAAATCTTTGGTATTCTCAATTCTGGATGACTCAATTCCTTTACAGAATATTGCTGGCAATATCCCCAGAGCTGTACAAATAACTCCGACAACTATCGAGAGTTGCCTCACACCCTCTCCTTGATCAGCGAATAAATCACTAGGCACAAGCACCCATATCCAGGGCACAATCATCCAGGCGATTTGTCCAATAAATTGCGAGAACGCCATAATGCGCGTGCGTTCATTGTAATCAGATGTCAATTCATAGCCTAACCCGACCAGAGGCGTGGCATACATGGTATTACCCAATGTAAAGAGCAATGACATAGAAAGAAAGTACCAGAAAGTATAAGTCTCTGAGTTCGCTGCATCCAGTTGCCACATCAGCGAGAAGATAATGCCGCTAGCAAAGGCGCCCGCCATGATATAGGGCCGTCTTCGTCCCCATTTCGAGCGTGTATTATCTGTGATAAAGCCCATGATTGGGTCAGTAATTGCATCAAGCAATCGCGGTAGTGCGCCGACAATGCCGGCAAGCAGTGGATCCATACCGAAGGCAACAATCAGATAGGTAGCAAAGATAGCAATTGATGCTGGAAGAAGATTGAGGGTTAGCGTACCAGCACCAAAAGCAATTTTCTGGTCAAATGGGACAATATCTTTACTAGCAGTTTGGTATTGAGACATGGCGATTATAGTGTTGTTATTTAGCGAGTCAGTCTGCTTAACTTCAGCAGTTAAATCAAGCATCACTGCGATAAAACGAACCCACGCCTCGCTCAATCGGACTTGAAGAGATTATTGATGCTACAGATGAGAGATTATTCCTTCAGATTTCATCAGTTTTCATTTGATTCAATAGAACTAGTTACCGCATTCAGCAAATGCTACCATCACTCAAGAAACGTAGCTTTTAGACCTAATCTGCCAACAAATGGCTTCACCAATAAATATAGAAAAGTAAAGAACAGAAGCGTGACATATAAAATACAACCGCTAGACGAATGGAAAAGAAAAGAGCAGTTTCTCTTTTATAATGAGTTCACTGAGCCAATGTATGGTATTTCGGTCGATCTGGACATCACCAGTCTGTATCACTACTGCCGTAAAAATGAGCAATCAATCTTTGTTAGCTACCTACATGAGATCATCAAGGCAGTTAATTCTGTCGAGGAATTCAGATATCGTTATGACGGCGAAAATGTCATTGTCTATGATAAGATTGGCGTTTCGGTGACTGTTGCAAGAGAGAATGAGACCTTTGCTTTCTCTTATATTGATTACGATGCGAATTTTCTGGAGTTTGCTGAGTCAGCTACCTCTGAAATTGCGCGTGTACGTGAAACCTCTAATTTCACACCATTCGCAAATAAATTAGATTTAATTCATTTCTCTGCAGTACCCTGGATTCAATTTACCTCACTCTCTCATGCCAGACACCATGAGTTTAAAGATACGATACCTAAGATAAGTACAGGGAAAATATATCATTCCGGGGAGCGTACGCTAATGCCTATTTCGGTGCATGCCCACCATGGATTGGTTGATGCGCTTCATATTGGAAAACTGTATTCATTATTAGAGAACAAGATCCAAGAACGATATGGCGCATAACAATCAAGAGAAAAATCAATTAATAGGATAATAAACATGCATTTTAAATATATGATTTTTGTAATTGCTTTGATGTGCAAACCCCTGTTTGCGGCTCAATTTCAAAATGATTTCTGGTCCAGCATCAGTTCACTAGAGGGTAAGTCATTCAACGGTGAGTTAGTCATCGGTACTGAACCGAGTGACAAGGATTTCATGAAAGGGCAGGCGGTCATGTATGTTTGGAAAGTCTCCGATTCGGTTATCAAGATCCCATTTCATATTGGCGATGATCACTCGCGTACTTGGGTATTAACAAAAACTGATCAAGGTATTCAGTTAAAACATGATCACCGCAAGCCTGATGGTAGTGAAGATAAGGTTACACAGTATGGTGGTGACACCTTTGCCAAGGGTACTCCCATTCGTCAGGAGTTTAAGGCAGATAAGTTTACGGGTGAGCTACTCGCTGCATCCGCACGCAACATCTGGGCGATGGAAATAGAGCCCGGTAAACGGTTTGTTTATGAATTACGCCGCGAGCATGAGGATCGGTTCTTCCGTGTTGAGTTCGATTTAACCAAAGAAGTACCAACGCCACCTCCGGTATGGGGCGCTGAGACACACTAGTCGATTGCTAAAAAGCCGCCGGTCTGATGAGTCCATAGCTGGTTGTAAATGCCATCCGAAGCAATCAGTTCTTTGTGTGTGCCTTGCTCGACGATCCGTCCCTCATCCATAACGATTAAACGATCCATGGCGGCTATGGTTGATAGTCTGTGGGCAATTGCAATGACCGTTTTGCCCTCCATTAAGCGATAAAGCGATTCTTGAATTGCGGCTTCGACTTCAGAATCGAGCGCAGAAGTCGCTTCATCCAAGACCAGAATGGGCGCATTCTTGAGCAGAACCCTGGCAATAGCGATTCGTTGTCGTTGACCACCAGACAATTTTACACCACGTTCACCGACCTGGGCATCTAAGCCCTCATTACCGAATGGATCGGTTAAATCTTTAATAAATTCAGATGCCTGGGCCTGGTCAATGGCGGTAACTAAATCTTGCTCACTAGCATCAGGGCGACCATAGAGAATATTCTCACGAATAGTTCTGTGCAAAAGTGAGGTATCTTGAGTGACCATACCAATGTGAGAACGTAGAGATTCTTGTTGTACTAATCTGATGTCCTGCTCATCAATGGTGATAGAACCTTTCTCTACATCGTGAAAACGCAACAACAAATTAACTAGCGTTGATTTACCAGCGCCAGAGCGGCCAACTAAGCCTACTTTCTCACCTTGTTGAATCGCCAAATTAAGTGATTCAATCACCCCGGACTCTTTTCCGTAATGGAAACTAACATCCTGAAAACGAATTTCGCCCTTTTGTACCAAGAGCGGGTGAGCATCATCATTGTCCTGTATCTCGATAGGTTTGGAGATCGTACTTATACCATCGGCGACGGTACCAATATTTTCAAAAAGCGCACTGATTTCCCACATGATCCATTGTGACATGCCATTAAGGCGCAGTGAGAGACTGACAGCCACCGCGATCGCTCCGACGGAAATAGCATCATACGACCACAACCATAATGAGACTGCGGCAATACTGAATGCCAGCAGGTAATTATTCATCTGCACCATGAAACTTATCTTAGTAACCAGTCGCATTTGTTTATAAACAGTTTTGAGAAAACCGACCATGCTATCTTCAGCGTAGTCAGCCTCTTTGTTGGTATGGGAGAATAATTTAACTGTGGAAATATTAGTGTAGCTATCAACAACGCGGCCCGTCATTACAGAGCGGGCATCAGCTTGCTCTGTTGAGATATGTTTGAGCTTAGGCACCATCTTCACTTGAATTAATACGTAGACGATGAACCAGACAATCATAGGGATAACCAGCCTGACATCTGCGCTCATGATTAACACTAGCATGGTGGTGAAGTAGACAGTGATATAGACCATTACATCCAGAAGCTTCATCACCGTCTCTCTAACAGCCAGTGAGGTCTGCATGACTTTGGTGGCCACTCGACCGGCAAAGTCATTTTGGAAAAATGAGATACTCTGCTTTAGTAAGTAACGATGCGTCAGCCAGCGGATCGCCATGGGGTAGTTACCCAATAATGTCTGGTGCACTATAAGAGAGTGCACAAGTATCAAGATCGGGATCACAACCAGCACTAGCACACCCATGGTGATCAATGTGTCAGCTTCCTCTTGCCATAATGTTTCTGGATTTTTAGTGGTCAGCCAGTCAACGAGTTGTCCCATAAAACCAAACAGTGAGACTTCCAAAGCTGCGGTGATGGCAGTCAGTATCGACATTATCACTAGAGGAACACCAAAACCTCGGGTATAGAATTTACAAAAGGCATAAATGCTCTTCGGTGGCCGGCTAGGCTCTATCTCTGGAAATGGCTTGGTAAAAGACTCAAAGAGTTTAAACATGATCTGTGAAACACATAAATACAATGACGCAAGGATACAGTATTGTCATTGATAATGGCACGACCGATTTCATTTCTGATATACATTGTGATAGCAAGTCACTACCAATATAATAGCGCCGAACTTCAATACTGAAGAAAGCAAGCTATCCGAGAGCATTTTATGAGTTTTAGTAATGAGATAATTAACGCAGATCAACTAGTGGGCTATGAGTCACTTGAACTGCAGGCATTACCCAAACAATCAATGATCGTAAGTGCCATGGTATGGCTAATTACGTTAGGGAGTTCTTTCATTGTAATATCCATTCTTTACTTTGTTCTGAACGTGCCTATTTTTAGGGGTGGCGTAATGTACTGGATGCTTGGATATTTGGTGGTATTTGCTCTAGGGTGTCTGTTGATTAAAGTGGCACATAAACATAAGGGCTATGCCATCAGAGAGCATGATATTACTTATAAATCTGGTATTTTCTGGCAAAAGCAAATCGTCTTACCATTCAACAGAATACAGCATGTAGAGACTCATCAAGGTGTACTACAACGTAAATATGAGTTGGCTAAACTACAACTATTTACCGCCGGTGGCATTCGCGCAGATTTAACGATTAATGGTATCAACTATGAGGTTGCTCAGGGTATCAAGAGTCGCATTTTGAACCGACTCGAAAATGAAAAACTCAATGCTTGAAAATTCAAACACTGATTACTTAAATCGCTGGCACAGGGTGTCGCCAGTCTCTTTGGTGCATTTTTTCATCTCCCGAGGATTAAAACTCGCGCGCGAGTTGATTATTAATGCCAGTCCTGCATTCGTGGGTATTGTTGTCGCTGTAGATGATCGCTCGTTTTGGTTAGGCATCAGTGCAGCCATCATAGTCAGTTTGATCCTTCTGGATGTGATCGTGATGTACATCACCTATCGCTATCGCATTGAAGATGAGCAGATAACCATAAAA
Source organism: Alteromonadales bacterium (assembly GCA_964228485.1). GTDB lineage: Bacteria > Pseudomonadota > Gammaproteobacteria > Enterobacterales > CAXRAF01. Next base: position 7,085 of record CAXRAF010000075.1, on the reverse strand, counting down.
CACGGCTTGTTTACTGTTGAAGAGTTGAATTTAAAGTATGCACGAATTCAGAATATCAATAATTCACTTCCTTGGTATTTCAAACCATTCAACCTATTGAAATGCACCTTCGATTCGGCTGGGTCGACAGATAAAGAAGCAGAAGTTCCAGGCATTACTCAGCAACGTGCTAAACAAATTGCTGATGCGATAAATAGTTATCAAGCTGAGCACGTGATGCAATCCACTGAAACAGTGGATAGTGATCCTGAAACTGCTGCAGCGGACGCAACTGAGGCTGGAATTCTTAAGTTATCCAATCTGGAGGTGACTAAATACGGCTTGACCAACGGTATGATTTTCCTCTTTTCAGGCGCATTTTTCCCGGTGGCAGAGAAGCTAATTGAGCGCTCGGGTATAGATATCACAAAGGTACTCACTGAATATGCCTCGCTTCTGCCGATGAATCAAACCCTCGCAATGGTACTTCTCGTTATTACAGCAGGACTCATATTTGCCACGTTTTTATTGTCAATTACAGCAATCGGTGCGTTTCTTAAGTTCTATAATTTTGAACTTCATGACGAGCAACAAAAGCTAAAGCGCATCTCTGGTTTATTAGAGCGTGAGACAATATATCTGAATAAATCTAAAGTGCAGGGTGTGAGTATCAAGCAGAATATTCTCGCCAAAATACTGAATCGTGTCACGGTTGTATTCCAACAGGTGCGTCAAGATGCCGGGAATGATGTCAAATCAAGTGCCTTCATTATACCCATGCTCAAGCCTGATGATTGGCAATCGCAGCTGAAATTAATCTATCCGGACCTGGCTGAAACTACGTCCAATTTTAGTGCAGTTAATCGACACTATCTTTTGAAACAGATCGTTTACGGTGTGTTGGCTCCTGTCACTATTCTCGTCGGTCTGTTAGTGATGTTGATTGATTGGCGAATGGTTCTGGTCGGACTAATCGCATTACCCATGATCCTCGTTGCCTATGTGAGATATAAAAAGTATGGCTATATGATACTGCGCGACTTTATTATTATTCGTGAGGGTCTGGTGGGTACTAATTTCCATATTCTGCATCGTTTTAAAACTCAGCATATGGTTGAAATAACCAGTCCAACGCAACGTCGACTCGATTTAGCATCAATGAAAATTCAGATGGCATTCAACAAACTAAAATTACCCTATGTTCCAGTGGATTTAGCGCGTCAGGTAATCAATGAAAATCTGTTTATGGCAGAGACATCCAATCAGCATTGGATGTGATTACATCAGCGTCTTGATCTTTTCAGCGATAGCCTCAGCCCACATGGCATAAACACCTTTACCGGGATGAAAGCCATCACTCGCCATAAGACTTGGATCATCTGATACTCTGAGAAAGATATAATGAAGATGTGCAAATGGCGCAATAGCATGCTGTAAGTGTTCGTCAAATTCTTTCGCTCTAAGCCCCAGAAACCATCTCAGTGGTTGGGGCAGGGCAGGAAAACTATCCATCGGTGGCATCCCTGAGCAGATAATGTGTTGAGCTCCGAGTTGCTTGGTCAGATACTCCCGGAGTTTGTGCTGATACGATAACCATTTGCCAAGTGATACACCAGAGGTGATGTCATTCACCCCCAATGAAATAACAACAACGTCGAATTGCGCTAATTTTTGGCTCGACTGCGTTAAATAATCCAGTGTTGATCGCGTCGTTGTGCCTGTTTTGGCGATTAATTGATAGGTCAGATTATAATCACCCGACAAGTGTTCTTTGAGTCTTCCAAGTAGCGCATCCTTTTGATCCTCCACGCCCACACCAGCACCCGATGAATCCCCAACAATCAGGAGCCTTAATGGTTTACCTTCACCAATCTCACCTTTGCGAGCACCCGCTGGCTCTGGCAGAAGGGGAGTCCTCTTCCTAACTAAAATCCCCTGTATCAATAGAATGGGGGCAAGAAGAACGAGTCGAAGATAATGCATCAATATTGCTTGGCACGATTGGCCACCATTTTGAATAGAATTGAAGGAAAGAAACGCTTCAGATACAAACCGAACATCTCGATACCCTCACCAACATTAATTTCTATTTTTCGTTTCTCAAGACCACGAACAATCACTTCAGCAGCCTTGTCAGCAGGCATACCATTTGCAATATCCTTATCTGTCCTAGCGAATGTCGAGCCATCACCTTTTAGTGCGTTTTGAGCGATGTTTGTATTGATGAAACCCGGCACAATGGTGCTGACTGAAATATTCTTTTGTGTAACTTCTGCGCGAAGGGCATCAAAGAATCCCATCATTGCGTGTTTTGCAGCACAGTATCCAGTTCGTTGATCAACACCGATTTTTCCGGCGACAGACGCTGTCACAGCAATGTGGCCATGACCTTGTTGAATCATCAATGGCAGAACCGCCTGCGTCAGGGCAATTTGTCCAAAAACATCAACTTCAAACAGTCTTCGATAGGTAGCCATTTCAGTATCGACGCAGAGTGAGCGTTGTGAAACACCGGCATTATTTATGAGCAGGTCAATCTGTCCAAACATGGCGTTAGCCTCTGTCACAACTGAGGCCATTGCAGGCATGTCAGTAACATCCAGTGGTAATACCTTTACATCATCACTTGCAGCTCCTGCTGCAATACACTGCTGAGCTACCTCATCGAGTTTTGCGACATTACGAGCAGAGAGTATCAGGCGATAATTTTTAGTCGCCATGTTTTGTGCTATCGCGGCGCCGATTCCTGAAGATGCACCGGTAATCCAACAGACCGATTTACGAGTCATAATTATTTTCTCTTTATGTGTGAACTTGTCTATTATGCCTGAGTAGAGTTCATGCAAACAATGTTTAGCAATGGCGATGTTGCCTGCACCATTATTCGGTATCTTACGTAAGTAATTGCCAGACAAATCAACTTGAATTTAGCGCTATATATCCCCACTTTAGCGAGCAAATATATTTAACTTTTTATCATAAATGGAGAACAACATGGCATTTGAACTTCCACAACTTCCTTACGCTAAGGATGCTCTGGCGCCACATATTTCAGCAGAAACGTTAGATTATCACTATGGCAAGCATCACAACGCTTATGTAGTGAATCTAAATAACATGGTTGCAGATACAGACATGGCTGATATGAGTCTGGAAGAGATAGTCATGAACTCAGACGGTGGAATTTTCAACAATGCAGCACAGGTTTGGAATCATACGTTTTACTGGAACTGTTTATCTCCCAATGGTGGTGGCACAGCGACAGGTGCGATTGCCGATGCAATTGATAGTGCGTTTGGTTCTTTTGCTGAGTTTAAACAAGCTTACACTGACGCATGTATCACTAATTTTGGTTCAGGTTGGACATGGTTAGTTAAGAACTCTGAAGGCAAGTTAGCGATCGTAAAAACATCTAATGCCGGCTGTCCTCTGACCGATGGGGTTACACCACTTCTGACCTGTGATGTTTGGGAGCATGCCTACTATGTCGATTACCGTAATGCCCGCCCAGCCTATGTCGATGCATTCTGGAATCTGGTAAATTGGGATTTTGTAAACGCCAATTTTGCGTAAACGAAAGTAACCAATACTCAGGCCAAATTAATATATGAGAAATGTCCAATACCTACTCTTGACCATCTGCGCATTATTCTTATGCGCAGATAATTCAGCTTGGGCAAAAACTGAGTATCCAACCACTGCAGCGAATCCTTCTTTTACTCAGATTACTGAACTGCCCTATGTTTCTGCGAGTCAGAAGATTCCTTATGGCAATGATCCTAATCAGTTCGGACTGTTATGGTCATCAACGGCTAATCGTGATGATGTTTTGATCGTATTTATTCACGGTGGTTGCTGGTTAAGTGCCTACGATATTGTTCATACTTATCCAGCCGCAACAGCGCTATTTGATGCTGGCTTCAATGTATGGAGTCTGGAGTATCGAAGAACCGGTGAGACCGGTGGGGGATGGCCGACTACCTATGAGGACATAAAAGCTGGTCTGGCACACATAGTCTCATTATCTGAGCATGGCATAAAACCAAACCACATTATTATTGCTGGTCATTCAGCCGGAGGTCATCTGTCCCTGCTAGCCGGTCGCGATGTGCAGAAAATACTATCCAATAAGCTGTCTGTTGATGTGATTGGATTAGCTGCCATAACGGATCTGGAGCAATACGCCAGCGGCGAGAATGGTTGTCAAAAGGCGGGAGTATCCTTCATGGGTTCTGTTGCCGCTGAAGATCAGGGATCATACGATTCAGCAAATCCCAGTAAACATGAAATCATCACAGCTATAAATTTACTTCACGGTGAATCTGATACTATTGTTCCAATCGGCCAGATGGCTGATTTCAAGCAACTGAAGTTAATCAAGCATCCTGTAGCCGATGCCGGACATTTTGATTGGGTACATCCAGGCACACCAGCATTTAGTCGCTTCCTCGACATACTGAGCGCACTCACCGAAAACGCTTTTGCTGGCTCATGAAACTTACCGATTCAATAGCATGTACACTCGACCAGCAAGATTCGCTGGCATGCAAACGCTCTGAATTCATCTTACCTGAGGATGTTGTATATCTGGATGGCAACTCGCTCGGTCCATTAACTCACAGGGCTAAAAAGCGCGCAGATGAAGTGATAAGTCAGCAGTGGGGACAGGACCTAATTACCAGTTGGAATAAACATCACTGGATTGATTTACCCTCAGTCGCTGGTGCCAAGATAGCTCGACTCATTGGTGCAGACCACGACGAGGTGGTCTGTTGCGATTCGACCTCGATAAACCTTTTCAAAGTGCTCAGCCAATGTCTGGCAATGAATTCACCTCGCAATAAAATTATCTCTCAGAATGATAATTTTCCAACTGATTTATACATGGCTGAGGGATTGAGCATGCTCCTGGGAGCTAAGTCATGCCGAATGGTCACGGTTCCTGAGCAGGAGATACAGACCTCTCTCGATACCGATACGGCTGTGCTATTTCTGACTCAGGTCAATTTCCGTACTGGTCGAATTCATAACATTAAAACGTTGACAGAGAAAGCTCATCAACTCGGTATTCTTGTGGTTTGGGATCTCGCTCACAGCGCGGGTGTTATCCCACTGGAATTAACTAACTGGGGTGTCGATTTTGCCATTGGTTGTGGCTATAAGTACCTCAATGGTGGCCCCGGTGCGCCGGCATTTGTGTATGCCAACTCAGCGCATCACGAGCAATTAAAGCAACCACTCACTGGTTGGATGGGGCATGCTAAGCCATTTGCCTTTACTGAGCACTACGAACCATCTCCTGACATGAAGCAGTTTCTAGTCGGTACTCCCGGTATTATCTCGATGAGTGTCATGGATGCCGCTTTAGACATATTTGCCGACCTTGAAGTGTCGGCTATCCGGGATAAATCACTGGCATTGACCGACTACTTTATGCAACGACTGGCTAACTCTCATGCATGCGCTGATTTAGTGTCTTTGAGTCCGACTGCTCATGCCCAGCGAGGCAGTCAATTGTCATATTCCCATCCACATGCTTATGCAATATGTCAGGCACTAATTGTTATGGGTGTTATTGCTGATTTCCGTGCCCCGAACATTTTACGACTGGGTTTTTCACCACTTTATCTCAGTTTTTCTGATCTGGATCGTGCGTTAGAGGCTCTGGAATCTGTGATGCGAGATAAAAGCTATTTAGATGAGCATTATCAGCAGCGCAATGCTGTTACCTAGCGTGTTGTAGCTCTGAAGAAGTTATAAACTAACATCTCAGTTAGCCAGTCGTGGATATCCCGTTGCATGCTCATTAGTTTCATCAGCCTGATTGATAAGCATGGCAGCACAGGCACAACCGACACAGCACATGTTTAACTGCTCACCCTCAATGGCAATCTGCATGAATGGTTCGCCGGGTGTCATTAAGCCACAATGATCACAGCGATATCCGAGGTCAGAATCATATTCAGACATGATGACTCCCACTTGCTCTTTCCATCTCACGGCTACTCATGTTGGCACTGGCAAAATCCCCAATCGGCAACCCCAATCGCTGACTCATTATGGTCAGTGATTCTGGTGTATCGAGATCACAAATGACATGATCGTTAGTCGACTCGAACACCGCAACCAATTCCGGATTATTACTGATAAGTTTTCGACAGCCTAAATTCTTTTCCCCTGCCAGAATGCTATCGCGTTGAACTGGTGAGAAGATAATCGGATTTCCGCGGATTTGCTGAAACTGTGGCACTAGGATATTGGCATCCTGGTGCTCATAGGACGCATGAATATCTCGAATATCATCCGCTGTGATCAGCAATAAATCGGCTAAAAAGACCATCACACCATCGGTCTTTCGCGTGAGTTCTGTCAGGCCTGCATGGACCGAGGTCATTTGACCACGTTCATAATCACTGTTCACAACAAAACTTACCGGAAGGTCTTCAATTGCAGCATGCACATCCTCGGACTGATAGCCGAGCACGACGATGATCTCTTCCATACCGTCATCGAGCAGCACACGGGGTGTGCGTCTGATCAGCGGCTCACCGTTAATTTCTATTAACAGTTTATTTTCTGCCCCCATACGCTTTGACATACCGGCAGCTAGTAATATGCAGGACAAACGACTTTTCGGCAGCGAGTGCTTCATGATTTTGAACAACAGCCTCCATCACTATTACTGTGTACTTCTATATCACGCTTCGAAGATACATTTACGAATGGTCGAGGAGACATGTCAGGTTGTTCAGTATTTTTGACATTGATTATCTCAGCGAGCAGGGCTACGGCTATTTCCTCGGGTGTTCTAACACCAATATCGAGTCCGGCAGGATTTCTGAGTTGTGCCAACTGCTCCGGCGATATTTCGTCATTTGATTGTAATTTTTCAATCAGCTTTTCGGCTTTGCGCTCACTGGCGACCAGAGCTGTGTAGGGTGAGCCCAAACCAAGGGCTGATTTCAGGCCAACCTCATCAGATTTACCTTGAGTAGATACCACCACATACGGCATTTGATTGAGTGCTAATTCACTTAGTTTAAATGATGCAATAGTACTCGAGGCATCTGGAAAATCAGCAAGATTAATGCCTCTAGCGGCTACCA
>CAXRAF010000074.1:0-2960 GCA_964228485.1 Alteromonadales bacterium | reverse complement strand
AGCTTCTTCACGAGCACGCTTGGCTCGTTGTAGACGTTTCTGTAACCTGTCTTCAGTCATTAATTATGAGTAATCGAAAACGTGGTTTCGTGGTAATCGCCGTTTACCGAGTCGACACGATTAATAGTGATATCCTCACCATAGTATTTGGCAGTTCCTTGGATCAAACCATGCGCAAGGTCGGCAAAGCCACGGGTTGAGCGGTAGTTGAGTTGAAAGGCATCAGGATTTGAATCATCAAATGAAAATTCGGGTAGCTCTGCGTCTGGATAAAGCTTTAATACTTCGACGTGTATGTGGTTATCGATGCTCTTTAGAAATTCAATGGTCGATGAGGACTCGTCGAAAAAACTTTTGAACTTAGTGGCAAATACCTCAGCTAAATGATGACCAAACACATTCACAAGATCAGGTACAGGAACATCTACGCGTTCACTCAAAACCACAACCATATCAATTAGCTCCTGATGGTTATAGGTACCAACTGCCGTATAGGCACCATCTGATGCTGGGTTTGTCTCGTCGATGAGATCATCTACCATATCCTCACCGAATTTAGACTCAACAAGTTCCATAAATTCAGTAAATACTAAACCCTTCATAAACTACCTCCATAGGTTAGACCCATTCTGGTAAGTATAGTACATAAGCGCGATTTGGCAAGAATTTAGGGGTGCAAGTTACAAATAAATTCTCATTTATTCAGATACTTAGTAACGGCAGTCTGTAGACCAGCAAAGTCTTCAGGAGAGAGTTTCTTACTGAGTATTTCCAGAGCTACAGACAGATCAGCAGAAATCAGATTAATATGCCCCATTTTCCGTCCGGTTCGAGCCTCTTTATCATACCAATGCGGATGAGCGCCAGCTGTCTTGAAAACGATGTCTGGTATGTGATCAATACCAATCATATTGATCATGGCAGTTGGTTGGATGGGTTCCAACGAGGCAATAGGTAACCCGGTCACAGCACGGATATGACTCTCAAATTGACTGGTAAAACACCCTTGTTGTGTCCAGTGTCCCGAGTTGTGTACCCGAGGAGCTAACTCGTTAACGAGCAATGTATCTCCCACGGCAAAGAATTCAATCGCCATGACACCGACATAGTCTAAATCGCTGGTTATCTTTTCAAATGCGTCCTGTGCCAGGGTTTGAAGATGCTCGTCTGCGACAGGTGCGATTGATAGAATTAGAATGCCATCATGGTGATGATTTTCTGTCAGTGCATAGCAATGGCTTTGCCCCGACTTGTCTCTCACACCGATAATCGATACCTCTCGATCGAATGGTATCCAGGCTTCAGCAATGATGGCTTGATCAGAGCGATTGTTTTGCAGAAATTGCGATAATTCATGCCACAATTGCTCGATGCCATTTTCATCTTTCAAACGCCATTGTCCTTTACCATCGTAGCCATCGAGAGCACTTTTCAGGATCAAAGGTAGCCCAATGTTATCAACTGCGGCATGTAAATCAGCAATTGATTCAATGACCTGATATGGCGCATTAGCCACACCAACCCTATCTAGTAATGCTTTCTCTTTGCGTCTGTCGCCGCCCACACGAATTGCTTCTGCGCCGGGAAGAAATTTCCCCGATGCCTCAGCAGCATCGAGAATGTCATTGGGTATGTGTTCAAACTCGGCGGTTACAACATCTGCTTTTGCCAGTCCAGCAGAAAGGTCATCACCATAATCATGCCATGTTAGAGGGTGGACAACCGTATGTGAGCGAACATCATAGGCACGAATTTCAATGCCAAGTGGCGCTGAATCTAATGCCATCATTCGCGCCAATTGTCCGGCGCCGAGCACGAGAACGTGCATTAGTTATTCTCAGATGGGTCGGGGTGAATCATCACCGCTTCAGTTTGTTTGGCGCGGAATTTTTCAACCTTTTTCAATACTTCAGGATTGAACGTGCCGATGATTTGGGCGGCTAATAAACCGGCATTCGCTGCACCGGCGTCCCCGATAGCGAGTGTTCCGACTGCGACACCTTTGGGCATTTGCGCGATGGACAATAATGAATCAATACCATTTAGTGTGCGTGACTTGACCGGTACACCCAGCACCGGCAAGGGTGTAAAGGCAGCACACATACCTGGTAGGTGAGCTGCACCACCGGCACCAGCGATAATGACTTTAAAGCCACGATCTTTAGCAGTACTGGCATAATTTTGCAGCATATCTGGTGTGCGATGGGCCGAAACAACTCGCGTTTCGTACTCCACACCAAACTCATCCAGCATATCTGCGGCGAGTTTCATAGTTGGCCAATCCGATTGTGAGCCCATAATGATGGCGACTTGCATGTTCACTCCAGTATGTATTTTATTGATTGCGTTGGTATATCGATTGCGCTGCTATTATAGCTTGACTCAGTTAAGTCATGAAGTACCGCAGTGAATTCATGCCTAAAAGGAACCACTGATACAAACTGAGTTAAGCTTCTTCGATTGTGATACCCAAATCATTTGCGGCCAGCATCAGTGCCTCACTTCGAGTATTGGTAAAGCGTTTTTCATCGATAATCTCCATCATGCCCATTTTCAGCATACGTTGATGAGAGTTCTCTGATTTCAGCACAATGTAGACTGCCTTTTGCGTATCCACGGCTTCACGCACGACGTTTTCAATGGCGAGTGCAATGGTATCATCGAGGAGTGACACATCGGTCAAGTCAACAACAATGGCTTCACTATCCTTGAGTGCTGACTGCTCTCGAGCCAGCGCTTTGGCAACACCAAAAATCATGGGGCCGCTGAGATATAATAAAAGCACTCGGCCGCTGAGTTGTCTCATGATGTTCTTTTGTTTTGGGTTCAGGGCAATCTGGTCATCCATGTCACTGACCGCTCGAATATTACTCTCAGTTGTACGAGAGAGCTTCTCGATGGTAATAATGTTAGCGATGAACACACCAATTCCCACCGCGACAATCAAATCGACAAACAGG
>CAXRAF010000073.1:0-6427 GCA_964228485.1 Alteromonadales bacterium | reverse complement strand
GTCGGTCGCGATGTTGAATCGATCATTCGTGATCTGGTTGATATCGCCATGAAAATGACCCGAGAAGAGGCTTTCAAAAAAGTTGAGATTCGCGCCAGTGAAGCAGCTGAGGAGCGCATCCTTGATGTACTACTTCCACCAGCTCGTGATCAATATGGTGATAATCAGGAAGAGACTAGCAGTAACACCCGACAGATCTTCCGAAAAAAGTTACGTGAGGGAGATCTTGACGACAAAGAAATCGAAATCGCCATTGCCGGCCCATCCGTAGGTGTTGAAATTATGGCGCCTCCGGGAATGGAAGAGATGACCAACCAGTTGCAAGGCATGTTCCAGAATCTGTCACCCAAGAATACCAAGCAGCGAAAAATGCGCATCAAAAATGCCATGAAATTGTTGCAGGAGGAAGAAGCCGAAAAACTCATCAACATGGATGAACTTAAGAATAAGGCGGTTGAGTCAGTCGAGCAAAACGGCATCGTTTTCATTGATGAAATCGACAAGGTCGCTAAGCGTTCAGATAGTGGTCATGGAGGCGATGTCTCTCGTGAAGGCGTGCAACGAGATCTGTTGCCCCTGGTTGAAGGTTGTACAGTAAATACCAAATATGGCATGGTCAAATCAGACCACATCCTGTTTATTGCCTCTGGTGCATTCCACATGGCTAAACCTTCTGATTTAGTTCCGGAGCTGCAGGGACGTTTGCCGATCAGAGTTGAGCTTAAGGCACTCACCACTGAGGATTTCACCCGTATTTTAACCGAGCCCGATGCCTCCTTATGCAAACAGTATCAGGCCTTACTCGCGCCTGAAGGTTGTTCGCTAGAATTTACTGAAAACGGTATCCAGCGTTTGGCTGAAGCGGCTTATCAGGTGAATGAAAGCACAGAAAATATTGGTGCGCGTCGATTACACACCATTATGGAGCGTCTGTTAGATAACATTTCGTTTAGTGATTATGAGGCTAATGCTACGATCACTATTAACGAAAGCTATGTTAATAAGCAACTCACCGAACTAGTCGAAGATGACGATTTAAGTCGTTATATCCTCTAATTTAGCCTTAAACATCGGCCATGATTTATTCTCATGGCCGTTATTCTTCGCTACAATGCCTGATTTACGGTCCAGGACACTGCAATGAGTGACGATACAACCCACTTTGGTTACCAAACGGTAGATAAAGACCAAAAGGCGTCTATGGTCGCTGATGTGTTTCATTCCGTGGCCAATCAATATGATCTGATGAATGACCTTATGTCGATGGGTGTACATCGACTGTGGAAACGCTACGCTATTGCATTGAGTGGTGTACGCCCGGGACAAACAGTTCTCGACCTGGCTGGGGGCACTGGCGATCTGTGCGCATTGATGGCTGATAAGGTCGGTCCGAATGGCAAAATCATTCTCTCAGATATTAATCGCTCGATGATGCAGGTTGGACGTGAGCGAATGGTCGATAAGGGGCTTGTTGGCAACATTGAGTATGTTCAGGCCAATGCTGAATCACTCCCTTTCCCTAAGGCTGAATTTGATCTGGTGACGATGGCATTCGGACTTCGTAATGTGACCGATAAGGCCAAAGCGTTGCGATCTATCCAATCGGTGATTAAACCGGGTGGACGATTACTGGTGTTGGAATTCTCCAAGCCGTTATCAGACACGCTGAACAAATTATATGACTCCTACTCCTTTAACATCTTGCCAAAGCTCGGTGAGATGATTGCCAAAGATGCCGATAGCTATCAATATCTGGCTGAGTCGATTCGCATGCATCCAGATCAAGATACACTCAAAGAAATGATCTTAGAAGCTGGCTTTGATCACTGCGATGTCCACAATCTTAGTGGTGGTATCGTCGCGCTTCATCGAGGCTTCAATTACTAATGCAGCTGCTGCGTCAGGGCTTATGTTTTGCCATTGAAGCGACTTTGAATAAGGTTGTGCCATACGACATCAGCTATAAGAGAAAGTGGCAGCCACTTCAGGCCAAGACCATTGCAGTCAATCTAACCGATCTTCAGACCAGATTATTATTCCGTTATCAGAATGACAGTTTCCAAGTCTACAGCGATGATACTTGTAAAGCCGACGTCACGTTAACAGGTACTAGCATGGACTTTTTTAAGGTCGCTCTAGAATCACGTGAAAACGAGGCTGCAGCCCTTCAATCAGGTATTCATTTTGAGGGACAGGTTGCTTTAGGTCAGGCTTTTGCTGAGGCGATTCAGTCTATGGATATTGACTGGGAGGAAGCGTTAGCACAGCAAACCGATGATATTTTTGCCCATCGTGCAGCACAAGGTTTGCGCTCGCTAACAAACTTTGCTGATTCATTTTTCAAGACAGTATCTGCCAACTTTACTGAGTACGTACAAGAAGAAGCACGCTTAACACCGACAGCCATTGAAGTGGAAAACTTCTATTCGGATCTGAGAGAACTAAGACAAGATGCCGACCGTATCAAAGCGAAGGTACAAAAATTTATACTCACCGCACAAACTAAGACTGCGGAGTAAATGGTGTTAGGCTCTTTTCGTCGGGTTCGTAAACTGATACTGGTATGTCATAAGTATCATCTGTTTAAGCTCATTAAGCGCAGACCCACACTGCAAATTCTGCTTTTTATGAGCGCATTTATACTCGCCCCATTTAATCGCCGTGTTGATGAATCCATTCCGGTGGGAGAGCGGATCTGCTCTGCCTTGACAGATTTGGGCCCCATCTATGTTAAATTCGGTCAGCTACTATCCACACGTCGTGATTTACTGCCTCTGGACATTGCGATGGCATTATCAAAACTCCAGGATGACGTTGAACCATTTGCCGGCACAGAGGCTAAAGAAATTGTAGAACGAGCGCTTGAGGTGCCGATCGATGAACACTTCAGTCAGTTTGAAGTAACGCCGATGGCTTCAGCTTCCATCGCTCAGGTGCATGCGGCAACGTTAAAGTCCGGTGATGATGTGGTGATCAAAGTACTGCGACCTAACATTGCTGAAATCATCGATAAAGATCTGAAGTTGTTATCGAGCATAGCCAATCTTTTGCATCGTTATATTCGGCAAAGCGAGCGCTTCAAACCGCGTGAAGTGGTTGCCGACTATCAGGCTACTATCCTGTCAGAGTTAGATTTACAGAACGAGGCTTACAATGCAGAAAAGCTCAGAAAGCTATGGCAGGGCTCTGAGTTATTATACGTGCCGAGAATTTACAAAGAATTTACCCATGCGCAAGTCATGGTGATTGAACGAATTTATGGTGTGCCGATCATGGATCTGGAGACCCTGCATGAGGCTGGCACTAACATGGAGGTGTTATCTGAACGTGGTGTCGAGATTTTCTTCACTCAGGTATTTCGCGATAGTTTCTTCCATGCCGACATGCATCCTGGCAATATTTTCGTCGACATTTCAGATCCCAATAAACCGCGTTACATGGCCGTAGATTTTGGCATTATGGGTAGCCTGCAAACACACGACCAGCGCTATCTCGCTGAAAATTTCATTGCTTTCTTCAATCGCGATTATCATCAGGTGGCACAATTACACGTTGATTCTGGCTGGGTGCCGGCGGGTACTCCAGTAGATGAATTTGAACGAGCCATTGAATCAGTCTGTGAGCCAATCTTCGGCAAGCCTCTGGAAGAAATTTCCTTTGGTCACCTGCTGATCAGCCTATTTCAGACAGCGCAAAAATTTAATATGCCTGTGCAGCCGCAATTAGTCCTGCTGCAGAAAACATTACTGTATATTGAAGGTTTAGGTCGACAGCTGTATCCTCAGTTAGACCTTTGGAAAACTGCCAAGCCATATCTGGAGAATTGGTTGAAAGAACGTATGAGTGTAAAAACACTGCTGAAAGAGATACTACAGAAAGCACCCATCTGGCGTGAAAAGTTGCCAGAGTTGCCTGATCTGATTTATGGCAATTTGAAGCAGGCACAGCATAACCAATCTCTGTTAGAACAACAGAATAAATTGTTGCAACAACAGATGCTCATTACAGAAAAACAGAATCGCTCATTACTCTATTACATTGTTGGTGCGTCACTAATTATAACAACGGCAATTTTGTTCAGTGCCGACAACCAATGGGGTACTACCGAGACTGTCACTATTATTTCAGCGCTCATTGCGCTGGCGGTTGGACGTGTGACTGGAAGAAAGTAAACCATGAGTACCATTTTTTCTAAAATAATCGATGGCGAGATACCTTCTGAATTCGTTTATGAAGATGAACATTGCATTGTCATTAACGACCTCTATCCAAAGGCGCCAGTTCACTTGCTTCTGATCCCCAGAAAACCGATCATTAATCTGGACGACATATCCGATCAGGATCAGGCGCTCATGGGGCATTTGATGTTAACGATACCGAAAGTCGCTAAACAGGCTGGATTAGAAGCTGGCTATCGGACCATAATTAATACCAACAAGGGCGGTGGTCAGGAAATTTACCACCTGCATATACACATTTTAGGTGGCGGACCGCTTCCTTTTGCATAACACAGGAGTTTAACCATGGGCATCAGTATTTGGCAGTTACTTATCGTACTGGTCATCATCATTTTACTTTTTGGCACCAAGAAACTTAAAAATATTGGTAGTGACCTCGGTGGTGCTTTTAAGGGATTCAAAAAAGAGATGGATGGCGAGGCAGCTCAGTCTAACGATGAATCAACCGGCCGCGTTATTGAAGGTGAGGCCTCCGAACAAACCACCAGTACCCAAGACAAAAGCAAATCAGAGTAACGCATGTTTGATATTGGCTTTTGGGAGCTATGCCTGATTGCCACAGTGGCGCTGTTGGTTTTAGGACCCGAACGGCTTCCCATCGCAGCGCGCACAGCCGGCAAATGGTTTGGTAAATTTCGCAGCATGGTAACTAATGTTAAAAGCGAAATTGATCGCGAACTACAACTTGATGAACTGCGCAGAAAAATGGCCGATCAAGAGCAACAAATCCGCGAGCAGTCTGGAATGGATGATTTCAAGCAAACAGTTGATGAAACAGTTGCCGATCTCAATTCGCTTGGACAACAGGCCCATTCTACAACTGATTCAGGTACATCAGCCACCGATCAGCCGGATTCGGCAAAAAATAATGACAAAGCAAACGATTCATAACCAAGAAAAAATGGCCGAAATGCCACTGATGGAGCATTTGGTTGAATTACGCACACGTCTGTTACGGATGGTGCTATCTATTTTGATTGTGTTTGTCGGTTTATTTTATTGGGCTAATGACATTTATCACTTCATTGCCATGCCTTTACTGTCTGCGATTCCCAATAGCTCAAGCATGATCGCGACCGACGTCTTGGCCAACTTCTTCACGCCATTCAAATTAACCATGGTGCTATCCATGTTCATTGTGATGCCTTATCTACTGAGTCAGATTTGGGGGTTCATAGCTCCGGGGCTTTATACCCACGAAAAACGACTGGCTGTGCCATTGATGATCTCGAGCACGATTCTGTTCTATTGCGGTTTGGCATTTGCTTACTATGTTGTGTTTCCCCTCGCGTTTGGCTTCTTGGCCGCAATTGAGCTTGAGGGAGTACAAACCATGCCAGACATCAGTAGCTATCTGAACACAGTTTTGAAACTATTCTTCGCCTTTGGTGTCACATTTGAAATACCCGTGGCGGTTATCTTGCTCGTCAAGATGGGCCTAACAAGCCAAGAAAACTTGCGTGCTAAACGGCCTTACGTTATCGTCGGCGTCTTTATAATTGGTATGCTGTTGACGCCACCGGATATAATATCGCAAACCTTATTAGCGATTCCGATGTGGGCTTTGTTTGAAGTGGGCGTGTATTTCGCTGGCTTCATCAAAACAAGGGTACCATCAGACACTGCTGAATCAAATTCTTAAGAGAGAGTTATGACAAAACGATTTTACTTACTGCTTGGTTTATTGCTGCCATTGGCTGTACCGGTTCAGGCTGCAGAATCATTAAATGATGCCATGAAAGAATGTTCTTCCATCAAGCGTGATCTCAAACGCCTTGCCTGTTTTGACCGTCTGTCAGGCAATGTAACGGACTATGCCATCGAGAGTATGTCAGCATCTCAACAAGCCGGTCAGGCAACCAATGTTGCAGAACGAAATACCGTCGCGACCGCTCCTGTGATTAACTCGCCCACCAGTCAATTTGGTCTGGAAACTAAGAGCAGCGCAGCCGATATCGACTCGATTACATCAACCATACCGGGTGAATTTGCCGGTCTGAAGAAAGATGATGAGTTCACCCTCGCCAACGGCCAGACATGGAAAGTGGTTGATTCTGCAAGTTTGTACAAGCGTACCACCAATCCACGTGTGGTGATTACCCGCGGCGTCTTCGGCTCTTACCGGATCCGCGTTGATGACTTAAATAAGACGCTGAAAGTTCGACGCGTAAACTGATTTAACCCACTCT
>CAXRAF010000072.1:0-34847 GCA_964228485.1 Alteromonadales bacterium | reverse complement strand
GGTCAATCATTTACTTGCTTGGTCAGACTGGGAGTCACGGAGAAAGATTTGCCGAGTTTATACTTACGACCTATGCTTTCTAAAGACACCCACAGAACCTTACATCAGGAAGTAAATTTAGCGTGAATATCAGTGATTTGTATATCCTTCTAGTCGAGCCATCAAATGTTCAGAGCAAATTCATTATTCAACATCTTGAGGAGGCCGGAGTGGGTAGCATCACAGGTGTCAGTTCAGGACAAGAAGCGCTGGAAATGATTGCTAAAGATAAGCCTGACTTGGTGATTAGTTCAATGTACTTCTCTGATATGACGGGTATCGATTTAGTGACTGCCATTCGCGAAAACCAGGCTACCGATGAGATCCCTTTCATGCTCATATCCAGCGAGCAGAGTTTCCGCATGCTGGAGCCAATCCGACAGGCTGGCGTTATCGCCATACTACCCAAACCGTTCTCGGATGCTGATTTGCAGCGAGCACTCAATACGACCATTCACTACATTGAGCCTGGCGAATTAGATTTAGAATACTTCGACGTTGAGAATCTCGATGTCCTGATTGTCGATGACTCCCTACTGGCGCAGAAGAATATCAGAAATGTCATTCATCAGATGGGCGTTAGAGACGACAATATTACCACTGCACTCAACGGTAAAGAGGCCATCGCGCGCATGAGTGAGCAACAGTTTGACTTAATTATCACTGACCTCAACATGCCGGTTATGGATGGCAACGAGTTGATTGACTATATCCGACACCAGTCAGCTCAACCTTACGTTCCGGTGCTTATGGTGACTAGTGAATCTGACAAGGCACGGCTTGAGCACCTCCAGCAGGCAGGCGTATCGGCTATTTGTGACAAGCCTTTTGAGCCTGAAAATGTCAAAAGCCTATTATCGAAGATTCTCGACGATTAAGGTCAACTTAGCGCAGCAATTGCTGGCTATGCTCTAACTGCAGTTCCGCTAGAGTCTCATCAGCCGCAATAGCAAATACCTGACGGTAAAAATTCAACTCAAGTTCCAGAGCTTTGATGACATTGTGCTTTTGTCTGAAACCATGTTGCTCGCCTTCAAGTATCACTAGCTGATGTGGAATCCCTTTACTATTGAGTGCCTCAGCCATGGCGATAGACTGTGATGGCGGCACAATCGCATCCTCGTCGCCCTGTAGCAGTAATAATGGACAGCTAAACTTATCCGAGTGATTCAGTGGTGATAGCTCTTGATAGCGCTCTGCCTGCTCTGGATAAGCACCAATCAGTCGATCCAGATAGCGCAGTTCAAATTTGTGGGTATCCTTTGCCAGTGCTGTTAAATCAGCCACCCCATAGCGACTCATGCCTGCTTTAAAGCGATCCGAGCTTTGTAATGCCCGATAGACCGTGTAACCACCTGCACTACCACCACGAATAGCAACACGGTCAGGATCAATCAGTTGCTCAGCAATTAGATGATCAATCACCGCGATGCAGTCCTCGACCTCAGTGATACCCCATTGATAGCGCAAGGCGTTACGATACACTCGGCCAAAACCTGTACTGCCCCGATGGTTAACATCTATGACTGCAAATCCACGACTGGTCCAGAACTGAATCGCAGTTTGGTAGGCTGCCGAGGTTGCTCCAGTCGGTCCGCCATGGATCATGACAATTACCGGAGGTTTCTCTGCCTCACTCGCTGCAAAGTCGCTGTTCAGAGGCTGGTAGAAAAAGGCATGGGCCCGCTCGTCATTGGCGGTAGGGAAATACATCGATTGAGCACGCGAAATGGCATTGTTTGCAGGCTCCGGTTGACCACTAATACAGGTCAGCACTTCGATTTTGTAGTCATAGCGATAAACAGCCGTCGATAGGTTATCCGCAGCGGCAATGAAGTACAATGTGTCACCCTCAAGCTGAATACCTGACTGAAAGTAACAAAATGGCAGGTCACAGGGCACGATATGGCCGCTATCTGTCTCGACGATACAAAGCTGTTCATAACCATCGTGACTTATGAGCGCCGCGATGCGGTCATCGCTTAAGAATTGATAACTACGAATACCCAGTTGCCACATCGGGAAACCAAATTCAGCAACCATGGGTGTCAGCGCATTGAGCAGATTGTCGCGTAGGGAGTAAATATTCCACCAGTTACTGCGATCGGAGACAAAATGAAGTTCGCCATCAGGACACCACGAGGGCTGATATATGGCTTCCTCATCCTGCTCCATGTAGGCAGTAACATCGCTGACTGCGGTTTTCGACACCTTGGCACGATAGAGGGTAGTATTATCCCAAGGCATATCCGGATGATTCCAACTTATCCAAGCAATATCATCGCCACTATGCGCTATTCTTGGGTAGGCATAGAAATCATCGCCAGAAATCAACTGCGTAACAGTACCAGATGTGATGTCGATGGCTACGATATCATTGATAACAGCCTGTGGATCATGGTCTTCGGGGTGACGTTCACGCACCGCGACCAACCACTCTCCCGAGGGGTGAAAATGCATATCAGAGTATCGTAAGCCGTGCCGATGTGCTGGCTCTGGCGTTAGAGCCCTGATAGCACCATCTGATAAGCAATACAGACGTTGATCTGCATCATTGGCAAAAACAATGGTGCCATTATGTACGGCAAAGTCCCCTCCACCATACTCATGCAAACGACTTCTGACCGAATAATCGGCTGGAATGACGCCTTTGACTTCAGCATCTGCCTGATAACAAAGAATGGTTTGTCGGCCATTGTTCTCTGGTTGTGATTGTAACCAGTAAAAACCGCCATTGTCGGCCTGAATATGACCATAGCGGATCGACGAACTGGCCAGTGACTCAGCAGATATTGCTGATGGCCATGAGCCATACGGAGCCTGTGTTTTGCTCACTCTATGCTCCGGTTTGATGATTATTGAACAGCTTTAAACTGGCACTTTCAACAATCTTTGCCACATTGAATCCAATTTTTTCGCCCAGTGTCTTAGGTATCTCATAGGTTACCTCAAACACCTCTTTTTCCTGAATAGCGTCAAGGATCAAATCATCAGATGTTTTGATACTATCAATTAGTCCCTTATCAATGGCTCGTTGACCGTACCAATGCTCTCCTGTGGCGACACTATCAACATCTAAATCAGGACGGTTCTGGTTGACGAATTCTTTGAAGAGCACGTGCGTATCTTCTAATTCCTCTTGGAATTTTTCGCGATCTTTATCGGTATTTTCACCAAACACTGTCAGGGTGCGCTTGTATTCGCCTGCCGTGTGCTGTTCATAATCAACATCTAATTTCTTCAGCACCTTGTTGAAGTTGGGTAATTGAGCAATCACACCAATGGAGCCAATGATGGCAAATGGTGCTGCTGCGATATGATCCGCAACAACTGCCATCATGTAACCACCACTCGCTGCTACCTTATCAACGGCAACTGTTAGCGGAATACCCTTGTCACGAATGCGCTGTAATTGCGATGCCGCCAAGCCATAACCATGTACCATACCACCCGGACTTTCGAGCTTGAGGAGCACTTCATCGCCCTCAGTAGCCAGTGTAAGTATGGCACTGATTTCCTCTCGTAGGCTGGCTACAGCGCTGGCCTTTATATCGCCATTAAAATCTATTATAAACAACCGTTTATGTTCTTTTTCTATAGTTGATTCTAGATCATGTTCGGTATCATTTGCCCCCTGCTTTTCGAATTCTTTCGCCTTTTCTTTGGCGGCTTTATCTTTTTCTTTAGCGGCTTTCTTATCGGCTTTAGCAATGATCTTAGCCTCATGAGCTGAAACGAGCTCTTGTTTAAGATGGCTGACCATATCAAGATGCTTTTCAGTTAAATTCGTTAACGTTACCTCACCACGAGGTTTCTGCTTACCTTTGGCAGTTTTATTCTTTGCACCGGCGCTAATTACGCCCGCTACCACAAATAAAATAGCAGCAACAATTGTTATGGCCTTGAGAAGAAACAGGCCGAAGTCGTACAAAAATTCCAATTTTGATCCCTTAATATAGTTTTAATAATAAAGCACTGGGTTAAAAAGTAGTTTCTACTTTCATGACACGGGTCATAAAATCCTCGTGTGCCTGCTGCTCGTCATCAGTTGCCCGGTGCACAATAAATGTCTGGCTGTTGCGCGTTAATTTAGTCGCTGTTGCTTGCGTATCACTCTGTGTTGCCGCCTCACTATCCAATGATAAGGAGGCCTGTCCCCCTGTCATCAACAGATAAACATCGGCGAGAATTTCAGAGTCTAGCAGTGCGCCATGTAAATCACGCTGCGAATTATCGACCGAATATCGCTTACACAAGGCATCGAGACTATTTTTCTGACCCGGATGTTTTTTCCGTGCATACACCAGGGTATCCAACACGGTGCAGTAATCCTCAATGACACCATATGATTTGCCATGCATTTCTTCAGCCAGACGTAACTCATGGTTGATGAAACCAACGTCAAACGGGGCATTGTGAATAACGAGCTCTGCCCCTTTCACATAATCGAGAAAATCATCAACAATATGTATAAAGGTCGGCTTTTCTGCCAGAAAATCATTACTGATCCCATGGACATCCAATGCCCCCTGATCGACCTCACGCTCTGGGTTGATGTATTGGTGATAGTGATTGCCGGTGAGTTTACGTTCATCAAGCTCCACGCAACCAATCTCGATTACACGGTGACCCAACGAGGGCTCTAATCCGGTAGTTTCTGTATCTAGTACGATTTGTCTCATGAAATATTCGTGTTCGTTTGCTGTGTTAGTGGTGATAAGGCTTACGATTCAAGAAGCTGGTCCATGCCTCTATTTGCAAGTTCATCCGCCAGCTCATTGCCTGGATTACCAGAATGCCCCTTCACCCAGTCCCATTTTACTTTATGTCGCTGCACTTCAGTATCTAAAAGTTGCCATAAATCCTGATTTTTTACGGCTTTTTTAGCCGCTGTACGCCAATTGTTTTTTTTCCAGTTAGCGAGCCACTGTTCAATACCTTGTTTGACATACTGAGAGTCAGTATAGAGCGTCACAGCACAGGATTGTTTTAACGCTTGAAGTGCTTTAATGGCGGCGGTCAACTCCATTCTGTTATTGGTGGTTTCAGCCTCACCACCAAATAAATGCTTTTCGTGGCCATCATATTTCAACACAACACCCCAACCGCCGATCCCGGGGTTACCACGACAACCTCCATCGGTATAAATTGTGACGTGCTTCAGCGTATCAGTCATGCTTATTTCCTAGTTCATAAGGGGGTTGGATCATGGTTTTGTGAAAGCCTTCTATACCAATGGCTCCGCTTGATTTAATCTTGTGCCAGGTTGGTTTCATGGTGAGTGGGATCACACGCTTGTCAGCAACAATAAAGTTAATACAGCCAAATATAGAGTAGCTTGCTGATGTAATGAGCGTGTCACCCTGTTGGTATTTCTTTAGCCACAGCGGATTCATGAAACTGTGGCTCACTTTGACATCAAAATCGAGCACACTCAACCAATCAAGTAGTCGACGATGAGAATAGTACGGAATATGCCACAGTGGGTTTCCGTCAAATGGCCGCAGTGTGCGGCGAATTCCCCACAAACTCCATGGATTTAGTGCGCATATAATGAGCTTCCCACCCGGACGCAGGGCACGATACGCCTGCCGCAGTAATGCATGAGGGTCATCAACCTGCTCTAATTGAAAGGGAAGAAATATGGCATCAATATCATCGGCTGGCAAAGGAAGACTGGCCGGATCCGTCCAGGCCGAGTTACTAACAGAGGCATTCAGACGCAAAACATTAACAACGGATGCCATCTCAAACGTGAAATCATCCGCTAATTCGCCCAAGGTTGTCAGGCAGTAGCCATGCACCGAGGGCAAAATAAGGTTTAGCTGTGTCTGTATTAGCTGACGCGCAATATGGTCATTAGGAAAGTGCTTCCATAATATTCCCTGATGCTGTCGCTCTAATTTTGATTTCAATGGCATACTCAGCTTTGTTGATCCGCAATTAAGGCACTTCAGAAGTGTGCGTCATTTCACCTCTTTAGATGAACTGATAGAATAACCTATCTCGATAGATTGAGCTATACAGGTATCCCAGTGATAGAAGTACAACCCATTAAAGCGTTTAGTGATAACTATATCTGGCTTATTAAGAATACCGCGAGTGGTCATTGTCTCTTGGTCGACCCCGGACAGCCAGAACCAGTTTTAGAATACCTGAGCACACATAATCTAATCCTTGAGGCCATTCTAATTACCCATAAACATGCCGACCATGTCGGTGGTGTCAAACAGATCCTGAAGGCGCATCCAGTACCGGTGTATGGACCTCAAACCGAGGTTAAGGCATGGGCTGATCATGACGTGAAGCAAGGGCAAACATTACAATTCCCACTAACGGACATTAGCTTTGAGGTTTTGAGTATACCGGGACATACCCTCGGGCATGTTGCCTACTATGCTGATAAGCGTTTATTTTGTGGTGACACACTGTTTGTAGCAGGTTGTGGACGCGTTTTTGAAGGAACCATGGCACAGATGTATCAGTCACTACAATTACTTATGACGCTGCCTGAAGAAACACAAATTTACTGCGCTCATGAATATACGCTGAGTAATCTTGCCTTTGCCAATACCGTGGACTCAGATAATCAGACCTTAATTGACTTCACTCAGAAGGCTCACCAGATGCGCAAGCAGGATATACCCACCGTACCCTCATCTATTGGACTGGAGAAACGTATTAATCCTTTCTTACGATGTCATGAGCCAAAAGTGATTCAGGCTGCTCGTCAACGTGATATGATCATAGGTTCAGACCCTGTTGACGTCTTTGCCTCTATCCGCCGCTGGAAAGACAAGTTCTGATGGAACCGACAGTCGTCATCGTGGTCAAATCGTTTTAACTCTGAGTTGTTATTAGAACAGGATAATTTGTGAAGCAAGCTGGAAAACTCATCATATCATCCCTATCCCTACTTTATGTCGTTGCATGTCAAACAACGGCCAGTATTGAACCCTCAGAGTCATTCACTCTCGATAAAGAAAACCTCGCATCCACTGCGGCTATCACTGAACCTGTTTATCTGCCACTGTTGATCAACCGCGCAGATATTTCTCACCCAGCTGAATGGGATGTCGAATTACAAGATCGCCAAATTGATAATAATATCTGGCTAAGAATTGCCGAGGGTTTAACCATCGATGTTCCTCAGATACGACGAGTTACGACCCAGCGCGACTGGTATGCCAAACATCAGTCATACCTTAATCGAGTCGCCGATCGTGCCGAGCCATTTTTATATTTCATTGTCGAGGAAATCGATAAGCGAAATATGCCAATGGAGCTTGCGTTATTACCCATTGTTGAAAGTGCTTTTGACCCATTTGCATACTCGCATGGTCGCGCATCTGGGATGTGGCAATTCATCCCGGGGACGGGTAAACGCTTTAAACTAGAACAAAACTGGTGGTATGACGGACGTCGCGATGTCTATGCTTCTACCTTTGCTGCACTCGATTATCTTGAGTATTTACATAAATTATTCAACGGCGATTGGTTACATGCGCTCGCGGCTTATAACTCAGGAGAAGGAAATGTCCGCCGCGCCATTCGCAACAATAAAAAGCGTAACAAGCCGACCGATTTTTGGAACCTGAGATTACCTAAGGAAACCAAAGCCTATGTGCCTAAGTTACTGGCGCTGGCTGATTTACTGAAACGCGATGACGAATTTGCACTCAACTGGAAACCTATTGCCAACCAGCCGGCAATTGCTAAAGTCGATATCGGTAGCCAATTGGACTTGGCGCTAGCTGCTGATATGGCGGGGATGAGTATTGAGGAGATTTATCGCTACAACCCGGGATTTAATCGTTGGTCTACAGCGCCCAAAGGACCTCACTATTTAATCTTGCCGCTACAGAAAGTCGCGCAATTCGAGCTAGCTCTGGCCGCGACCACACCCGATGAGCGTGTCAGGTGGTTGCGATACACCATTCGCAATGGCGACACCCTTAGTACAATTGCGGCAAAGCACAACACGACAGTAGCCACCTTACGCTCAGTTAATCGTATTAGCGGAACGGGTATACGCGCTGGCAAAACACTGTTAATTCCAACGTCAAGCCAGTCAGAGAACTCATACATTCTGAGTGCAGACAGACGTCTAGCCAGTAAGCAAAATACCCAACGCAGTGGCACTAAACAAACCTATGTAGTGAAGCCCGGTGATAGCTTCTGGGAGATTTCTCGTCGCTATGGTGTGCACCACCGTACCCTCGCCAAGTGGAATGGTATGGCACCGACGGATCCGCTTAAGGTTGGCACTAAACTGGTTATCTGGACAAAAACACCGGTGACAGCTTCAGTTCCGGCCAGTAATGTGGCATTGGATCAACAGACTCGACTGCGGAAAATTTATTATCGTGTCAGACGAGGCGATAGCTTGGCTCGGATCTCCTCAAAGTTCGCGGTATCAATGAATGATCTGAAGCGATGGAATAAGAGCATAAGCCAACGCAAATACCTTCAACCCGGTGACCGCTTACAACTCTATGTCGATATTACCAACCAATCAGGTAATTAGACACTGACATAACAGCCTAACTAACTGCCAAAATCTTCCAGAATTGAATTTGCGCGATTAACTACCAGTTGGAACGCCTTAAAATCGTTCAATGTGAGCTTCTGTAGTGTAATTTGTCTATCGGCGTAATACATGCCTATCGGACGACCTTGAACCATCAACGGCCCTGCCAGGAAGTCACTCGTGCCTAACATGACCTGAAATTTAGCGAGTAATTCATTGGCCATCGGTCCTCTGACAGACTTTTTCGACCAAATTGAGGCTTTGTCTTTAATGACATTCTGAAACAGTGGCGTTGCCTCTAAGGTAAAACTGAAATCCTCAGTAATGGTGGTAGTGCGATCCTGAACAGCGTATTTGCCGACTAATTTCTTGCCACCATCGATCAATGCAAACATCGCTCTGTCCATGGCTACACCGCGATGTAATCCTTCGAGGACTAGCTGCAAGACGAAGTTGATATCCAGTTCAATGTCCTCATTCTCGAGATACTCAAGCTCAGCCATGATGTTATCAATCGCGTCTTGATCAGGTTTCTTGAGTTCATTCTTCTTACGCTTTTTAACGATACGTACACGTGATGATTCATATTCAGACGTATCAATCGAAGTTCCTGGCGGAAAATTCAGATTAGCAATTAACTGGTTAAAGCCATGCCCTTTCAGCACTTCCACCGTTTGCTCTGCGCTTTTGGTGATGGCTCTACGTGTCTCTTCAATATCAGTACTCGTGTAGGTACTGAGTTGACGGATCACTTTTTTAGTTCGGGGATTACCCCAGCCCTCAGATGCCGTATTTAATAACCGATGACTCAGAATAATGTTTCGGCTATCAGAATCCGGCGTATCCTTTCGCTGTAGAGCATTCAGTAATACTCGGCTCATACCCCATCGTTCGGCAAGGCCATAGGTTAGTTGAGATAAGCGAAATCCAAGCACCTCTTCCTGTGCTTCTATCTGAGTAAACCCCTCGGCCATCAATTCGTTAATTTCTCTCGCTGCAGTGCCACCAAAAGTCCAGAACGCCATTTCGCCCATATGAAACAACATCGAACTGATGAACATTTCTTCAGGACTTTTGTCTTTGCGAAGCTTAGCAAACTCCTGTGATTGCACAGCTGCCTGAAATGAGCTTGAGATACCAAGTAATAAGCGATCAGAGGGATCTTTCTTGAGGAGTTGTTGGAATACACCTGATGATAAGCAGATTGAGCGTATGGTGTCATAGCCCAAGAACATCACAGCACGGCTGACGGTACTGATCTTAGTACCGGTTAAATTATAGTAGGCACTATTGGCCATTTTCAGCACCCGGGCAGTCATATTTGGGTCCTGCAAAATAATTGATGACATCTCGGATGGAAAGTCCGTGACAAAATCATCTAAGCTGCCCAATCGACTCATGGTTTCAGATAATACCGGAAACTCTTCTGCAGCCAGATAATCAACCCAGTCGTCCAGCGTTTCGGGTCTCTTTAACATTGCTCTACTTCTTTTATTGGTTAATTATTGAGCCCCTGCAACGAAAAAGGCCTTCACAGCGAACTATGAAGGCCTGATTTGAACGAGTTTTATCGAGTTTTAACTATTCGCAACCTTTATTGCATCACGAACATAGTTAATCCACTGACTCGCACTACGTCGCACAGCTCTGTAATCCTGTGCTTTCTGAAGTGCTTTAATCGCCTCATTTGGCTCACCGGCATTGAACAGTGCAATACCCAAGCTCATGTGTGCGCGACCTTCTTCACTGTTCTTCAGTCCACCCTTAGAAAGGGCTTTACGGAAGAATTTCGCAGCCTCAGACCATTCTTCTTCTTCTGAAAGGATAGTACCGATTCTCAATTCATTCAAACCGTGATCGACAAAATCTCCGGCTTTTGTGAATGCTGCGACGGCTTTCTTATTCTCACGCGATAACTGCCAACTGACAGCAGCCTGTTTCCAAACTTTCTCGTCACCCTCTAAGACGCCACTGTCGAGTGCATCTTGCATCACATTAGCGGCCTTGAAGTACAAGTCACCCAATGAATACATGCTCGACAGATTCTTGAGTTCAGTACCTTTGGTCAGATAGCCTTGCTTCTTCGCTAACTCGAGAATGATCAGTGATTCGTCCATTCGCTCTAGTTTATTATATAAACCAGAGAGTTGACGCCAGTACTTAGCTTCTCTCGGATACGACAGTAAGCGCTCTTTGGCAATCTTAGCAGCGCCATCGAAGTCTTGTAACTCGAAGTGTGCAGCAACCAGAATATCGAACCAGCTGGACTTTGGTCGCTCTTCTAGGTTGATAGCAATACGAATCGGACAAATCACCTTATCGTACATTTTACCTAGAGCAGCAGCCTGACCGAGTAATACATAGTCTGATGGCTTTGGCTTTACCGCTGTTTTGAACCAATCGCTGATGATCCCCATCGCACGCTCTGGTTGCGGTGGATCGATCGCCAAGTACAAACCGGCCACGTTTCTGATAAGACTTTGCTCGTTACGAACCGGAAGGATTTTGGCATCAATCACCTGCCTGAAATACCCAATGGCTTTGTCATAGTCATTCTTCGACAAATACACATAACCAAGGTATTCACGAGCCTTTGCCAAATCATACTGACGGCTATCTTTGGCTCTTTCCTCAAGCTCCTTTAGATGAACAAGCGCTTCATCCCAGAGTTCGTTGGTCATCGCCTCATTCGCTTTCTCCAAGCGTCTGAAGTTAGCTGGGTCTAACGCGTATGTGCGTCGCTTTTCTTCACCTTTCGGAGTTTCCTTAAGGCCAAGTTCGCGACAGTCTTTAGTATACCGCGTGTCTTCCACTGGCGCCTTGATAAACGGCGGAGGTGGCGGCGGAGGTGGTGGCTGATTGGCCGCTGCATCACCCTCTTGTGCGAGGATAGGTGCTGAGATGACTGCAGCCAGTGCAGCAGTGGCACCTAAAATTGTGTTTTTAGTCAACTTCATTAGGAGGCAGCCTCCAACTTGAATTCCATGGTGTAACACATGTTGGTCTGTAAAACAGCAACACCGTCAACTACCTGCGGCTTAAACTTCCACTTGTATACTGCACGCTGTGCAGTGCGGTCGAACAAGCGTCTAGGGTTCGAGTCAATCACTTTCACATCGGTCGCCTTTCCATCTGGCTGAATGTCAAAGCACAGACGAACGTATCCCTCGATACCTTCCATAAGTGCTTTTCTTGGCCATCGAGGCTCAGTGATCATAAGTGGGATGGCTTCGCCGTCATTCATTGCTCCACCCTTGCCTAAGAATGGACCATCACCCTTAAGATCAATGCCGAGTGAACCCATTTGAAAGTTTAGGTTATTAACAACTTTGTTATCATCCTGAACGATCATTTTTTCTGGTGGTGGCGGCTTTTTCGGTGGTGGCGGCTTTTTCGGTGGTGTACGCTTCTTGCTCTCCAGTGCAGATTCTGGCTTTACGTTGCCCAGGTCTACCTGAATATACTCTTCTGCAGGCTTGAACTCGGCTTTGATTTGCACGAGAAAAGCCATGAAGACAAAGAGTAGAAAGGTGACTGAACCACCTATTACTAGTCCTGAAAATAATCTCTTCATAATTACTCCACGTCTGCTGCTATGGATACGTCTTTGACACCAGCTGCCTTGACCGCGTCTATTGCTTTAAGCAATATGCCTGATTTAGCTCGTTTGTCGGCCTGTATTACTACCTGCCCTTCAGGACTCTCCAAACGAATCTCTTCAATCAAACCACGAAGGTTTTTGATGTCAACTTCTTTCTTTGACATCCAAATGGTGTCGTCATCCTTAATCGCGATGAACACACTGGCGTTTTTCTTCTTATAAGCAGTGGGTGCGAAAGGTTTATCAACATTCACGCCGGCTTCCTTCACAAACGAAGTTGTTACAATGAAGAAAATCAGCATGATAAACACGACGTCCAACATGGGCGTCATGTCTATTTCTGCTTCCTGTTCTTTTTGTCTTTGTCTAGCCATTTGCTATCTCAACTTTTGAGCGCAGCTTAATTTGAGAAACTGCGCGGCATACGGTCTGCCAGGTGATCAGCTTTATCACGAGCGCTTGCTTCTAAACGAGTAGAGACAAACAGTCCGGATAATGCCGCAACCATTCCAGCCATTGTTGGAATAGTCGCCATGGAAATACCTGACGCCATTAATCTTGGGTTACCTGTACCATGGGTTGCCATTGTCTCGAATACTGTAATCATTCCTGTCACAGTACCTAATAAGCCAACCATTGGACAGATTGATACAAGCGTCTTAATCAACAACAGATATCTTTGTAACCGTTCCTTTGCTTGAGCAATCCAGGCTTGTCTGATTTGTACAGCATGCCATGAGGATATGTCATCTCGTGCAGTCCATCGGGCAACCAGGTTGCGTGACTCACGAGGGAAGGTTATATGAAGATACCAAAAACGCTCGATAATCAAAGTCCACATGATAACCAGGACAATGGCGATGATGTATAACACATCACCACCAGTTCCCATAAAGTTGTCTACGATATCAAATAGCTCTTCGATCTGATAGAGCATTGATTAGGCTCCTTTTTCTGCGTGTTCAGCCAGTAAGCCTGTGCTCTGCTCTTCAAGCAGGTGCACCATAGACTTGGATTTGCCTGCCACAATCGCGTGCAGGAAGATTAGCGGAATCGCTGAAATAAGACCTAATACAGTTGTCATCAATGCGGTCGAAATACCACCAGCCATTAGCTTCGGATCACCCGTACCAAATAGCGTGATTGACTGGAAGGTTGCGATCATACCAGTAACCGTACCTAACAGACCCAATAATGGCGATACTGCGGCAAGTACTTTGATGATGTTAACACCGCGTTCAATCTTAGGTGTTTCTTTAAGCACAGCCTCGTCTAGCTTGAGTTCCAGGTCATCTGTGCTCAGATCTTTGTTGGCTTGATACACGGCCATAATTCGACCCAGTGGGTTGTTACCAGGTGTAGAATTTTTCGCCTGCTTTCTGATCTTTCCTCCAAGCATTGTCAACGTGATTAGACGCTCGAGTACGATAAGCAGACCGAAGAAGAATAGACCGGTAATTACATAACCAACTATACCACCCTGATGATAACGCTCTTCGTTCGTCATCTTCTGTGTGAACAGGCGTAGTAATGAACCACGAGATGGGTCAACAGCAAGTACAGATACACCTGTTCCGGCAGCCAAATAACCACCCACAGTTTCGGTATATTCGGCATCAGGCTGACGCACTAATTCTTGCATTGCACCAATTTCTGGGTTGTAAACAACGTAACCACCATCGGTCAGAAGGTTGAATGCACCAACACGAGTAACTGACTTTGACTGCTTGCTACCATCACCCATGATTACGTCACCAGTGAACGAGACAATCTTGCCTGTTTCAGTCATTTCTGTTTGTAGTGTTACCCACAATTGTTGCAGTTCTTTGATTGTTGGTAGTTCTTTACGAGCACCCAACTCATCAGGGAATTGCTCACGACCAGGATACTGTGCCGATACAATTGAGTTAATTAGGCGTGAAGAAGTATCGAGTGACACCTGACGTACAACACCGAACATCTCGCCGAGGTTAGCTGACTTAATTTTAAGCTGCTCTTCCATTTCTGCGATTTTCTGCTCGTTAGCATCAAACTGAGCCTTAAGCTGCTCTGTGCGACGCTGCAGACGCTTCTCTTCAGCAATGGCGTTGTCCAAAAGGCGCTTCTGCTGATCACGTGCAGAGCGGAACTCTGCGATACGACGCTTGTTAAGGGCGCTTTCAGCGGTACGTGCTTTCTTTACGATTTCTAATAATTCATCAAGCGTTGCTGCTTGTGAAATCTGGCTTTCTGTCTCTTGTGCAGAGACTGCGAATGTCAAACCTAGCGTGGCAACACCGGCGACTAATAATTTAATCATCTTTTTCATTGTTATTACCTCGCCGACGCAGCTTGAATTGGTAACTTGACCAGATCAAGATTTGCTTGACCACGTGCCATCTTGATTCCTTCACTAATTGACTTGCGATATTCGTCACCTAGTGGAACCCATGAACGTGAAGTGTTGTCCCAGTAAGCGCGTGATTGCTCATCACGAGACTGCCATACTAAAGCGACTCGTCCTACGCGTAGGAAGTCAACTGTCTTGTCTTCTCCTTCGAGTGTACCTTCATAGGCACCTACTGATGTACCGTAGTCATTTTCCACCTGGTAGGCTTCTAAAATCTTGCGATACTTCTCAGAGTTAGATACGTCTGCACGTAACATCATTTCACTGAGAAATTTAACACGCTCAGTACGCTCTTCCTTCAGGAATGGCATATCCATGGCTACGAATTGATCGAGGGTTTCGATCATGTCTTCCATCATTGGAATGACAGCGCGCTCAGTGGCATCGATACCGTCCATCTGAGTCTGGATTGAATCCATCTCGGCTTCTTGGCGGCTTATGTATCCCTCAATAGAGCGGTTGTAGCGCTTGATACTATCAATACTTTGCAGTGTTAGCTGATATGTTTGCGCCATATCGAGTGTTTGGTCTGCTAAGGTATCAACAGTTCTTTGCGTTGCCTGTGAGGCTTTGTTCATTTCCTGCTCTATCGCGATGGAGGTTTCTAGTGGGCCGGCTAGCGAACTAGCAGCACCAAACACCAGAACTGCACCGGTTAGGCAAGCAAATATAGGTTTTAAAGTTTTTGGCTTAGACATTTTAATTCCTGATATCTAGTTGAATCGTAGGATCCTTGATTAGGAGTTATTTTTAATTAATTGATGCCGGAAGTGATGCGTCACGCACACAATAGTCTCGTCATCATTTTACACGAACAGGAATCATAAACGTCTCAGTATGGTGAGTCAACGCAATATAGTGCAGATATCAAGGTGTTTAGGAATATTTACATTTAATTTTGTGGAAAGTTGTTTAAAGATTAAACGAATTCACAAAAAAACCCGATTATTTGATAACCGGGTTTCTTGTTAAGAGCGGATTACAGGTCGTTAAATTCTCGCCGTAATTGGAATTGTCGAGAGGTGACATAAGTCTCCATATTCTGTAGCCGTGAATCTAAATCTTTGAATCGTTGGCTCACTTTACGGATGGTTTGAGTGGGTATGCCACCTTTTTTCCAGATTTGCTGAACCGTGGCTTTTTCCGGCGTCGCATCATCTGCAGTACTGGTACCATGTGAGGAACTCTTTTTATAACCATTGCTGCGCGCTTTGGTGCCATGTCTTTTGCGCGTTGCACCTGGCTTCGGCTCTAATATCAGATGGGCAATACCATAGGCGAACAACACCGGCATTACCTGAAACAATAATAATGCACTGACTGCAATGATTCGTACCACCCAGACTTCAAGATCGAAGTAGTCAGAGATACCAGCACAGACACCACTTATCTTGGCACGGCTGGGGTCTCTGTATAATTCACGTCTGCCTGAGTCATTACTGCTCATACTTTTTTCTCCAATCAGGTGTCTCTTCATCAAGTATAGACTCTAACACTTCGATGCGCTGCTCCATGCGGTCAGCCGATTCCATCAAGTCGTGAAGAGACTGCTGATCATCTTGTGATAACCCCGCGGTCTTCTTTGATGCGGTGCGGTAGTGCATGATGACCCAAATTGGAGCCACAAATATCATAAATAGTATTAATGGAACTCCGATTGCTTCTAATCCGCTCATAGTTGATAACCTCAGTTATTATAGTTAGATGAATTATTTAGACTCTTTTTTATCTGTCTTGCTGCCACTAATTTTGGCTTTAAGTTCAGCTAGCTCTGCATCTAATTTTTCGTCTTCTTCCAGACCGTCGATTTCTTCAGCCAGGGTTTTCTTACGACCTAGTGACTGAGCATCAACATTTGCCTCGAGATTATCCAACTTACGCTCGAATGATTCAAATCGCTCCATGGCATCATCGACATTTGAGCTGTATAGCTTTTCACGAACCTTTAACCGAGAGCTGGCAGTCTTATGACGCATTAATAATGCAGACTGACGCGCCTTGGCATCTTGCAGTTTTTCCTGCAACTGTCCTATCTCAGTATTGAGTTGATCCAGACTATCTTCAACACCCTGAAGTTGCTTTTCCATCTCTTCAACCATTTCTTGCGCCTGTTTGCGCTCGACAAGTGCCGCTTTAGCCAGATCTTCGCGTTCTTTACTCAAAGCCAATTCAGCTTTTTGCTGCCATGACTCTGCTTCATCACGTAAACGCTGAATCTTGCGGTTGAGATCTTTCTTCTCCGCAATGGTTCTTGCTGAAGTTGTTCTGACTTCTACCAGGGTGTCTTCCATTTCCTGGATGATTAGACGGATCATTTTGGCAGGATCTTCGGCCTTATCCAAAATTGCATTCAGGTTGGCATTTACGATATCTGCAAAACGTGAAAATATGCCCATGTTTCAATTCCTCTCGGTTCAGTTACTTACTACTTTAACAATAATTATTTATTACTGCTTATCTAATATAAATCGCGTTGACCACATCACCGACAGGCCCATGGCTAACCGCTTCAACTACTTGCTTGGCTAGGCTTCCATGATCGCAAGCCACACCAAAAGCAATAAGTGCTAGTGTCAATCCAACGACAGCGATAATGCCTGAGGCAACCGCTTTAATTTGTCGAGGCTCTACAGCTTCTAGTGTTTTATTCATTTTCATTCCTTGTCTCCAAAGTATTCATGGGATTGCTGTCAGTGAACTAATCGTTACTCAATCTGCAAACAATCATCTTGATTACGTCATTTTACTTACATACATACAACCATCGTGCCAACTATTTCAAATCAACCTAAGCTACTGAAAAGACGAGCATTTGCTTATTTCAACTAGCCAAGCAGGTTGTATCTGTGTAACAATTCAACCAATAATTAGTAAAATTAACCATCAACAAGAACAAAATGACTGCCAATACCAATCGTTCTACCAATGAACGCGATAATCTGATCGGTGAATCAGCCCACTTTCTGGAAACACTTGAGCATATCTCTCAGGTCGCACCGTTGGATAAACCAGTTCTGGTTGTCGGTGAACGCGGTACCGGTAAAGAGCTGGTCGCCGGCCGACTGCATTACCTCTCAAGACGGTGGGATCAACCCTTTGTCACAATGAACTGTGCAGCCATTAATGAGTCGCTATTGGAAACAGAGTTATTTGGTCACGAATCAGGCGCATTTACCGGAGCAGGCAAGCGACACACCGGTCGTTTTGAACGCGCGGATGGAGGCACACTATTTCTGGATGAACTAGCCACCTCCTCCGGTTTAGTGCAGGAAAAGTTATTGCGGGTCATTGAGTATGGCGAGTATGAGCGTGTGGGTGGGAATAAAACACTGAAGACAAATGTCCGCTTGATTTGCGCCACCAACGAAGACTTACCTGATCTGGCCGAGCAAGGAAATTTCCGTGCTGATTTACTGGACCGTCTGGCATTTGACGTGATTACCTTGCCCCCACTCAGAGAGCGAATTGAGGATATACCCTTATTAGCAGAGTATTTTGCCGTCAACATGACACGTGAATTGCAGCGTGAATATTTTGCCGGCTTCGCGCCAGAAGCACTTGATGCACTCTTGGCGTATCAATGGCCAGGTAACATTCGTGAACTGAAGAATGTGGTCGAGCGAAATGTGTATCGTGCTGGAGCTGAAGAATTAATCAGACATATCAGTTTTAATCCGTTTAAGTCACCCTGGCGTCTGGCCAATAAACCTGAGACACCATCAGTCGACAATCCTCAAGTGGGACAAACGCGCGAACAATTCACTTTCCCGCTGGATCTCAAAACCACCAGTCAAGACCATGAAATTCGCATTATTAAGGCGGCTCTAGCAGCGGCTCAATTCAATCAGAAAAAAACTGCTGAGCTACTGCAATTGACCTATCATCAACTTCGAGGCTACCTCAAGAAATATAATCTGTTGGACTCTGACAGCTCGGAGTAATATTGGACAAAAGTATCTAACATTCTGTGCCATGTTATCTAGGTAGAATTCCTATTGTGGTGTACACTTAGCCACAGTTAAATTAAGGCCTATTTAAATGATCAGTATGCCGCATAAGTCACTTTTTGTTGTCATCATCGCTTGGGTGATCATTGCCGGTGCAGGTTGTACTGATAACAATTCATCTCTGTTACACCAACAAAGCCTTATTTTCTGTTCAGACGGTGCTCCCGATAATTTTAATCCCAACGTCGGCACCTCATTCACAGATTTTAATGCCAGCTCGCGGGTACTGTTTAATCGTCTGGTTGAAATTGATGATGATAATGGCAATGTCATCCCGTCTCTGGCATCCCATTGGCAAATATCTGATGATGGTCTGAATTATTTGCTGACCCTGAGACCTGATATCCAATTTCACCGAACTCATTGGTTTGAGCCAACTCGCCCGATGAATGCAACAGATATCATATTCTCTTTCCAACGACAGCTTGATACCAGTCATCCATTTCATGGTAATGGTGGCTACTATTATCTGCACTCAACTGGCTTACGAGATAACCTCCTAAGTGTTAATGCAATGGGGGATTTGCTGGTGTCGTTCGAACTGCGTGCGCCTGATGCCTCGTTCTTGTATAGCCTATCCATGGATTTTGCTTCGATTCTGTCCAAAGAGTACGCCGATTTTATTGAGCGTACCTCACTGGACAGGACACAATTCGATCTACTACCAGTGGGCACAGGGCCATTCAAGCTCAATAAATATCAAGACAATAGCTTTATCCGCTACTTTGCTCATGCCGATTACTATGACGGCAAGTCGACTATCGAACACCTGATTTATGCCATTACACCTGACTCGGCGACCCGCTATGCACGGCTGGTATCCGGTGAATGTGACATGATGTTGAATCCACCGAAGAGCCAATATGATCTGCTGGTTAATGATCAGGATATTCAACTGTTGCATAAGCCTGGTCTAAATATCGGTTTTATGGCATTCAATATTCAAAAGCGCCCCATGTCGGATATTCGTTTCAGAACAGCTGTGGCGATGGCGATCAATAAACAACGTATTAAAGAGCAGGTCTACGGTGACTTGGGTATAAGCAATAATTCCTTGATACCGCCTTCTATGGCGCCCTACCATAACGCCAATCTGACGACTGTCGATTATGATCCTGAGCGCGCGAAAGCGATTATAGAAGAATTGACGCTTGGCGATATCTCACTGGAGCTATGGGCTCTACCTGTGCAACGCTCATACAATCCCAACGGTACCCTTATGGCAGAATTGATACAGGAAGATCTTCAAGCAGTTGGGGTGCAAACAACTATTGTGACCTACGAGTGGAGTACCTACCTTGATAAGGTCAATGAAGGAGAGCACGACCTTGCCCTTCTGGGGTGGGTAGCTGACAATCATAATCCCGGTGACTTTTTAAATGCACTAATTAGTTGTAATGCCATTGATGCAAAAACCAACCGCACGTTTTGGTGTAGTGCCTTTCTGGACAATCTGATTAATGAAGCCATTAACAGCCAAGATATTGATCAAAAAAGACAGCGCTATTTTGCGATTCAATCGATGATAGCCGAGCAATTACCATTATTGCCCATTGCAACAGGTGAGGAAACGCTGGTAGCACGCAAATCGTTGAAGAGCATCACCATCGAATCACTCGGTGGCGTTAATTTCACCCGTATCGAGAAAGGTGCCGAGTGAAAAATCTGCTACTGAGACAATTATTCTTCATCACCGTATCTTATGTGGGGATATGTCTTGTATGCTTTGCACTCATTACTAGCCTCGACCCGATGGCGAGTGGACAAATAGGATTCTTTACTTATCTCAGTGGTCTGTTTGCCGGAGATTTAGGTATTTCAAGTGTCACATCAAAAGATGTGTTCGAATCATTCATGGGTCATCTTCCCGCCTCGCTGGAGTTAGTGATTCTCGCGACAGGATTGGCAGTCATGGTTGGCATACCGCTAGGTGTTCTCATAGCAAGGAAACATCGCTCAACCACCGACACCGTGATAAATAATTTATCCATTGCTGCGTACTCAATGCCGGTATTTTGGTGGGCAATTATCCTAATCGTGTATTTTTCACTAGGCTTCAAGCTGACACCCGTCGCTGGTCGGCTCAGCTTTATATATGATATTGATTCAGTGACCGGTTTTATGCTGATTGATACCCTGCTCTCCGATCGAAGTTACCGCCTCGAAGCTTTCTACGATGCCATCGCGCATCTGATACTACCGGTACTGACATTAGCGACATTGCCAATGGCCATCACCATCCGTGTCACCCGACAGGCGATGCTGAATGTACTCAATGAGGATTATATCAAGACGGCACAAGCCAAGGGGTTGAGTGAGTTCAATATATACTGGCATCATGGTCTGAGGAATGCCCTTATCCCAATGACTCAAGCACTGTCACTCCAAATCAGTACGCTTATGACCGGCGCAATGGTAGTTGAATATATCTTCGCACGCGCCGGTATCGGTAAGTGGCTAATCGATGCGCTAACTGAGGCAGACTACATGTCGCTCGGCGGCGGCGTTCTTATCACAGCAACGATGGTGATTGTGATCAATGCCATCATAGAGCTTTTCGTTCTGGCAATTAACCCTCAAGCACATACCAAGGCGAGAGTTTACCATGATTAACTTGAAGGCTCTTCTACCACACGATGAAACAAAACGATCGGTTAGGGAGAGTAATTGGCTGATTTTCCAGACCAATAAGCCGGCGCTATTCAGTCTGCTTGGCTTTATGCTTATCATGCTATTTGCCCTCGTCGGTGCCTTCATCTCGGATCATGCTCAGGGAGAGCCACTACTGCCGCCGTCCTGGCATGATAGTGGCACAACTACCTTTTTGTTGGGAACCGACATACTTGGCCGTGACATCCTCATGCGTCTGATTCAGGGGGCACCTCTGACCCTCGGGACTTCATTCCTGTCTGTCGCCGCTGCCATGCTAGTCGGTGTTGGCTTGGGTATTGTAGGTGCCTATAAGCGTGGTAATACCATGCTCATCATCATGCGCAGTATGGATGTCATCTTTGCCTTTCCATCACTGGTGTTGGCACTGGTCGTTGTGGCATTACTCGGACCCGGCCTGATCAATGCGGGTATTGCCGTGATGATCGTGCTGTTGCCAAACTTTGTGCGCACTACAGTTGCCAGTGTTGAAGATGAGCTCGAAAAACCCTACATCGAAGCAGCGAAGTTAGATGGCGCAACCACCTATCGAATATTATTTAAATCAATATTTCCCAATATCACTGCCCCGTTGGTATTGCAGGTCACACTAGCACTGTCAATTGCCATCGTGGATATCACCTTATTGGGCTTTCTGGGCTTTGGCGCACAATCACCTTCAGCTGAGTGGGGAACCATGCTGTATGATGCCAGAGTCTCGATGCATATCGCACCATGGGCGGTCACAATGCCCGGACTGGCTATTCTCATTACGGTGCTATTTATTAATTATATTGGCGATGGCTTAAGCCGAGTCATAAGACTGAGGAAACAGCGCTAATGGCACTCCTTCAAGTCGACAATTTAACCGTAGAGTTTAATTCACCCCGAGGCTGGTTTAAGGCACTCGATGATTTCACCATGCGCATCGAGGAAGGCGCTTATCATGGCATCATCGGTGAGTCAGGCTCAGGTAAGTCGATTGCCATGCTCGCGATTATGGGGTTGTTGGGGAGCAATACACGAATTAAGGCTGACAGACTAGCGCTTAATGGTGAAGATATTTTGACAATGTCACATAAACGACGCAGAGAAACCCTGTATCAAGACGTATCGATTATTTTTCAAGAGCCCAAGGAATCCCTCAATCCCTGTTTCAAGATTAAAACACAACTTCGTGAAACACTTCAGGAACATGGGTACAAGAGTAAGTCAGAGTGTCTATCACGTAGCGAACAACTGCTGACGGATGTTGGTATTAATAATATTGATGCCATTTTGAACAGCTATCCACATCAGTTGACCGCCGGGGTTCTGCAACGAGTCATGATTGCTATCGCATTGGCCTGTGATCCAAAGTTGCTGATTGCTGATGAACCGACCACCGAGCTTCCTCCGACTGAGGCATATCAAATGATGATGCTTCTCAATGATTTGGTCAGACAAAGAAATATGGCCATGATTTTGATTAGCCATGACCTGCAAATGCTTCGTAACAGCGCAGATCACATCAGTATCATGTACTGCTCACAGGTCGTTGAATCAGGCAGCAAAGAAACCATATTCAATCGGGCTCGACACCCATACACGCTGTCAATACTCTCAGGTATACCTGTCAACTGGTCTTTTGAACCTAAATCGCAGGTACCAGCACTTAAAGGCTCCAAGCCGTCATTACAAAATTTACCAGTCGGCTGCTATCTGGGACCTAGATGTGCCAACGCCGACACCAAGTGCGTCCATGCCCCTAAGCCCATCGTTGAGGATCATCACATGATCCGCTGTCATTTCCCGGTCGGAGTCAAAGCCGATGAATAAACCAGCCGTTGTCGCCGCGAGAATAGCCAAAAAATATCTCAATAAAACAAGCTGGGGTAATGACACTGAATGTTTTTGGGCACTCAAAGATATCTCATTTGATGTCACAGAGGGAGAGACGCTCTGCATACTGGGTGAGTCGGGATCTGGGAAATCAACTCTGGCAAAAATTTTAGTTGGCGCACACGAACCTGATGAGGGTGTGCTCTACATTGATAACAAAATCATATCTAAGCTGTCCGAATCAAAACGCCTGCAACACAATCGACGTATTCGCATGGTGTTTCAAGATACTCAAGGATCATTGAACCCCAGTTTAACGCTAGGACAAATACTGCTTGAACCGCTCACGAATATGACATCGCTCGATCCGGATGAGCAGCAGGCTCGGATAAAAAAGGTCATTAATCTGGTGGGACTCAAAGAAGAATACATCACTCGTAGACCGCACTCGTTTTCTGCTGGTGAGCGACAACGTATCGCAATTGCGCGAGCGTTAGTGATGGAGCCTATCTGTATTATTGCTGACGAGCCGTTGTCATCATTGGAGTCTTCTGCCCAGTCACAGATCATTAATTTGATGCTTGACCTGCAAAAGGACCTTGGCATTTCATTTATTATCGTGACCCAGGATGCCAATGTGATTAAGCATATGTGCGATAACGTCTTGGTGTTATGTCGCGGTAGAATTGTTGAGTATGGTCCTGCTGATACAATTATGAATCAGCCCAAACATCCCTACACTCAGGACTTTTTGGATGTCAACATCTACCATCCTAAAATCAAAACCTCTGCGACGATGGATGCCAATATGTCAGCCTGCGTTTATTATGACCGTTGCCAGAATGCGACTGATTTATGTCGAACAGAGTGTCCGGATTTGCGGACTATAAGTGATAGGATAGCGAGTTGCCATCTCCTGGATGACAACTCCTAATTGTTGAGCTTACTGAATAATATCTGTGTTACTCAAACGACGCTGAATATCGGCGTTGGCATCCAGTTGTTTGATATAAGCGCTGAGCTCGGATTCACGATAGAAGTTAGTAAATTTTTCTTGATGCGCTAATGCAGCAGTAACATCTGACTCTGGCTCATTGACAGCCGATAGTCGCACAATGGCATAGTCACCTGAGGTCATGCCTACCTGACTAACCGTATTGGTATCCAGATTCATCACAAAAGCCTCTTCACGAATACGACTGTCTACCTCGGTACCGGTTCGCGATAATCCTGCCTGAGACTGCCAGTTCAAAGTAATACCGGTATCTGTGAGTGTGGCATTGATCGCATCTAATGTATCACCCGTCTTCACGGCTGCTAGCACGGCAGATGCCGTTTCGGCCGCCTTTTCACTGACACGCTGCTGGGTCAGGATTTGTTCAATATTTGCAGAGACATCAGCAAAGGCTCGCACGCCCTCCTCTTGGTATGATGCTTTACGCAATACCACAGCATTATCTTCATCAAGCTCAATCACCTCGGAGTTAAGATCATCGAGTAATACCTCATCGGAGAATGCAACCGTCAAGACCTCTGGGTTTGCTTGCAAGTCAGTTGGCAAACCGATACCAAACTGACGGTCGAACATCGGGCTGGTTTTCACAGTCATGTTAACTGACTGAGCCGCTTCATCCAGACTATCGCTGTATTCGAACGCTCGCTCAGCAACCATTTCTTTAGCTTCGTAGAAACGATCATCAGCGATAGTTTCCTGCAGTGCTGTGACAATTTCATCACGAACATCTTCTAATGGTTGTGCTGTTGATGATTCTGATTCGAGTAGCTTCAAGAGGTGAAAACCAAATGAACTTCGCACAATCTCAGAAATGCTACCCACTTCAGCAAGTGTCAGTGCGGCTTCCTCAAATGCCTCATCTAAACCCATGCCAGACTCAACCCAGCCAAATTCTCCGCCCATTTCAGCAGACACCAGATCTTCTGAGTAGCTGGCAACAGCCCCCTCGAACGACTCACCTGCATCAATCGCAGCCTTAGCCTCAGTAATCTTAGCCAGCGCTGCATCGATTGCTGCCTGATCAGCATCGACAGCGACGTTCACAAGAATGTGCGCAATTCTACGGCGATTCGTGCCGGTGAATCGATCACTGTTGTCCTCGTAGTAATCAAGGATTTCCTGCTCGGTAATCTCATTATCCATGAAGTTACTCTTCTTCAGCAGTAAGTAACTAATAGACACTTTCTCTGGAATCTTAAAACGTGCCTGATTGGTATCATAGTAATTCTGAAGTTCCTGCTGCCCCTCTTCGGTTGAGAAATCAAAGGTTTCAGCGAAGGCAGACTTGGCGATGGTCAGGTATTCAATGTCACGCGTTTGTGTCTCGAGCATTTGATGACGAAGCAGCTCATATTCCAAGCTGAAGTTAGTGGTCGACAAGCCATTAAAAAATTGGTTAGAAGCAATGTCCGATTTTAGTGCTGCCTGATATTGCTCAGGAGTGAAACCGGCTGTCTGTAAAACCAGATTGTAAACATCCAGGTCAAAATTACCGTTTTCATCTTGAAACTGAGTAGTCGATAGAATCTGCTGTTTGATGTCTTCATCACTGCCACGCAACCCCATGTCTCTCAGAGCTTGGGTTGACAATCTTTGATTAATCAATTGATCGAGCACACTGGTTCTGAATTGCTGTAACCGTTCATCGGTGTTGAAAAAACGGTCAAAATTCTCACCCCAACTTTGTTGCTGGTTTCTGTATGCCTGTTCGAAGTCACGTAATGTGATTTCCGAATCATTCACTACAGCTACTACGTTTGCTGAGCCAGAATTAAAATAAGAATAGACTCCAGTAAATGCAAATGGAATGACAATTAAGCCAATTACAAATTTGGCAACCGGGCCTTTGGATTTATTGCGAATAGCTTCGAGCATATTTGTATCGGTCTCGTGTTTCTTTTAACGGTTTGAACACTGCATCTGTCGTGTTGCAGAGCGCTGAATATTAGTGGATTGAAGCTCCACGTTCAAGCATTAGTTACGCTTAACGGGATGGAAAGCGGGTTTAGAGA
The DNA here is from genome assembly GCA_964228485.1 of Alteromonadales bacterium. GTDB lineage: Bacteria > Pseudomonadota > Gammaproteobacteria > Enterobacterales > CAXRAF01. The sequence continues at coordinate 8,784 of CAXRAF010000072.1, read as the reverse complement.
AGAACCCGTGTCAGCGAGTGGTGCTGACACGGTTTAAAAGAAACTAGTTTACAGCGTCTTTCAGAGCTTTACCGGCTTTGAAGCCAGGAACTTTTGCAGCTTTAATCTGGATAGTTTCACCAGTTTGTGGGTTGCGACCAGTTCTTGCAGCGCGTTCTTTTACACTAAATGTTCCGAAGCCTACCAATGAAACAGAATCACCACCTGATAATGCACCAGTAATGCTGTTGATCATTGAATCTAAAGCTCGTCCTGCAGACGCTTTAGAGATATCGGCTTCTGATGCGATGGCATCGATTAATTCAGACTTATTCACAGAATATTCCCCTTTTAAAGAGTTTTTATAGATTTATATGACAGTTTGCCCAGAGTCACGCCCTTCAGATAATACTGCCTCCCTGTTCGGTCTAGTGTTTATACCAACTGTACAAACAAGCTGTCAAGCATAGGGATTAAAAAAGTCGAAATCTCTTGAAACCTAGGCGCTTTCTGGCTTTCGCTATCATATAGTTAGTTAAAATGGTACTAAAAATTTAACCAATTTTGGTACTACTTTAGTGTGGTTTTACCTTCGTTACATCCTCGATAGATGCATCGGATGAATCACTCATTGAGACATTCTCCAGTGCAGGGACTGGTTGTTCTGTTAATGCAATTTCTAACACCTCATCGATCCACTTCACAGGAATGATTGTCAGGTTAGCTTTTACCTTGTCCGGTATATCTTTCAAATCTCGCTCGTTTTGGTGTGGGATCAATACCGTTTTGATGCCACCACGATGCGCTGCGAGTAACTTTTCTTTCAATCCACCGATTGGTAATACTTCACCGCGAAGAGTAATCTCCCCGGTCATGGCGACATCCGCAGCCACAGGAATATCTGTCAGCGCTGATACCAGAGCGGTACACATCCCAATACCGGCACTCGGACCATCCTTCGGCGTGGCTCCCTCGGGTACGTGAACGTGGACATCGATCTTTTCGTGAAAGTTCTCGGCAATACCTAGGCTACTGGCGCGAGCCCTGACTACAGTCAACGCTGCAGTGATCGACTCTTTCATGACATCACCCAAAGAACCCGTACAGGTGGTTTTGCCTTTACCTGCCGTTACGGCAGACTCGATGGTTAATATTTCGCCACCAAATTCAGTCCAGGCTAAGCCGGTTACCTGTCCGACCTGAGCTGATTCAGCCGCAGTACCATAATCAAAGCGCTGAACACCGAGATACTTTTCCAGATCTTTAGGTGTGATTTTGACCTTAGTCAGTGGTTTTTTCGACTTTTTGGATAGCAAAATATCTTTGATTGTTTTACGGCACAGCTTGGCGATTTCACGTTCCAAACCGCGTACACCTGCTTCTTTGGTGTAATAACGAATAATATCGACAACTGCTTTACGGCTAATTTCTAATTCGCCATCCTTCAAACCATTGTTTTTAATCTGTTTAGGCAGGAGATATTTCAGGGCAATGTTGAGTTTCTCTTCCTCAGTGTAGCCTGACAGTCTGATAACCTCCATACGATCCAGCAGTGGTGCCGGTATGTTCATGCTGTTAGCCGTGGCGACAAACATCACATCGGATAAGTCATAATCGACCTCCAGATAGTGGTCGTTGAATGAACTATTCTGCTCGGGATCAAGCACCTCCAACATGGCACTGGCTGGATCACCACGCATGTCACTGGTCATTTTGTCGAGTTCGTCGAGCAAGAACATTGGGTTTTTAACCCCGACTTTTGACATCTTTTGAATAATTTTGCCGGGAAGTGAGCCGACGTAGGTACGACGATGGCCTCTAATTTCAGCTTCATCACGCACACCACCAAGCGACATACGGACAAAATTACGTCCTGTTGATTTGGCAATGGATTGACCGAGCGAGGTTTTACCAACACCCGGAGGACCAACCAGACACAGGATAGGACCTTTCAATTTGTTGACCCGTTGTTGTACCGCCAAATATTCTAAAATCCGCTCTTTAACCTTTTCCAGACCATAATGGTCCTCATTCAGAATCTCTTCAGCGGCCGCCAGATCTTTACGCACACGCGACTTTTTCTTCCAAGGAATGCCAGTGATCCAATCAAGGTAGCTGCGCACCACAGTAGCCTCAGCAGACATAGGCGACATCATTTTGAGCTTCTTGAGCTCAGATTCAGCCTTCTCCTGTGCCTCATCAGGCATCTTCGCTTCAGCTATCTTATTCTCTATATCCTGAAACTCGCTGACACCCTCCTCGTTTTCACCAAGTTCTTTTTGGATGGCCTTCATTTGCTCATTGAGATAATACTCGCGCTGATTTTTCTCCATCTGCTTTTTGACGCGACCTCGTACTTTCTTCTCAAGTTGAATGACATCCATCTCTGCGTCCATGAGCCCCATCAGGTGCTCAAGACGTTCAGCAATATTCGCCATTTCGAGTATCTTTTGCTTATTTTCCACCTTGAGTGGCAGGTGAGCAGCGATGGTGTCCGTCAGACGGCCCGGGGCCTCAATACCCGACAGAGACGTTAGTATCTCCTGAGGAATTTTAGTGTTCAGTTTGACGTATTTCTCAAAGGTTGAGAGCATGGTCTTCATGACCACCTCGTTGTCTTCAGACGTTTCCTCGTCCGCACTTATATTGACAACATTGGCAGTGATCACTTCCTCATCAAGATGGTATTCGGTGATTTCAACGCGCTCTAATCCCTCGACTAATACTTTGACATTACCATCGGGAAGTTTGAGTAATTGCAGAATGTTGGCCAGACAACCCACCTGATAGATGTGTTTATCAGTGGGGCTCTCCTTATCGGCCTCTTTCTGAGCGACCAATAATATTTGCGTGTCTGCACCGGTTGCCATCTCAAGCGCTTCAATCGAGCGTTGACGACCCACAAATAGTGGAATAACCATGTGGGGAAAGACAACCACATCTCTGAGTGGTAGGACGGGATATTCGTTCTCGGCTAATTCTTTACTCATGTATGCTCTCGATTAGACTAGCAGGGATGCAGCCTTTCAGTGTTACTTAAAAACTATATGGGTACAGTGAACAATGCTTCAAGCGAGCGGACCGATTAAATATTTATCGCAGTAGTCTCGGAACTACCAGACACGGTCAGATTATTCTGAGGAAGCTCGCTTGTCTTGTACGTCGTTATTCTCGTATATCAACAACGGCTCAGATTCACCTTCGATGACCGCAGCATCTATAGCTACTTTTGTGACATTCTCTTCTGAGGGTAGCGCATACATCGTATCAAGCAGAACTGACTCCATGATTGAACGTAATCCGCGAGCACCGGTCTCACGCTTCATTGCTTTGCGAGCAATCGCCACAAGTGCATCATCACGAAGTTCCAGTGTTGCGCCATCAAGTTCAAACAGCTTATTGTACTGCTTGGTCAAGGCGTTCTTTGGTTCTTTGAGAATTCTAACCAGCGCCTCTTCATCAAGCTCTTCAAGCGTTGCAATAACAGGTAGACGACCAACAAACTCTGGGATCAGTCCATACTTGACCAAATCTTCCGGCTCGACACCCTTAAGCGCTTCACCAAATGATTTGTTTTCATCCTTGCTTTTGATTTCAGCAGCGAACCCCATACCACCCTTCTCTGAGCGGTCACGAATAATCTTATCGAGTCCGGCAAAAGCACCACCACAGATAAATAGGATGTTTGAGGTGTCTACCTGCAAAAATTCCTGCTGTGGATGCTTGCGTCCCCCTTGAGGAGGAATCGAAGCGACAGTACCTTCAATCAACTTTAATAATGCTTGCTGAACGCCCTCGCCAGAAACATCACGTGTGATGGAAGGGTTTTCAGATTTACGAGATACCTTGTCGATTTCATCGATGTAAACAATACCGCTTTGCGCTTTCTCGACATCGTAATCACATTTCTGGAGTAACTTTTGAATGATATTCTCGACATCCTCACCTACATCACCTGCTTCAGTGAGTGTTGTGGCATCGGCGATAGTAAATGGGACATTTAACAGACGAGCCAGAGTCTCGGCAAGTAACGTCTTACCGCTACCGGTTGGTCCGAGTAGTAGTATATTACTTTTACCTAGTTCAACTGGGTCTGAATCTTTGCCTGGACGTTCCTCGTTGTTGAGACGCTTATAATGATTGTACACAGCAACAGAGAGATATTTCTTTGCGGCTTCTTGACCAATAACATAGTCATCTAGCTGACGGTGGATTTCGTGCGGAGTCGGTAATTTGGCATCGCTAGATTCTTCAGTGGACTCCTGAACTTCCTCACGAATAATATCATTACACAACTCAACGCATTCATCGCAGATGAACACAGATGGGCCGGCAATTAATTTGCGCACTTCATGCTGACTTTTACCGCAAAAAGAGCAGTAAAGAAGTTTGCCATTATCGTCTGTTTTATCGTTATTTTTATCGCTCATGGATGTTTCCAGATATTGCGTAGTATTTTTAACTACTATATTACATATTCTTAATGTAAAAACCGCAGATGTGCAAGCAAACTGTGCTTAAATCCACAAATTTGCGAGATTTTTGCTTAAGAATAGAGAAATATTCGAATGAATCTAACTTTTAGCACGCAAATACTTGATTTCGCTAGTTTCGCGTCTCAAGCACCTTGTCAATCAAACCATAGTCGACTGCGTCATGAGCACTCATGAAATTGTCACGATCTGTATCGTTCGATATTTGCTCGAGTGATTGCCCAGTATTGTCTGCCATAATCTGATTGAGTCGATCTTTCAGGGTTAAAATTTCCTTGGCATGTATCTCAATATCAGAGGCCTGACCTTGGAATCCACCGAGTGGCTGATGAATCATCATACGTGAGTTAGGCAGTGCGAAACGCTTGCCTTTAGTGCCGCCGGTTAGTAGAAATGCACCCATCGAGCACGCTTGGCCGATACACAGCGTGGAAATATCCGGTTTGATGAACTGCATGGTGTCATAGATAGACATACCAGCAGTCACAGAACCACCCGGTGAATTAATGTAGAGAGAGATGTCTTTATCCGGGTTTTCTGATTCTAAAAACAACAGCTGTGCGACGACAAGATTAGCAACATTATCGTCAACACCACCAACCAGAAAAATGACGCGCTCTTTGAGCAGTCGAGAGTAGATGTCAAATGAACGTTCACCTTTGGCTGTTTGTTCAATGACCATTGGGACTAGTCCCAGATTTTGTGCATCAAGTGCTGATTTCATCGTAAAAACCCTGTGAATAATAACTTTACCAAAACTACGTTATTTTATGGTGTTCAGCAAGTCCTACTTCAAGTACTAGGCATTCGCTGGTGACATAATCTCGTCAAAGCTCATCGATTTATTCTTCACTTTGGCATTTTCGATAATAAATTCCGCGACCTGATCTTCAAGCACAGATGATTCAACCTGCTGCAATTGCTCTGGGTTAGAGTAGAACCAGTTGACCATTTGCTCTGGATCGTCATAGGCCGATGCCATCGTTTCAACCTGCTCTTTAACGCGGTCAGCATCCACTTTCAACTCATTATCAGTGATTATCTGATTCACAAGCAGCGCCAAAGATACACGGGTTTTCGCCTGCTCTTCGAACAGTGCTGCCGGTAGGTCAGGAATATCAATATTCGCATCACGACCTTGAGAGAATTGTTGTACAGCCTGTTGTTTTAGCAAATCAATTTCACGATCGATGAGTGGCTTAGGAATCTCGACGTCATTGGCTTTTTGCACCGCTTCGAAAACAACCTGCTTGTTCATGCTACGTAGCTTGGCATCAAGCTCGCGCTGCATGTTTTTGGTGATTTCTTCTTTGAGTGCATCAACTCCGCCTTCGTCGACACCAAATTCTTTGACAAAATCATCGTCCATTTCTGGCAACTTCATGCCTTGGACATCATGGCAAACGATTGAGAATACTGCATCTTTGCCTGCCAGGTTTTCAGCTTGGTAATCCTCTGGGAAGGTAACATCGATATCGCGCTCTTCACCCTTCTTAATTTTAAGGAGTGCTTTCTCGAAACCAGGGATCATGGAATCAGAACCAAGAATCAAATCAAACTTCTCAGCTGAACCGCCCTCGAATACTTCACCGTCTACCTTGCCGACAAAATCAATTGTGACTTTATCTTCTTTTTTCGCCATGCGCTTAACAGACGCCCATGTACCTTTCTGCTTCTGCAGATTGGTTAGCATGTTATCAACATCCTTTTCAGTAATTTCTGCTTCAGGCCGCTCTATTTTGATGTCTTTAAATGGCTTGAGTTTTATCTCAGGAAACACTTCGAACGTGGCAGTGAATTCAAAATCATCGCCTTCAAATGTCTCAGCATCCAACATCGGTTGTCCTGCAGGCTGGATATTTTCTTGTTGAATTGCCTCGTAAAATGAGCGCGACATGGCTTCTTGATAAACTTCATTGCGTACTGCCGGACCAAATCTTTTCTTGATGATGCTCATCGGGATTTTACCGGGTCGGAATCCAGCCATTCTTTGTGTCTTGGATAGCTGTTGCAGACGCTTTTGTACTTCAGTTTTCATATCACCAGCGGGGATGCTGATGGTCACTTTTCGCTCGAGGCCCTGTGTGGTTTCAACAGAAACTTGCATAATATTTAACTTCCTCAAAAAAGGGGATCTAAAATCCCCTTCAACATTCTTTGCTTAGTCTGAGCTGGAGCGCGCCAGCTCTTGAACAATTGGTGCGGAAGGAGAGACTTGAACTCTCACGCCTTGCGGCACTGGTACCTAAAACCAGCGTGTCTACCAATTCCACCACTTCCGCAGCATCAATCATCAGAGTGATTCGATTCGAACTCAGTATTTAGCGATATTCGTCCAAAATGCAGTACTGATTTCGAGAGCGCGCATTTAATCAAAATCAGTCCGTGATTGCAAGCAAAATTCACCTCGTGGAATGAGGAAATCTGGCATATCTCAGGGAATTATCAGTTTAGTCGTCGGTTTTCAGACAATCTTGGATTGTTTGTAGTAATTCTTCGTTTCTGAATGGCTTTGTGAGTGTCTTTGTAGCACCCAGTGTATTGGCTGCTTCCAGAAATACCGGAGAGAATACAGATTGCCCACCTGACATGGCAATGATAGGGATTTCTGGGTGGTGTGCTTTGACATCTGAGATGACACGCACGCCATCTTTTTCTGGCATAAGTAAATCGGTGAGAATCAAATCGAGCTGATTCTCTTCAATCATTGCCAGTCCCTCGTTACCATTATTCGCAAGCAAAATCTGGTAGTTGTTTTCCGTTAAAAATTCTTCTACGAAGGCCTGTAATTCGAGGTCATCCTCGATAACCAGAATTGTTTTTTTAGTCACAATCGTTTGCCGTTGAGCATTAAGCTGTTGCTTTATCCAAGTAGGAAATGACTAATTCTTCCTCAATTGGTTTCTTAAGGCAAGCCTCTGCGCCATATTCGAGCACCTTCGCGCGATCTGAATCAGCATCAAATCCCGTCATACAGACAATTCTGATTGAGTCTGTATCTGGATCACTTTTCAGGCGGCGACAGGTTTCGAAGCCGTCCATTGTCGGCATGCGTAAGTCAAGAAACACTAAATCCGGCTTGAAACTTTGGACTAATTTGCCAGCTTCAAAACCATCATTTGCCACACGCACTTTGATGTTGTCATCATGCAACGTGATGATTTCTTTGAGGAATTTAGCATATTGCTCATCATCATCGACAATGAGTATTGATAAGGCGTCATAGTGGTTCTGTAATGACATACCTCGTCCTTGAGCAAAGTCAATCACATCTCCTAATCTGAATCGTCGATGACCACCAGGTGTCGTCATCGCAGGTATCTGACCTTTGGCTGCCCATTGACGCACAGCAGCCGGCGATACCATCAGCATTTCCGCCACTTGATTTGGCGTCAATATCTGAGATTCGTTCATATCTTTAGGCGCTAACATAAAGGTCTCGATAAAAATGTGTTTAGTTTGTATGTTCGTTAGTCAAAGTATGGACTGAAAATTCAGAAGAACAAGAACTGATTACCTAGTTTTTGTCTTTAAACTGTCATTAATGACTGAAAAATGAGAAATATAAATGTTACGTTGCAGGTGCTCTATGCTTCTCTATCAGGCGACGGCACTCGATGATCAATTCGTCAGGCTCAAATGGTTTCTTCATGTGATAATCAGCCCCAATCTGACGAGTTGCAGCCAAATCTATAGTATTTTCAGTACCACTGATTGCTATCACAGGAATACTCAAAGAGTCGTGTAATGATTCAATTAAACGATTACCATCACCATCAGGAAGGTGTAAGTCGATAATGCAGAGATCATATGTACCGTCTTTAACAGCTTTTTCTACAGCATCATTTGACGCACAGGTTTGAACACTCCAGCCTTCAATCTCAAACATATCACGAATCAACCTTAAGAGTTGTTCGTCATCGTCGATTACTAATATGCTATACATTGAATTGTCCAAAATCGTGGGTCCAGAGTTAAGTTACTGATTTTTACTGTGATAAGCAAATATTTCTGCTCTGCAACATGTCATGCTAGACTGCGTCTTACATTGCTGGAACTAACCGACTCTGGAGATACACGACGTGGGTCTGAAGCAGTTACGCCTCATTAAACTGATAATAATCATATGTCTGGTGGTATTTGGCGTATCCAACAATCAGGGACTAATCATTTTACTTGCGGCCCTGCTCGGCTATTTCGAGATTCGTAACCTTGCCTCCAAGTACAATCAGTCAATCCACGATACAGAGCTGAGTCCGCTGAATAACTTACTGAAGCACACCGATCATCGCACAGTACAACAGCTCATGAA
>CAXRAF010000071.1:0-3478 GCA_964228485.1 Alteromonadales bacterium | reverse complement strand
AGATTGACCGGTACTTCGATAAATACCGGGCCAGGTTCACCGGAAGTGGCAATGCGGTAGGCCTGATAAATGGTATCGACGATTTCATTATGTTCACTGATCAGGAAAGTCGCTTTTGTGATGGGCTTTAATAGGGCATGCTGATCAACTTCATGTAGTTGATAACCATAATCTGAGTCACTGCGAATACCGCCTGATATGACGAGCATTGGTATGCCATCAAGAAATGCCTCTCCAATGCCACTACAGGCGTGCGTTACGCCTGCCGCCGGCACAATAGCCAAACAGCCAATTTGCGCACTTGTGCGACTAACAGCATCAGCCATAAAGGCAGCACCCACCTCATGTGATACCAGTATCGGTTCTATTTGTTGCGAGGAATTCAATTCATCGTACAACTCGGTATTGTGCACTCCGGGTATACCAAACGTCTGACGCACGCCAATCTGCTCCAGTGCATACCTGACTAGCCAGGCCCCAGTTTTATTCATGCTTATTTCCTCATTAATGTGAACAGATCGCCGCTGATTACAGCAAACTACGAGCCGCCTGTCGAGCGGTCAAAATACATCCGGATAAAAAGGTACCCTCTAATGACTTCTTACCACTCGAGCCACCCCCGCCAAAACCTGCCGCTTCACCAACACAATAGAGCCCAGGTATCACCTCATCAGCTGCGTTGAGTGCCTGGCTTTGTAGGTTGGTCATGATCCCGCCCATGCTCTTGCGGCTAATAAGCCGGACATTGATTGCAATATACGGCGGTTTCGCTAATAACGACTGTGGTTTCAGTGTTCTAAACTTATCAGGCATATATTCTCGGATTGTGTGCAGTGTTTTAATTTGTGTGTCGCTTGCCGGTTGCTCCTGCAGCAGCGCATCGAAGTCTTTCACCGTGTTACTAAACATCGTCTTATCAAGGCGATGATCGCTGGTTTGTTTGGCCATCTTATCTGCCAGTTCCTCAAGACTATCGGCGACAACAAAATCCTCACACTCAGCACACATCTGATCGACGAGCGTACGATTACCAAACACTAATTCTCTGATGAATCGGAATAATCGCCTATCTCTGATCGCGACATTATGCTCAGAGCCAGACACAGCAAACTCTTTTAATGCAATCGCACGATTGAGGATCTGCCAGGAGTAGGGTATCTGAAGTTCATTGATAGCATGACACAAAGCTACCGTATCATTGCCCCCCATCAATGCTGGCATAACTCGTTCGCCCTGGGGTGTGATCCAAAGTGCTGAGCGACAGGGTATGAGACTCAGGCCGCGATCGGCAAAGGTCTGCTCAGGGTGACGAATGCCCGCAGCATAGTTCCACATATTTTCCATTTGCGTCAATTGGGCACCGACTGAGGTTGCTTGCTCTGCCAATTTGCCATCATTGGCCGGGTGACAGCCATTGAGTATGGTTTGTTTGGGCTCAGACCACGCTGCTGGCCAATGCTGTTTCACCTTAGACGCTGAACCACCGAAGCCACCGGTCGCCATGACCACAGATGGCGCTGAAAATTCGGCAGAGTCAGAGGCACAGCCAATGACAGTGCCGTTGCTAGTGTTAATTGACTGAATCCTGTGTTCAAAGTGGAAGTCAATGAGATGACTGTATTGTGCAAGTTGTCGTTTGAGCTGTGTGATCAGACGTAAACTACAACCCCAGAGAATATGATACCGAGGTACTGTGTTGCCAGTTCGCTCAGCCCAGTTAACAGCCGGTAGAAATTTAATCTTCAGATCACGAATGTATTCATATATGTCAGGTATGCAACGCTCAATATAGTATTCTGCCCAGGCTCGTGGCCAGTGTTGATCGGAAGAAAAATCGGCATAGGCAAGCCAGTCGGAGAGTGCCAGTTCCTGACTGTCTTTAATCCCCTTGCTCTGCTGCTCTGGTGTTCCGACAAGCGCCATTCCACCAAACGCCCAATTGGCTAGTCCCCCCATGTCAGATTGTGGGCGAGCATCGATTACAATGACGCGTTGTTGCTGTTTGACTAACTCGAGTGTGGTCACCAAACCAGCTAATCCGGCACCGACCACAATCACATCTGCACTATATTGTTTCATAGAGGCAATGTAACTGATTTACAGATCTGTTCCCAGTGTTAAAAATTTTATTGACAGGGCAGAGGTTCTTGATACAATGCGCCTCCTTGCGAATACTGGGGCTATAGCTCAGCTGGGAGAGCGCTTGCATGGCATGCAAGAGGTCGGCGGTTCGATCCCGCCTAGCTCCACCAATATTTTTGCCATCAGTTGTTGACATCAAAACACGGCATCGCTAGAATTCGCATCTCTCGCAAATGAGCGGGTTTTTAAAGTCTAAGGGTCCCCTTCGTCTAGAGGCCTAGGACTCCAGGTTTTCATCCTGGCAACAGGGGTTCGACTCCCCTAGGGGACGCCACTTTTATCTTCACCTTTTTGATGATGTTACCAATCATCAAACCGATAATCATCACTACGAAAAATGTCCAAATCATCGGGTTTAAACTCGAAAGATTGGCTATTGTGGGGCCCGGACATAGACCAATCAATCCCCAGCCGATGCCGAATAAGCTCGAACCAATAATCAGTTGACCATCAATGGGTGCCGAGTTTACTTTAGCTATGACAGAGTCATCTAACGAGCGGGCTCTCGGTTTAATCAAAAAAGCATATCCTAAGCCAAACACTAACAGGGCGCCTGCCATTACGAAGGCTAAGCTTGGATCCCATTTACCTGTAATATCAAGAAACTGAATAATCTTGTTTGGATTAACCATTTGAGCGATCATCAAACCCAAGCCAAAAATTAATCCACTCAACAAACTCACCAGATTACTCATCACGAACCTCCTAACAAATGACGACTGATATAGACTGTAACCACGGCTGAGGACATGAATACACAAGTGGCAACTATTGAGCGTTTTGATAAACGACCGAGCCCACAGATACCATGACCACTCGTGCAGCCATTAGCCATGCTAGTGCCAATTCCTACTAGCAAACCAGCGATGATTAGAATCGACCAGTCAAAGTTATATTGCTCTGGTAGTGTGTATACAGATGAAGCGGTTAACAGCGGCGCTATTGCTAGACCTAGGATGTACATTGAACGCCACATACGCTGCCCACTAACGCCTAAAATAGCATTAGTAAGTATTCCTGAACATCCAGCGACACGACCCGATATAAACATGAGCATGAATGCGGATAGGCCTATTAAACAGCCACCGAGAAAAGATGACCAGACGTTGAATTCAATAATTTCCATATGTTTCCCAACTACAAACTTTCTATTTATTGATAAATAAATTAACTGTGTTATTTATCTTAACGGCATTATATCATATTTTTCTAATATAAGGATATTCTAATATTTTGCAATATGGTCAAGGGTAATAATGCGTGAATAGTTAATTGTCTGCTGTTGAGAAATATTGTGTTTCAGTTAACATAGCCCTATCTAATTTTAAGCAGGTAA
>CAXRAF010000070.1:0-6462 GCA_964228485.1 Alteromonadales bacterium | reverse complement strand
TGATAAAAAAGCATTATTAATGAACTATGTGGGGTTGGTCGCTATCGCAGGAGCGATCATTTTTGCGTTGATTAGTAGTACTATCGGAGCGATCGTTTGTGCGGTTGTTGCACTTATTTCTATGGCAGCGTCTCTGCTGTTTCAAAAACAAGAGAGTAGTCAACATGCTCAACAAATAGCCGTACTCCAAGAGCAGCTGGCGGAAATTCCTTCCGGTGAATTGGCGTTTAATTCGTTATCAAAACTCTATTCACAAGCAGCGCCCATTTGGTCTGAGCAAATTGCTCACAGTATTAACGAGTCGACAACGGCCATTTCCGAGTTATCACAACGATTCGTTGAAATTAGCAGTAGCCTTCATGCCACTATTCAAATGACCGGTACAGAGGGTGTCGATGGCGAGCCATACAACAGTCGCGAAAATATCCGCAAGACAGCAGAAAAAATACAGGATGAATTACAGCAGGTGATCAGTTCTTTGCGCAGCATTGTTGATCTTAAGAGTGCAAGCTTGAAGAAAATCCAAGAACTCGATAATTACACCTCTGATCTGACCCGGATGGCAGAATCTGTGCAGCAGGTTGCGGATCAAACCAACCTCTTGGCACTTAACGCGGCGATTGAGTCTGCGCGAGCGGGTGAGGCTGGCCGTGGCTTTGCTGTGGTTGCAGATGAAGTGCGCAAGCTGGCTAAACAGTCCGGTGAGACGGGTGAGGAAATTAAGCAGAAAGTTGATTTCATCTCAAAAGGCGTGTCCGATGTCTTGACCTCGGCAAAGGAGGCTTCGCTTAAGGAAGAAGAGTTGATCGAGACGTCTGACAATGTCATTAAAGAAGTTATCGAACAACATAAATTCACCACTTACAGTCTGGCAGAAGCCGATAATTTGATGACTAATATGGGTAATCATATCCGCGAGGAAATCTCCGGCATTATCGTCAAGATGCAGTTCCAGGATAGAGTCAGTCAAATCTTATCTCATGTAAGCGAGAACCTTGATGATCTACAAACAGACATCGACAGAGGTGTCATTAACTTCGACACCCTATCAGAGCAGGGTGAAGCTCAGGTAGAGAGCTATCTACTCAAGTTAACGCAAAGCTATACCACTCAGGAAGAGATGGAGATTCATGCCAATACCCACGACCATGGGCAACTGGAAGACTTTGCCGAGAGTGATGACGACGAAGATATCACCTTGTTCTAACAGCTCAGGCCAGTCAGTATCTAACTGGCCTTTCATTACCACTATTTATTAATGATATCTGTGTAGGCGTATTCGGATATTGCATGCCAGTCGCGCACCTGCTCACGAAAATCCATGAATGAAGCTAGAATGCGTTGTCCTAACGGATCATCGGCGACGGACTCAGTAACTACCTCATCGGCCAACACACGTAATTCTGCTAACACATCATCGGGTAGACGCCTCAACTCGACATTATGATCCTCGACCAGTACCTTGAGTGAGGAATTATTCTTAGCAATGTAATTTGAATAAATATCCTGATTTGCTGCATTACAGGCGTTTTCGACGATGGCTTTCAAATCGTCTGGCAAGGCATTGTAAGCCTCTTTGTTTACAATGGTTTCAAGCGCCGGGCCTGGCTCATGCCAGCCGGGGTAATAATAATACTTCGCCGCCTTGTAGAGTCCCATCGCCAGATCATTGTATGGCCCTGCAAATTCTGCCGCATCAATGTTGCCAGTTTCTAGTGCGGTGAATACTTCACCGCCACCTTTGAGGATCGGAATACCGCCAGCACGCTTGAGCACTTCACCACCGAGTCCGGGAATACGCATTCTCAAACCCTTTAAATCATCCAAACTATTGATTTCTTTATTGAACCAACCGGCCATCTGAACACCCGTGTTACCGCCTAAGAACGGCACAATACCAAATGGCTCATAAAGCTCGCGCCATAATTCATAACCACCGCCACGTAATATCCAGGACGTCAGCTCATTGGCATTCAAGCCATAGGGAATCGTTGAGAAGAAGGGCGCGCTAGGCATCTTACCGCGCCAATAATAGGCAGCTCCGTGACCCATCTGCGCAACACCGGATCCCACGGCATCGAATACACCTTGGAACGGAACAATTTCGCCAGCGCCAAAGACCTTTACCTGGAGTCTTCCGCCACTCATCTGATTGATTAGCTGCGCAATGTGCTCAGCGCCTTCACCTAAACCTTGGAAGTTCTTAGGCCAGGTAGTGACCATATTCCATTTAATGGTTTCAGCGCTGGTATTTTCCGCTGTACCCTCACAGTGGGTCTCCTGCGGTGCACAGCCTGCCATTGCAGCGACTGAGCCGGCGCCTACAGCACCTACAAAATGACGTCGTTTCATAAGGATTCTCTTAATTATTTTAGCTGACTTTAACAAATCAGCGCTGGACTGACCAGTTCAGTCAAGTTTTCAGCAGGGCGTGAGGCGAGCATAGGCCAGAACCAGCCACTTACTACCCACAGACTCGAAATTGATCTGTACTCTAGCCTGTGGACCCTGACCTTCAAAGTGAATCACCGTTCCCTCACCAAATTTAGGATGCATCAGCCGTTGACCGACACTAAAGTCGGTATGGTTGTTTTGAGCGGTTGAAATATGGCTATAGGGTCTAGACACCTGGGCATTAAGACGAATCTCGCTGATCAGCTCAGAGGGTATTTCCTCCAAAAAGCGCGATGGGGTGTGGTAATGATCGGTACCAAATATGCGTCGTTTCTCTGCCCAACATAAATATAATTTTTCCATGGCGCGCGTGATGCCGACATAACATAAGCGACGCTCTTCCTCGAGTTTCACCGGGTCTTCGGTCGACAGATGATGGGGAAATAATCCCTCTTCCATTCCGGCGATAAAGACCAGAGGATACTCCAGCCCTTTGGCCGAGTGTAAGGTCATTAACTGGACGGCCGAATCAAACTCACTGGCCTGCTCATCACCTGACTCAAGCGCTGCGTGACTGAGGAAGGCTGTCAGAGGAGTCATATTTTCCTCGATTTCCAGATCTTCAAAATCACGCGATGCGTTGATCAGCTCCTCCAGATTTTCAATACGAGATTGTGCTTTCTCACCACCGCCTTTTTTGTAGTGAGGAATTAACTGAGCAGTCTCGATGACTTCTTTTACCTGTTGATGCAAAGCTAAATCGACACAGTCGGCATTCATAGCAACAATCAGGTCCACAAAGCCTTTTAGGCTGGATTTCACCCGTGCTGAGGCATTCGACTCGTTACATATGGCCAGAATAGCCTGCCATAGCGATACGCGATAATCGCGAGCATACTGCCGGACCATATCCACAGTTTTCATGCCAATACCCCGGGTTGGCACATTGATCACGCGCTCAATGGCGGTATCGTCCTCGGGACTGGCTATGAGTCTGAGATAAGCCAGGGCATCTTTAATTTCAGCCCGTTCGAAGAAACGTAAGCCGCCATAAATTCGATAGGGTATTTTCAGACTAATGAGGGATTCTTCCAACACCCGAGATTGCGCATTGGAGCGATACAAGACAGCGACATCGCCCCAGGCGGTGTCCCCCTCACAATACTGTTTGATCCGCGCAGCGATGAATCGGGCCTCTTCCTGCTCATTAAATGCGGCATAGACCTGCAGAGGCTCACCATCATTATCCTCAGTCCATAGCTCCTTGCCTAAGCGGTCTTGATTATGTCGAATGACGGCATTGGCAGCATTTAGAATATTCGCTGTAGAGCGATAGTTTTGCTCCATGCGGATAATGGTCATATGATTAAAATCGGATTCAAAATCATGGATATTTTCAACCTTCGCACCACGCCAACCATAAATTGACTGATCATCGTCACCGACAATAGTAATCCGTCCATGATCCTGACACAGAGCCTTAATCCATTGATATTGAATCTGGTTAGTATCCTGAAACTCATCGATTAACACATGGGCAAACCGGTCTTGATAATGTCGTAGTAACCCGGGATTGTTCTGCCATAGCTCGGTTGCACGAAGTAATAACTCTGCAAAATCCACCAGACCTGACTGCGCACATAAGGCTTCGTATGCGGTATAAATTTTGAGCATTACTTTGGCAAAAATATCGTTATGCGTGACCACATCCTTGGCCCGCAAACCTTCATCCTTTTGAGCATTAATAAACCACTGTGCTTGTCGGGGCGCCCATTGTTTTTCATCGATCTGATTATCACGCATGACACGCTTAACCAGTCTGAGCTGATCATCAGAATCGAGAATTTGGAAATTGTTTGGCAGTCCGGCTTCCTGATGATGGGCGCGTAATAACCGATGCGCTATGCCGTGAAATGTGCCTATCCACATGGGCGTGGTGTCCATTTGCAAAATGTGCTCAACGCGAGCACGCATCTCTTTGGCAGCCTTATTGGTAAAGGTTACGGCAAGAATGGCATATGGTGAGTGGTTTTCAGCCTGAATTAACCAGGCAATTCGATGCACCAGTACGCGTGTTTTACCGCTACCAGCACCGGCTAATATTAACAGCGGATTGGCAGGTGCACACACGGCTTCACGCTGTGCATCATTGAGCTCATCAAGTATGGAACTTACGTCATCTAGCATGACTAAATAATAACATTATCTGGATGAATTAAGGTATGATCTGAACCCTTGATTTGATAAAAATAATACTCATCGTGCGACTCAATAAACGACAACAACAAGCCGTACTTGCCATTGCGAATCCAGTGCTTGTACTAGCGGGTGCTGGCAGTGGTAAAACGGCAGTCATTACCCACAAAATCAGTCATTTAGTGAATCAGTGCCATTATCAACCGGATTCTATAGCCGCTGTAACGTTTACCAATAAGGCTGCCAAGGAAATGCGCGAGCGGCTGATTAAAATACTGGGAGAAGAGTCAGGTGCTGAGGTGCGCACATCGACATTTCATACCTTGGGTATGGCGATTTTACGCAGTGAAATTCAGCATTTGGGGCGCACTGCACGGTTCTCGATATTTGATGAGCAAGACAGTTTGAAAGTGCTCGATGATTTAACCGAGCAGCAAATCAAAGGCGATAAGCAACAGCTCTATCTTGTCAAGAATCGCATCAGTGATTGGAAAAATGCCGGCTTGTCGGCTGAGCAAGTACTCAAGAGTGCCAGTGATCAGAACACACAATATTATGCTGCTGTATATCGGGCATATGATGAGCACCTGGATTTATGCAATGCGCTCGATTTTGATGATCTCATTGCCTTGCCGGTCAGATTATTGCGTGATAACCCAGTAATCCGGAGCAAATGGC
Organism: Alteromonadales bacterium; assembly: GCA_964228485.1. GTDB lineage: Bacteria > Pseudomonadota > Gammaproteobacteria > Enterobacterales > CAXRAF01. The sequence goes on along the minus strand of CAXRAF010000070.1, from coordinate 1,194 downwards.
AAAATAAAATTCGCTATCTCTTGGTAGATGAATATCAGGATACCAACGAAGCGCAATATCAGTTAGTCAAACTCCTTGCAGGCGCGGACCCACGGTTTACTGTCGTTGGTGATGATGATCAATCGATCTATGCCTGGCGTGGGGCAAAGCCTGAAAATCTGCAACAGCTGCAAGCTGATTACCCTAATCTGGAAGTAATAAAGTTAGAGCAGAACTATCGCTGTTGTGGTCGCGTATTGCGCGTTGCCAATGAGCTTATAGCCAATAACTCGCATATTTTTGATAAAACATTATGGTCAGATCATGATGAGGGAGATTTGGTTCGAGTGATGCAACTTGAGGACGAGGAGGTTGAAGCCCAGTGGGTGGTCTCAGATCTGATCGCCAACAAGTTAGCAACTAAACGCATGGGGTCAGACTATGCCATTCTGTATCGTGGTAACCATCAGGCTAAATTCTTTGAAAAGGAGTTAATTCAACATCGGGTTCCCTACCAGATGAGTGGTGGTCAATCATTTTTTGCCCGGAGTGAAATTCGTGACCTGATGGCTTACTTTCGTCTGATCAGTAACCCGGACGATGATGCAGCCTGTCAGCGCATTATCAATGTTCCTCGCCGAGCCATTGGGAGCAAGACCTTGCAAGTTATCGCCAAACGGGCACGTCAGGCAAAACAATCACTGTTCAAAACCTGTCAAGATATCCATCGTATCGATGAACTTGGCTTACGCGCCAAACAGGCGGTCGATGATTTCGTAACACTGATCAACAAGGCGGCACAGCAAGCGCCATTCGATGTTGACTGGTTTGTGCGAGAGTTGAGTTATGATCACTGGCTTATGGAATCGTCCAGCACACCCAAGGCGGCGGAGTATCGTTGGAACAATGTTAAAGAGCTATGCCGCTGGATTGCTGATGGTCTGCAGCAACAACAAAATGATGATTTAAATGAAGTCATCAATCAATTACTCATTAAAGAATTACAACAGCAGGAGGAGGCCTCGGGCTCAGTTCAGTTAATGACGCTGCATGCCGCCAAGGGACTCGAGTTTGCGCAAGTATATCTGGTCGGCATGGAAGAGGATCTGTTACCTCATAAGTCGTCGATTGAGGAAGATACTATCGAAGAGGAGCGGCGTCTTTTATATGTCGGGATCACCCGAGCTAAGCAGCATTTAACCCTGACCATGGCAG
>CAXRAF010000069.1:0-20921 GCA_964228485.1 Alteromonadales bacterium | reverse complement strand
GGCAGGTGGGATATATATATGAAACTACTTATCTGTGGAGGGATGATGTATTGGGAGAACCGAGATTCCCGCAAAATTCCCGCAATGAGCCTAAACGAAAAAGCCCCGCATCTCTGCAGGGCTTTAGAATAGTGGCTCCCCGAGCTGGGCTCGAACCAGCGACAAACGGATTAACAGTCCGTTGCTCTACCAACTGAGCTATCGGGGAATTGCTTAGAGCGGCGCGAATGATAATCCGTTTTCGGGTTTTGGTCAACATTCTGGTACGAAAAAACTGTATTTTCCGTATACTTTTAATGCACTCGTATTGACCCTGTGGTCACTGTTAGAATAGACGACTTTTGAATTACATCATCCGCGCATGACAACTGAGCAAACACCATACTTTAAACCCTTTGATTTGGTCTCCGATTTTAAACCCTCCGGAGACCAACCGCGGGCTATTGAAGAGCTACTCGATGGCCTCGATTCTGGGTTGGCACATCAGGTATTACTGGGCGTCACGGGCTCGGGAAAAACATTTACTGTAGCCAATGTGATCGCGCAAACTCAGCGTCCTGCAATTGTCATGGCGCCGAATAAGACACTCGCAGCTCAGCTTTACGGAGAGATGAAGGAATTCTTCCCTAATAATGCCGTGGAATACTTCGTTTCTTACTACGACTACTATCAACCTGAGGCGTATGTTGCAGCATCCGATACCTTCATCGAGAAAGATGCTTCAATTAATGACCATATTGAGCAGATGCGTCTCTCCGCTACCAAATCGATGTTAGAGCGCCGCGACACTATCCTGGTAGCCTCAGTGTCCTGTATTTATGGTTTGGGTGACCCACAGGCGTATCACGGCATGGTCATTCACATGCAATGTGGTGACCGATTGGATCAGCGTTATCTTTTGCGTCGTTTGGCCGAGTTACAATACACCCGCAATGATATCGAGTTGTCTCGAGCAAACTATCGAGTTCGCGGCGATGTGATCGATATATTCCCGGCTGAGTCTGAGCGAGAGGCGATTCGGGTAGAGCTGTTCGATGACGAAATCGAGGCATTATCATACTTTGATCCACTGACCGGCGAGGTGATTCAGAAATTGCCACGGATAACCATATACCCGAAAAGTCATTATGTAACATCTCGCCAGACCATTCTGGATGCCATAGAGTCGATTAAAGATGAGTTGAAAGAGCGTCTGGAACAATTGCGAGGTAACAACAAGCTACTCGAAGCACAGCGACTGGAGCAGCGGACGAAATTTGATATCGAGATGATGCAAGAGCTTGGATATTGTTCAGGAATCGAAAACTATTCACGTTATCTGTCGGGCAAAAATCCGGGTGAGCCACCACCTACACTACTCGATTATCTTCCACACGACTGTCTTATGTTCGTTGATGAATCACATGTGACTATCCCTCAGGTAGGCGGCATGTATAAAGGGGACCGGTCACGTAAAGAGACGTTGGTTGAATATGGCTTTCGTTTACCCTCTGCACTGGATAATCGTCCACTGCGTTTTGAGGAGTTTGAGGCACGAGCACCCCAAATGGTGATGATCTCAGCTACACCGGGCCCGTGGGATACCGAACATGCAGGTCAGACAGTTGAACTGGTGGTTAGACCCACAGGATTAATTGACCCACAGGTCGAAGTACGCCCGGTGAGCACTCAGGTGGATGACTTACTCTCAGAAATTAATATACGGGTCTCAGAGGGCGACAGAGTCCTTGTAACCACACTTACCAAGCGTATGTCAGAGGATTTAACCGATTACCTATCTGAGCATGGCGTCCGAGTGCGGTACCTTCATTCAGATATCGATACGGTTGAACGGATGGAGATCATCCGTGACCTGCGTCTAGGAGAATTTGATGTGTTGGTGGGTATCAATCTGTTACGTGAGGGACTGGACATGCCAGAGGTGACTCTAGTTGCCATTCTAGATGCGGACAAAGAGGGCTTTCTGCGGTCGGAGCGTTCTTTGATCCAAACCATTGGACGTGCTGCGCGAAATGTTAAAGGCACAGCGATTCTCTATGCTGATACAATAACCGGATCGATGAAACGGGCAATGGATGAAACCAATCGACGTCGTGAACTTCAGATAGCATATAACACTGAACATGGTATTGAGCCTAAGACCATTGTGAAAAAAGTGGCGGATGTGATGCAGCATGGTGGGAATAAATACAAATCCAACAAAGCGCGGCGACAAAAAGTGGCGGATATCGCCAAAGATTATAAAGTTAAAGATACCCAAGACATGGCTACCACGATTGAAAAACTGGAAAAGCAAATGTTTGAACATGCCAAGAATCTGGAGTTCGAAGAAGCGGCCAGTATTCGTGACACCATTGAGGAGCTTAAATCGCAGGTACTCAAATCAGGGATGTACTAATTAGTTGCAGTGAAAGCTACTAAACTGCTTGCGAGTAGTGAATGAAAATGATAATTTACGCGCCTGCTGAAGACAGTAGCAACAATAGTCGCGTAGCTCAGTTGGTTAGAGCGCTACCTTGACATGGTAGAGGTCGGCGATTCGAATTCGCCCGCGACTACCAGACATACAAATACCCGCTGATGCGGGTATTTTTTTGTCCCGAGCAAATGCAATGAGAATCGCAGAAGGCGTTCGACGAGTACAGCTTGCTGTACCGAACGTTAACATCTTGGATGTTAACGGCCCTGAAAGGGTGAGGGCGTCAGCCGGAATAATTCGCCCGCGACTACCAGACATACAAATACCCGCTGATGCGGGTATTTTTTTGTCTCGAGCTTTCTAAAAACTTATCGTGCTACAACCGAGGCTAAGCTCATCAAGCACAAGTCCTGATTTCTCTGCGGAATCAACACAAAACGTCACAGTCGCCGGTGATTTCAGACGTGTACCATCCTGGAACCGCGCAATACCTGCACTATCTGTGTTGATTTGTTGCGTCCCGGAAGCATCGCCTGAAAAAGTTCCTGTGACGAGTGCGCCCGAAACCGGCACGCCAGCATCATCTACCATCGTAACGGTCGCTATCACTTTCTTGGTTTTATTACCCGAAGTTGACATATCAATCGACGATACGACTAACAGACCAGATGAACTACCTTCAGGCGTGGCAGAGCTGCTGGCACTTGGTGAACTCATATTACCAGAGGTATCCTCAGCTGTGACGTAGTAGTAGTACGTCGTACCATTAACTACTGTGGTATCGGTGTAACCTGTCGCTGTGAGTGTAGAAGCTGTGATGCGGTCGTAAGGTCCTGTTGCATCGACTGCTCGGTAGACTACATAGCCTGCCAGATCACTCTCAGCATTAGTATTCCAATCGAGGCTTACCTGACTATTGCCCGCGGTTGCTACTAACCCCGTAGGTGCCTCAGGCGGTGTTGTATCCACCGGACCACCGTCATCATAGGTAATTCTGAGTGCATCAACACGAATGGCGTCTAATTGACGCAGACCTCGGGTGCGATCAGAATCAATCAATCGTAGCGTCACTGTGCCACCAACACCGGTATTAAAGGTTGTTGTGTATATCTGATCGACCGCTGAAGGCTGAATTGAGAAGGCTGTTACATAGTCACCCGATCCTATGCGGTATTCCATAATGAACGAGTCATCATCGAGCGCCTGATCAAAGGCCACCTCAGCAGACAGTTGTGCCTGTTTTGAAGCGGCAACATTAAACGTCCATAGGTGCTCTGCCTGACTAGTACGTCTATTAGGCTTGCCGCCACTCTCAGTTTCCTGAATGATTTGATAGTTATCATCACTCGACCAAGTGGCTGTGAGTGAGCCAGTGACAGTTCCTATCCCAGTTAATGTTTCGGTTGCTGCCAATACCACTGTTGGATCACCACCACCGGGGCCACCGCCACCGCCATCACAGGTCGTACCGAAAACACAGCCTACCCATTCAGGATTATCAATAAATGGGTTTCGGTTGCCCTGATATTCAAAGATGACATCATTTCGTCGGCGTTCAATATCGTCAACCGGGTCGGCTTCGTGCCATGCGAGTAGGTCAGAGAGCATACCCATGTAGGCGATGGGCTCATTTGAGCCAGTCTGATAGGCTTTAATCAGCGCATAGTCATCAGTGAGCATGAGATCCGGCTCATCCACTAGGGTGATGCTGTGTTGGCCGCCATCATAGCGCACTGCCATGTAGAACATGGCTCTGGCAACGTCGCCCTGACGGCCACTCCAGGTTTGCCAGGTTTCCTGCCCCGTGGTGCCTCTGGCCCAGTTGGAGTTACCTGGATAAAAGCCGCTACCGCCACCTCGTCCATTTGTTTCTAGCGTCACTTTCTCATTACAACTGGCATCACAATTACGGTATGGATTATTACTGCGAGAACTGTTGTAGCTAGAGTCTGATGCAAATAAATGATGGGCATCGGTATAGGGATAATTCGAGCTATTATCGTTCGGGAATCCATAGCTCTTGGGCCAGGAGTGCTCACGATTATAGGCGCCAGTACCGCCCGGTATCTTGGCATAGCTGGCATTTTTGTAGATATCTAAAATATTACCCGGATTGAGGGGATCCTCATCAGCGACATTAATGATATCCCAGATATCAGTAGCGGTAGAGGTATAGGGAAAGCGTTGGTGGTCATCGATAATTTCATGCAGTGAGGCTGCGAGCGCCTGAGCAGAACTATCATCGACACTGTCGTAATAGCCAGCTGGTGGTGCGGCACTGACTCCTAAGCTACAAATGAACAGACTCAGTATTACTGTGCACAAACGTTTCATGGCACGCCCCCCTCAGATTATCAGCGTTTCAATCACGGGCATATAATTTATGAGAGTTATCTTGAGTTGAGCTACCATTGTTTGAGACGTGAAATAAACATGAACCCAAGTCGGTAATACTCATATATACCTCAGTGTGATTGATGTCTTATACCCACAAAACCCCCTAGTTTTGTCCCTAATAAGTGTAAGACATTGACCATTGAAGATTATATGGAAAATCAAATCACATTTGAAATCAAATATTTATAGTAAAACGACGTCAATAGGTCGTCTTAACAACCATTGCTGGTTCTTGATTTAGCATGAAATTGAGCGCAAATACTTCACAACTCATGCGATAATGGCCACATGGGAGAGAGAGCACTGACATTTAGACCATTTTTGCTGCTCGCATTGGCAGTGATTGCATTATTGCTAGTGCCACTGGCACTAATGCAAGTAACGCAAGAGGTGAATTGGGGCCCGATGGACTTCGTGGTTATGGGCGCGATGCTCTTTATCACGGGATCTGTCATCATCATCGCCTACTATCACATGTCCCGAAACAATTTCAGAGTAATTGCCGTTAGCGCTGTTTTATTGTTTTTGTGGCTCTGGGTAGAACTCGCTGTGGGGATGCTTACGGATTTGGGAAATTGAGGGCTTCAGGCACCAATTTCCTCATGCGTGAATACTTGACTGGTGATCGCAGGCGTTCCTTTATCAACAATACGTACGTGCTTTTGTTGTAATTTCCTCGGATCACTAACGCCACAGGAATGGGCTATCATCCCGACATCATACTCAATAAGCTTGTGGTAATTGGCTACTCGATTCGATTTCAAACTCGATACCAGACCACGCTGGAGTTTCGGATTGTGTGTGGTAATTCCTGTCGGACAGGTATTCTGATTACACTGTAATGCCTGAATACAGCCAAGTGCGAACATGAATCCCCGTGCGCTGACAACGAAATCAGCGCCCATGCATAGCGCCCAGGCGACTTTGGAGGGGGTAATCATTTTGCCCGATACGATGACGCGAATGCGCTCTCGTAATCCGTGTCCCTCAAGATGCGAAACGAGCCATGGCAGGGTCTCTTTGATGGGTAACCCCATATAGTCCATTAACGGCTGTGGCGCAGCGCCGGTGCCGCCATCGGCACTATCGATGGTGATGAAATCCGGTGCCGAATCCACCCCACGAGTTTTGATACACTCAAATAATTCATCTAACCATGAAGTTTCGCCCAATACAGCTTTGAAACCAACCGGCTTACCGGTAACAGTGCGGATATGATTAATCATATCAAGTAAGTCACTGACGTTACGGATATCTTTATGACCATTGGGTGATATGGATGCTTCACCCACTTTGATACCACGGATTTTGGCTATCTCTGGGGTGACTTTGTCGGCCGGGAGAATGCCCCCTTTACCAGGTTTTGCGCCTTGACTAAGTTTAATTTCGAACATTCGCACCTGCTCATGAGCGGCTTTTTCACGCAATTGTCTGTCACATAAATTACCCGCTTCATCACGCATACCATATTTCGCAGTACCGATTTGCATCACCAGATCACAGCCACCTTCCAAATGAAAGGACGATAAGCCGCCCTCGCCAGTGTTTAACCAGCAATTGGCCCTAGCTGCACCGTGGGATAATGCCTGTATAGCCGGTTTAGACAGGGCGCCGTAACTCATGCCTGATATGTTAAAGAACGAATTAGCCTCATATGGAGTTACACAGTTTGGACCAATGACCAAAGGATTACAGGCCATTGCATCCTCAGTCAGCGTGGGAAAAGCTGAGTTCAAGAATATGATCGCACCATCCTTGGTGATATCACGGGTCGAACCAAAGGCGATCGTACGGTTAACATCCTTGGCAGCCCGATATACCCAACTGCGTTGGGCACGATTAAAGGGCAGCTCCTCTCTATCCATGGCAAAGAAATACTGTCGGAAAAACTCACCCATATGCTCGAAGATATAACGGAACCGGCCCACCACCGGATAATTTCGGCGAATGGTATGTTTGGTTTGCGTCACATCGTAGATATACATCACAAACACAACGACAACCAACAGCACCAATATCACTATGAATGCCAGCGTCATGTAGAGTAGTGCCTTCATTGCAAATGTTTCGAGTTGCATGAGTTATCCTTGTTATTTTTTGCTCTTGGATTGTATAAAGAATAGTTACTTACCCATGATTATGCCAGAGGTGACAGGAATAATGTTTGTCCTGAAACTTGACAGGAACATAATGAGATAACAAGCTAGACTCATGTCGAAATCTACAAATCAACCCATAGGCGGTGGCTTTAAGAAAGTCCTGTATACCCTTGATACAGTGCGCCGTATTGGCCCTCTGAATGCCTCAAAAGCCCTTTCATCTAACAATACCTGTAAAGCCTGCGGTTTGGGCATGGGGGGGCAGCAGGGCGGCATGGTCAATGAATTGGGTGAATTCCCCTCTGTATGTAATAAATCAGTGCAGGCTCATTCCAGTGATATTCAACCGGCTATTCCTGCGCAGATTTTCGATCACACTATCAATGAGCTACAGGAGTTGTCGGGCCGAGAGCTGGATCGTCTGGGGCGTCTGACGACACCACTGCTCAAACGTGCAGACAGTGACAAATACCAACCTGTTAGTTGGGATCAAGCGCTCGATTGCTCTGCTCAGGCATTTTCGCAGACTGATCCAGACAACACATTTTTTTACTCCTCGGGCCGCTCGTCGAATGAGGCAGGATTCATTTTTCAATTATTAGCCCGCATCTACGGCACTAACAATGTCACCAATTGCTCCTATTATTGCCATCAAGCGACCTCGGTAGGGTTATCGACAACCATAGGCACCGGTACAGCCACAGTCGAGCTGGCAGACTTATCGGGAGCTGACATGGTGTTCGTGATGGGCGCGAACCCAGCATCGAACCACCCACGATTCATTCATCAACTGAAGGCTGTAAGAGACAGAGGAGGGGAGGTCGTTGTCATCAATCCTGCCAAAGAATCAGGCTTGGTGAAGTTTGCTGTGCCTAAAAGTCCTCGTTCGCTATTGAAGGGTGGGGACGAGATCGCAAGTTTCTATCTGCAACCTCACATTGGTTCTGATGTCGCGGTATTGCTCGGTTTGATCAAGGCCGTTATTGAGATAGATGCCGTCGATCATGAATTTATCCAGAGCCATACCGAAAAATTTGCTGAATTGCAGCATCAGGCTGTGACAACCACATGGCAGACCATTGAACTCATCACTGGGATACCTCGCGGTGAACTTGAGTCTGTCGCTAAGGCTTACAGTCAGTCAAAAAATAGTGTCTTTGCCTGGGGCATGGGACTGACACACCATACCAATGGTGTCGAAAATGTCGAATATGTCGCAAACCTTGCCTTGCTACGTGGCATGGTTGGAAGACCATATGCTGGCTTGCTACCTCTGCGGGGCCATTCAAATGTTCAGGGTATCGGCACGATTGGCGTGAAGCCGGTTTTAACAGAGCAGGTGATGGCAGCTATGGAAGCTGAATTTGATATCAGTCTTCCCCGCGCAGGTGGTTTGGATACCTTGGCAAGCCTGCAAGCAGCGCATAATAAACAGATGCATGCAGCTCTGATTATGGGGGGTAACCTGTATGCGGCAACTCCGGACAGCCAATTTGCCAGCCAAGCACTCAGCAATATCAAACACAAAACATTTCTAACCACCTCAATTAATTCTGGTCACGTACATGGAGTTGATGGCGAGGTAGTTATACTGCCCGTTACCGCCAGAGATGAAGAATGGTCCAGTACCACTCAGGAGTCCATGTTCAACTATGTCAGGTTATCTGATGGGGGTATTACCCGATATGATTCGGTGCGACCAGAGTCAGTGATACTGGCTGAATTGATGACGAGATTATGTCCCGATCTACCATTCGATGTGTCAGCCTTTAAAGATCATCAGAATGTCCGTGATGCGATAGCCCGAGTTGTGCCCGGCATGTCAGACATTAAAGACATTGCTGTTGCCAGGCGAGAATTTCATATTGCAGGACGCATTAAACATCGGCCCGAATTCAACACCGACTCAAACAAGGCGCAATTTGTGGTTAATGAATTACCGCCACAGCCAGCAGAAACAGAATTTCGCCTGACCACAATTCGCAGCGAAGGGCAGTTCAACTCAATAATTTACGAAGAGAAGGATAGCTATCGGGCGACAAACTCACGTTGGTCGGTTCTCATGAATATCGAGGACATCACAGCATTGGGTTTACGGGTCGGTGATAAAGTCGATATCCAGTCTGCCAATGGCGAAATGTCTGAAGTGGTGGTTTGTGCTTATGATATCCCCAGAGGTAATGTGATGGCATATTACCCCGAGGCCAACATCCTTACCTCACAGATTTGCGACCCACGTAGCAAAACACCCGCTTTCAAGAATATAACCGTTCAGATAAAAACATACGTATAAATGGTTTTGAATTGCAGTGATCGGACGATTTGATATCATGTCTACATTGTGATTACTATTGAATAGGTTTTAATGAGTCATATTAATTACCTACATGGATGTACTCGCACATTAACCAAACTACTGTTGGCTCTGGTTGTTCTGACATCGGCTATAATAAATGCTCAGGATGACGAGCGACCACTAAAAATAGTCGGTATAGAATACAATCCTCCCTTTACCTTTAGCCTGCCAGATGGCTCGCCGGCTGGTCTGTATATCGAAATGTGGGAACTCTGGTCTGATACAACAGGCCAGCCGATAGAGTGGTCACTGATGCCTTTCGAAGCTTCAATTGCAGCCGTCAAGAGCGGCGAGGCAATTCATTCGGGCATTTTCATCAACGAAAGTCGTAAACAATGGGCAGAATTCAGCACAGCTTTTCACGAGATAGAAACAGGTGTTGTCTATAGTAATAAAGTGACATCCCCTGTGCCATTAGCAGAAGCCAATGATTTCGTTGTCGCTGTGCTCGAGAATAGTTTTCAAGATGAGTACTTAGCACAGAATTTCCCCAAGCTTATTCGCCTTACATACACCTCTAGCCGCGCTATCGTTGAAAAGTTACTCACGGGAGAAGTTCAGGCCATCGTCGGGGAACTACCCCTGTTAAACAGAACATTCTCCGCCATGGGACTTGAGGGCCTCTTTCCAACGAGCGAAATCTTATTTACCAACACAACCCATGCAGCTATCCCCAAAGGGCGCAGTGATTTATTGGCGTTGATAAATCAGGGCTGGAACGAAATTCCTGTGCAACAATTAATTGCGCTCGAGAAGAAATGGTTGCCGGCAAATACACCCTACTTTGCCGATAAGGTCAGTTTTGATGTCCTCACGCTCGAGGAACAACAGTGGTTGTCTGAGAATAGTAATCTAACCCTCGGTGTTGAACATAACTATTATCCAATCGAGTATCTTGATGATAATAACAACCTATCCGGACTAGTAGCTGATTATGTTCAATTCGCTACCGATTCCCTCAACCTGTCCGTGGTTCAGCTAACCCAGTACCAATGGGCCGAGGCATTTGAGCTTCTCAAGCAACAGAAAATAGATTTCATGGGGGGAGTTGTCAGAAACGAAGAGCGTGCAAAAGATGTCATCTTTACAGATCCCTATTTCACTATGCCCTCAGCAGTAGTGACTAAACAAGGCAATTATCTATCGAGTTCGATAGGTTCATACAAAGGGCTCAGAGTTGGTGCTATTAAAGGTTATTCCTCTAATGATTATCTTCGAAGTAATTATCCACAATTAGTTATTATTGATGTTGATGATGGTCTTGATGGTTTAAATAAAGTCATAACCGGTGAGTTGGATGCCTACATTGGAGCTTTTCAAGAAATCAAAATAGGCATAGAGAACAACTCATTAAATGGCTTAAATGTTGCGTCAATTCCTGATTATGATTATTCATTTTCATTTGCAGTTCGCAAAGGACTCGAACCACTGGTGCCCATTTTTAATAAAGTACTTGCCAGTATGTCGGAGAAAGAAAAACAAGCAATCACAAATACTTGGCTGCAATATCAAGTCAAGCAAGGTTTTGCTTTATCAGCAGTACTGAAATGGGTTATCCCCATCTTACTGCTAATTATGGTAATCACCGTTTATGTTTTGTACAACAACCGACGTCTGTCCAGTGAGATAGAACAAAAAAAACGCATCGAATCCGAATTGATACGGGCCACCAATGAGGCTGAGAGTGCCAATGAGGCAAAGAGCGAATTTCTGGCAAACATGAGTCATGAGATCAGAACACCGATGAATGCCGTCTTAGGGATGTGTCAGGTACTCAAAGATAGTGAATTATCTTCCGAGCAAAAGAAGAACCTACAGGTAATACATGCATCAACTGACACCTTACTGATGTTGGTGAATGACATATTGGATATATCAAAAATAGAATCAGGCAAAATTGACCTAGAGTCACGAATTTTTGAGCTAAAAACGGTTCTCGATCACTTAGAAGCGCAAATTAATCTACTGATCAATAAACATCGAGTCAGCTTCACAATTAGTGTCGATGAGAATGTTCCTGATTTGCTCAAGGGCGATAGTCTCAGACTAGGACAGATACTTCTGAATATCTGTAATAATGCGGCAAAATTCACTCTGCAAGGCAGTATCGACCTGAAAATCAGTGTTGTCGAGCAAGGTGACGAATCAATTATCCTTAAATTTATTGTGACTGATACCGGAATCGGTATGGATCAGAAGCAGATATCTAAAATTTTCAAAACATACTCACAGGCGGATTCCTCAATCTCCAGAATCTATGGCGGGACCGGTTTAGGTTTGATGATTACCAAACATCTGGTTGAACTGATGGATGGCCATATCTGGGTCGACAGTGTCTATGGTGAGGGCAGTTCCTTTGGCTTTCAAATAACGCAGACTGCTGTTAGTGAGAGTTCGGCTAGCGAATATATGCAACGGCATAATGTAGACTCAGTGAATGCAAGCCAAAGTTATGTGACTAAACTGCAAGATAAGCGGGTGCTGGTTGTCGATGATAATCGGGTCAATCTGATGGTGGCGGCAAAGTTACTTACCATGGTTGGCGTGGAAGTCGACCAGGCTGAAAATGGCCAAACCGCCCTGAACTTGTGTCAGACTAATCGCTATGATGCTGTACTGATGGATCTTCAGATGCCGGTTATGGATGGCTACACCGCAACGATACAGATTAAAAAGCAGCGCGAGAATAGTTCGCTACCCATTATTGCACTGTCAGCCAATGTGATGCAGGCAGATATCGATAAGTGTTATGCCGTGGGCATGAACGACCACATACCTAAACCACTCTCGATGGAGAAACTCTACGGTACTCTGGCGAGTTACATTAACTAGCTATGTGCGTTATTTTCCTGCGATTGCCCACATGTTGTCATTGAAGGGTTGTGCTCGCAGGTTTCGACAATTCAAATTCGCTCTCTCAAGCATGGCCTGAAGTGTTTTTGGCACGAAATAATTGACGTGATCGGGGTAGCGGAAGCCACACCACTTTTCTTTGCGATACTTGCGATTCTTGCAATCGTAGTTGGGAACTTTGATCAGTAGTCTTCCATGGCTAGCCAATTTTTTCTGGCATTGTCTTAGGAGTTCCATTGGATTGATTTCGTGTTCCAGAAAAGAGCATAGAATGATTAGGTCAACGCTGTCATCTGCGACTGAGGCAAGTCCGTCAATGGCATTGTTTTGAATACAGTGTCCACCAACTGACTGCAAGTGTGTATTGGCCTGACAAGCTTGCTTAAGAGAAATTTCAATCCCGATTGGTTCGATACTCATGCCATATTCATGCTCCATGTATCGAGTGATCCGCTGAAGTTTGACACCGATGCCACAGCCAACATCAATGACTTTAGGCCGCTCTGACTCGCCCCTTAGTTTGATTAACAACCGTTCAGCCTCGATCTCTATCGTCTCGCGTTTGCGGTATTTTGCTCGAATTCGCTTGAGGAAGTCGCTGATCGCGGAGCGAATAGGCTCCTCTTTTCTGCGCCGCTTACGCTCATTGGCAAAGGTTTTTTCCCAAGCAAAGTCCTGTTCAAAGGCGTCATATTGGGGAGGGTTTTTCAGGTATACCATGCCATCTTCTGGACTCTCAACGATCTGCCAGATATCGCGACTGTATTCAGTCTCGACTTCTTCCGTGTCGAACTCTGTCAGCGGATTGACGCGGTTTAGTAGTTTTAAATCAGACATACTACCCATTTTTCTTACTGCGAAATTTCAGTCTACTACAGACTGATATTCCACTGCAATTGACCCTTAGGCCGAAATGCAATCATGTCATATGAATGATTAGTCTGTTTCGTCGTCTGCTTGCAGCGCCAGTTTAGCGGAGCGGTCAGCATTGAATAAGCCCCAGTGCTTTTCAGCCTTCGCCATAGGATTGTCACCATCGAAACCACCCTTCCAATTTTCATCAAAACTTGAAAAATAGAATGAAATAACCTTATTTTCAGTCGCCCAGGCATCATACTCTTGGAAAAATCTCAGTTGCTCTTGCTCGCCGGCAACACCCACTAGTCCACCCTCATAACTGCCATCATTGTAGATACGACTGGTCGGCCAACCCGTCTCACAGTAGGCAATGGTATGATTTGGGTAGAGTGATTGAATACCATCATAGGTTTCGACGGTCCACTGCATGGCGATATCGAGGGGTTTGTTATTCCAGAAGGCATAAGCATGGAGACAGATGAAGTCGAGCTCATTGGCGACCTTTTCAGCGTGGGGTTTATTCCAGAAATTGTAGTCATCGCTCACAGTTACAGGCTGAGTGATGGCATTTCTGACCAGTCTTATTTTATCAATGACGTAGTCAACATCCTCAATGCGGTGATACGCCCAGTCCACGAGAATTTCATTACCAACATTTACGGCAACAACAATATCTGAGTATTTGTTTGCCAACTCTATCGCTTTCGCAACTTGTGCTTCATTCTGCTCTGGACTCTTATGGGCATCGAGCCAAATTCCCTGCATGACTCTGATGGGGAGATTATTATCGACGATGACCTTGAGAATATTCTCGGCCTGTTGGTCGGCCCCATAAAGTCTGATGAGTTGCCAGCGTGGGAGCAGAATCTGCATATCCTCCAGAATGTCGGTAGCAGCAGTCAGCGACTCGTCTGGAGATTCACCATCGCGATAGGCACCATATGAAATGCCATTACCTATCCATGTGTCCCCCAGGTTTGGATTGAATTCACGTTTGGAGCTTAGGCTTTGATAAATTTGTTCTGTGGTAGCAGTTTGTTCACTGTTAATTTCTGCCTCGCGTTTATCTGTGGTATTTTGCTCCGAACTACAGGCTGATAGCAGAGTCAGTAAGGATAACAGTAGAACACTGAGTGTTTTGTGCAGGATAGGCATTAAAAGCTCGTCATTGTGGTTATTATAATCGGTCATAGTTAACCATGGATTAGCAAGGTTAGCAGAAAAATATCGATAATTTGGATTTGTGTTGCGACCAATGGGTTTATGGTGCTCACACCATAGGAACTCAGTGAATCATGACTGTTGCCAGGGCAGATTATGAAACCGCCAGCCATTGATATTGCCTCTGTGTTGATCTTGATCCTTATCACCCTCAAAGCCATCGGATACATGTGATACGTTACTAAAGCCAGCCTCAATGAGGGCGGCTCCGGCCTTTTCTGTTCTGGCACCACTACGACACATCAACACGACGGGATGTTGTTTGGCCACAAATCCGGGGAATCTAGTCGTCAGGTATTGCTCAATATCATGCACAAAATTTTCATTTCTCTGCCAATTTAATCCGTCTGACCATGGGATATGCACAGCGCCTATCGGATGTCCGACGAATTGGTGCTCTACCGTAGAGCGAACATCGATTAGAACAGCATTTTGATGCTCCTGTAAGAAGGCATATGCATCTGGAGCGGGTAGATTAATTAGTTGTGACATGTTGTCTTGTCCCAGTTAAGCGTATTTAAATTGATTATTGCATGAGGTAGAATAGACGTCTAGACGTCTTAAAAAATATTTTGTCTTTGGTTTTGTAACCTCACAGAATAAATTTGATATGATGTAGAAACAGATAAAAAATACTAATAATAATGATTGATAAAATAGATCCATCTGTAATTTTGTTAACGATACTCATCACAATCACTTGTGGTTTGTTCATCTTGTTTGCCACACCAAAGCAAGATGAACTTCATATGTCTCAAACTAGATATTTTTCTCAGTTTTTCTTCTTCACAAGTTTTACTTGGGTATTTATTTTTCTTCGCTCAGGATTGTGGGAACAATGGAATCTATTCTGTACTCATATTTGCTATGCAATGGCTCTAATGTACCTAATGAATGGATTCCGAGTCAGAGCAAATCAATCAGCGATTAACATAACATGGCTTGTAGGGATCAGTGCTTTATATGCTTATGCGCAGTCGGATTTATTCTATAATGAGTTAGAGCACTTTTTGACTCGGCTGACGCTAAACTATACCGTATGGATTTTAGTGACAATATCAGTACTTCGATCACTAAAATTAGAACGTAGCAGTATCGGTAGAACGGCAACAGTAATCAGTTTGATCTTTTCACTAATCGCGCTAATCGTTGGCGCGCTATTGCTTTACTACAAGATAGTTATAAATTTTGAATATATCGTTTTTAGCTACAATGTTTTCTACATCACATTGTTCGGTAGTATCTCAAGTTTGATGTTGTCTGACGAAATTGCTAAACATCAATATGACGCAGAAACTGATCCCTTGACAGGATTAAAAAACCGACGTTATTTTCTGGAACGTGGGGAGAAATTACTTCACAGTGGGCGTCGAGCAGACTTTCCGATGTCCATTATCCTGTGTGATATTGACCGCTTTAAATATATAAATGACACCTACGGTCATTCCACGGGTGATAAGGCGATTAAAAAGATCACAAAAATTCTGGCAGACAATGTCCGTGATCATGATTTACTGGCACGCTTTGGTGGCGAAGAATTTATTGCATTACTGCCACAAACTGACTTACAAGCGGCAATTGAAGTCGCCGAGCGTATGCGCAGCCGTATCGAAGACAGTCAAATTAAGGTGCCTAATTCGAGCTTTAATCTGACGACAAGTTTTGGTGTTGTAGAGATGATTGGGCTCGATTTGGAGGCTAACATCGTGCGCGCGGACAAGGCACTGTATGCGGCGAAGTCACATGGCCGCAACCGGGTGGAAATAGCCAGAGACTAGTCTAACGACTTTCTAAGCCCAATCCTCTCATGTCCTTTGGGAAAATTCGGAAAGCGACAGAATTCTTGATAGCCTAATTCGAGATAAAATTGCTCGGCCTGCCAACTCTGGGTCCACAACCACAAGCCCGATAAGTGATGCTCGACAGCGTAGATTTCGGCCTGCTGCATCAAGGCTTGGCCATAGCCATTGCCGCGCATTTTCTTATCGACCCAAAGTTCATCAATATACATCCAATCCCACAAGGTCTTTGCGGTAAGGACTCCCGCAAGTTCATAGCTTGCAGTGGTCAGTCGCCAAATGAGCGGATTTAATTCATAAGGCGGTGCGTCATGCATCTGCGAGTGCTGCTCGAATCCAGCAAAAACGGTTTTCTGCTCAGATTCTGACAATGGTTGTTGTGAAAATAGTATTTCTACACTCATAGCTACATTTAACCTACATTACCTACATGTTCTGTTGCCCAAATCATAGCAACTGGGTTTGCGGGGACAAATGTTACCCCGCGAGCAGATCAGACGTGCATCACTCTGAAGGCCATCTTCAATCCAACTGATATTCAATATGCGAGCAACACTCTTGATATCCTGCCGCAGATTATCCGGGATCATCGCTGTGCCCCCATTTTCGATACAATGTTCGCGGATTTCACAGGATAATGCATGCGCATCCTTGCCCTGCGCTTGAATGGCGGGGTTAAGGTCCACTCCGGCACATAAGACATGATTTTCACCCGATAAATCACGCGTATTGATCGATTCGCAGACATAAATTCGCGGTTGTCCCTGTACATTCAGAATTGATAATTGTGCCTCACTTCCTTCTTTGGGGTGATTGATGTTTCTGAACACAGCCCAGTGCTGACATGGATCTTCAACAATGCGCATGTTACCCCAGGGTAACGGGATACCGTTGCCGCGATATACAGCTTTCAATTTACCCGGTGCGTAGGCATCAAAAAAGTGCCAGTGGGGGTAGGGTGAAACCGCGGTCATACGACGCATAGCGACTGCAGGTGATACCTCAATTGAGCGGCCTGAGTCGACATTGTAGCCTGTGCGATCCAGTAATTGTCGGAAAGGTACTTTGGGGCATAACAGTGCACCGGCGAAAAAACTACATTCGAAATCACGCCAGGCATACAGAATGTCCTCGATATTAATATCACTGGTCCCACCCGGACTATCACTAGTCGTAGTTCTGCCAGAGCCGGCGACCATCATACTTTTGATGCCATCGCGATTATGCAAAACACAATGGCCAATATGAACAGCGAGATCATACTTCAAACGCGGCGTATTGCTCTTTAACAGGGCATTCAGATAAATCGTATCTTTGCCTGAGAAAAACGAGCTGACGATCGCATCACTGGATAAATCCAGATCCTTGGCCGCAGCGGCAGGTAACTTCGTGAACCAACGCGTCTTGATGCCGAATGACTGCAAGATATCCAATAGTTCTGTGACTGTGAGTGGCATGCGCTTCTGTCCGACTTCTTCGGCTGCGCGCTCAAGATCTGGGAAATGATTCTGATGATGCTCCTGATGCGCACGGATCAATAAATGCGCAAACTGCCGACCTGTGGTGCCGGTTTGGGATAATAATTCGGGTATTGCAATTTGCAGTATCTCGTTGGCGAACAAGAAACTTGGCTCAAGTGGCATGCCATGAATGCCGCCGCGTGAACCTTTCTCGGGAATAATGTCATCACCGAGGTTGGCATCACCCTCAGCGCCATCAAGGAAAAACTCAATATCTTTCTGGAATACAGTGGCAATTACACCAAGCATGGCCTCGCTCGGGACTCGTTTACCACGCTCGATCATTGATAAGTATGAAACAGAAGGGGCCGAATCATAGTCTACTTTCATACAACGCGAGGAGAGATCTTCCATGGTTAAGTTGTTACGTTTCCGTAACTTACGGATCTTGGTACCTAGAAAGTGAGATTTTCGTGTAAGTGAATTCTTAATTTTCATTTTTGTAAAATTTACATTGTAAAATTTTTATTGTGAAATTTTAGCACATAATCCATTACACTCCAACGTAACAACATTGAGAACTTAATTAATTCCTACTGAATTAGTAACACCGACATAACGATGGATTCCAACACATGACATTGCCTATGATCAATCAGCATAAGATACATGAAGACTTGATGCATTTTATCAATCAAGATGTACTGAGCAGCTTAAATATCGATGCGAATGAATACTGGCAAGAAGTGGTTGCGATTATCAGTCAGTTAACCCCACAGAATCAGGCACTTCTTGACAGGCGACAAGCGTTACAAACCAGCATTAATCAGTATTTCAAAGAAAATGCCGGTGCGGTAAATACCAGCGCCTACAAAGAATTCCTTTCGACCACAGGTTACATTGCCGAAGAAGAAGGTGATTTTATCATCACGCCAGCCAACATCGATGCAGAAATCAGCGATGTATCTGCTCCTCAACTCGTCGTCCCAGTAGACAACGCTCGCTTTGCCATTAATGCCGCTAACGCTCGGTGGGGTAGTTTGTATGATGCGCTTTACGGTACCGATGCGATACCTCACACAACCGGATTAAAACCCGGCAAAGAATATAACCCAGCACGCGGTAAAAAAGTTATTCGCTATGTTAGAAACTTTCTTGACGAAACATTCCCACTCAATCACGGGTCACACAAACATGTTTCGTCTTACGGTCTGTACTATCAACATCTGGTTGCCTACTTCTCGGATGGTACGTGTACTGGCTTGGCTGACCCCTCACAATATGTTGCCTACTCTGGTAGTTCGGATGCTCCGAGTGCTTTACTGCTCAAGAATAACGGCTTACACGTTGAGCTTGTCATTAATCATGCCGGCAAAATTGGCGCGCAAGACCTAGCAGGCCTCGATGATGTCCGAATAGAATCCGCACTGACCACCATTATCGACTTCGAAGATTCAGTGGCTGCCGTTGATGCAGATGACAAAATTGCAGCCTATCGAAACTGGTTAGGTTTGATACGTGGCGATCTGAAAGCCAGTTTTACTAAACAAGGTGAGCAAATTGACCGCGAAATGAGCGCTGATTTCAGCTACAGCGGTAAAGATGATTGCGAATATAAAGTTAAGGGTAAGTCGCTCCTGCTAGTTCGAAATGTCGGCCATTTAATGACCACATCACTGATGCTGAACGAATGCGGTCAGGAGTGCTTTGAAGGGATCATCGACAGTATTATCACCGCAACGATTGCCAGTCTCGACATAGTACACGGCAAAAACTCTCAGCGTGGCAGTATATACATCGTCAAACCGAAAATGCATGGGCCTGAGGAGGTTGCTTTCACATGTGATCTGTTTGCACGTATAGAAAAATTACTTGGCCTGCCTGAGCATACTATTAAGCTTGGGATCATGGATGAGGAGCGTCGCACCACCGTCAACCTCAAAGCCTGTATTCGGGTGGCAAAAGAGCGCATCTTTTTCATTAATACAGGGTTCTTAGACCGAACTGGTGATGAAATACATACCTGTATGGAAGCAGGACCGGTGTTACCCAAAGATGAGATCAAGCAACAGCCCTGGATTGCTGCGTACGAGCAAAATAACGTGGATATCGGGCTACAAACTGGATTCCGAGGCCGTGCACAAATAGGCAAAGGCATGTGGGCAATGCCAGATGAAATGGCGCAGATGATTACAGATAAATTAGCCCACCCACTGGCTGGTGCAGATACTGCATGGGTACCCTCACCAACGGCTGCCACCTTGCATGCCTTACATTATCACGCGGTGAATGTTGATGCGGTACAGGCCAAACTGATGAGCCGAGAGCCGGCGAATTTGGATGACATACTCACTGCACCATTGCTTAACCGTGCGCTGACAGAGCAAGAAGTAGAGCACGAGTTAGCCAACAATATCCAAGGCATCCTTGGTTATATGGTGCGCTGGATTGATTTAGGGATTGGTTGCTCGAAAGTTCCAGATATAAATGATGTCGGTCTCATGGAAGATCGAGCGACATTGCGCATTTCCAGTCAGCACATCAGTAATTGGCTTAAACATGGCATATGCACCCCGGCACAGGTTGACCAGCAAATGCAGCGCATGGCCCAGATCGTTGATCAACAGAATATCAATACACCCGGATATCAGCCAATGGCTGTCAACTTTGAGACCAACACAGCATTCCAGGCAGCTAGAACACTTATTTATAAGGGATGCGAACAACCTAGCGGCTACACCGAACCAGTCTTACATCAACACCGATTAGCAATGAAATAGCGTCTATCAGGAGACATCAATGACAACTTATAACGAACTTATCAATGAAACTCAGCGAACGTTTACTCGGTCAACGGCGTCATATGACAGCATTTCAGCCGAAAACGTCACTCGCATGAGACTGCAAAATCGTTTCAAGACCGGACTGGATATTGCCCGTTACACAGCCAAAATCATGCGTGATGACATGGCGGCATACGATAAAAATACGGCGCAATACACGCAATCGCTGGGTTGCTGGCACGGTTTTGTTGGTCAACAAAAACTCATATCAATTAAAAAGCACTTTGGCGATACAAAAGGCCGTTATCTATATTTGTCTGGCTGGATGGTTGCCGCTATGCGTAGCGAATTCGGTCCGCTACCCGACCAATCAATGCATGAAAAGACCAGTGTTCCAAATCTTATAGGTGAGCTATATGACTTTCTCAAGCAAGCTGACGCGCGGGAATTGAACCATCTGTTCCGTGAACTCGATGACGCCCGAGAGGCTGGTAACGAACTCAAGGAGCGTGCAATTCTCAATCAAATTGATAACTTCAAGACCCATGTAGTTCCCATTATTGCAGACATCGATGCCGGCTTTGGTAACGAGGAGGCAACTTATCTGCTCGCCAAGAAGATGATTGAGGCAGGTGCATGTTGTATCCAAATTGAAAACCAGGTCAGCGATGCTAAA
>CAXRAF010000068.1:0-15796 GCA_964228485.1 Alteromonadales bacterium | reverse complement strand
TATCATTTGTTGGACTGATTTAAGGTATCACTGATGTAGTTAGCAACATTCTGCTCCATGACATTCAAAGGAACTGCACCGTGTCTGAGAACAACATCATGAAAATCACGGATATCAAACGCATTACCGAGTTGTTTCTCGGCATCAGCTCGCAGTCGTTTGATGGTAAGCTCGCCAATCTTATAACTCAATGCCTGTCCAGGCCATGATATGTAGCGATCAATTTCAGTTCTGACATTGTGTAGCGAGAGGGCGGTGTTATCAGCCAGGTAGGCGAGTGCCTTCTCTCTGCTCCAGCCCATGGCATGCATTCCGGTATCAACGACAAGTCTGACTGCGCGCCACATTTCATAGGTTAAGCGTCCAAAGTCAGAATAAGGGTCCTGGTAAAATCCCATTTCGATACCGAGCCATTCGGAATAGAGCCCCCAGCCTTCGCCAAAAGCACTCAGGTAAGAATATTGCCGGAAATTGGGTAGGTTATCTAATTCTTGATTCAAGGCAATTTGTAGATGATGTCCTGGCACAGCCTCATGCAGTGATAGTGCCTCTAGCTCATACAGTGGTCGTTTATCCAACGCATAAGTGTTTACCCAATAATAACCCGGTCGTTTACCATTTCTGGATGCTCTGACATAGCGACCAGTGGTGTAGTTAGGTGCCAACTCTTTTGGAACTGGTTCAACACCATAGGGTGTCCTTGGAAGATGTTTAAAAAATGCCGGCAATGCCGCATCAGCACGTTTAGCAATACGAGATGCTTTCTCTAACAGCTGCTCTTCTGTTTTAGCATAAAATCTTGGATCTGTGCGTAAAAATTGCAGAAATTCGGCGAACGTGCCTTCAAATTCCGTCTTCTTGATGATCGATTCCATCTCGCTTCTAATTCTAGCCACCTCATTCAAGCCGATTTGATGAATTTCATCAGCGGTCATGTCAAGGGTTGTGTAATGCCTGATGCGATTCTCATAAAAGGCTCTACCTTGAGGTAAGTCTGAAGCGCCAATCGAGGTTTTTGCATTTGGAATGTAGACCTCCTTGAAGAAATCACCTAAAGACTGATATCCGGCGTTTACTGAATCACTAATCACGATCCTTGCTTGTTGCTCCAAGCGTTGTTTATCCGCTGCTGAGATAGTGTCAGGAAAACGCTTAAATGGACGATAGAAGACACTCTCTCCTATATCATCAGTGATGTAACTGTATACTCGCTCAGGGAGTGTTGAGAGGATTGCCTGGGGTTGGGTGAAGCCACGATCGAGACCCATTTGCATGTGAGTCATTTGTTGTTTCACATAGTTGGGCCAGCTTTCGAGTAGCTGTAAGTACTGTTGGTACTCTTCAATAGTCTCAAAATTAAAATTGTTCTGCGCTCTGGCGAGTGCTGAATAAAATCCTGAGTCAGAATTGAACGGTATCTGATACATACCATAGTTAAACTCAGCAATTTGGTTGCTTACCTGATCGCGAAAGATCTGATAGTTGACCATTGCTTCAGTAGTCAAATTTTTAGTATCAATCGCGTTCAGCTTCTCAAGCATTGCCTCATAGAATCGTGCATGTGCAGCCAATGACTCTAATGACATATCCGGTAGCGTTAACTTCTCAACTGCTTCACCCATGCCTCGGGCCATCATCGGATTAGTTTGTAATCGATATTGCCATTCTTCCTCAAACAGAGTTTCGAGCTCAGATGCATGACTGACAAGAGGGGTACAAAACAGAATGAAGGTTAGTAATATGCGGTTCATCTCAACGCTCCAACGAAGTTAATTTTTCAATAAAATCAGGTGGTTAGCCACAATTTAAATTTTTTTAGGTTTTTTTATGAATTTTGTTGAACTATTACTATGATACAGGGTCTTAATGAGTGGATGTAATGATTTATCCTTTTGGTTGTTTGATCCCCGTTAATGGCTACTCTTTGAGTAGCCATTTTTTATGCGCCTATAATTGTCTGGTTGGGTGAGATGAGCTTGTGGTTGAATTGTTATGTTTTAACGTCATCACGGTTGAGAGAATTATGATTAATGACGCCTTTTTCTTTAACAGCATAATCTTTTGCCGGACTCAGTTCTTCATCAGTCAGCTCCACTCTCTGTTCGTCTAGGTTGATAATATCGGCACTATCTTTGACACTATCTTTACTGCTTATATGCTCATCCAGTATCGCCTGATTGGTTTGACTAATGGGTGACAAGCCGGCTTTAGACACATCAACAACGGTAGGTTCGGAGGCTTCATTAGTGTCGGACTCAAGTTGTGGCGCAGAAGATGGTGATTCAACAGCAAGAATGTTTACATGGGTGGTCGATAACTCTCGAGGGATTGCGCGACGCTCACACAAGTCATGGGCTCCTGTGGCCAGGTGCTCGTATAGCTCCCGATATTCCTGTGTAATCTTATTAAATTTGCGTGCACTGCCAGCGACATGCTCGGCAACTTGTTCACGATATTTTTGATGCTCGGCGTCCTTTTCAGCCAGTTGATTGTTCAAGTCATTAATCTCCTGCTGATTAGGGGCAAAATAACGCCCGGCAAAGAAACCAGCAACGGCGATAATAACCATTAAAAACCCAATCAAGATATCCACTATTTACTCCTGTTGTTTGGTACCTATCTATTCTATACGATTTGCTCAGGATTCTGGAGTTTTCTTGCTTAATTCTTCCTCGAATCCAAACAGTGCCATATCTGGCATTCTCATGGGATAGAGAATCCCATCGAGGTGATCACATTCATGCTGTACTACAGTGGCATGAAATCCCTCCACGACCCGGTCAACAACTTCACCAACCTCATTAATTCCAGTATAGCGTATATGGGCGTGTCTGGGGACTAAACCACGCATTCCGGGGACACTTAAACATCCCTCCCAGCTCTCTGACAGGGTATCACTGAGGACATCAATCTGTGGATTCATTAAAATGGTGAACGGTACCTCATCAGCGTCAGGATAACGGCTTGATTTTGCTCCACCAAATATAACCAGCCGCAAAGAAACACCGATCTGTGGCGCAGCAAGTCCGGCGCCATTATAAGCAGCCATAGTATCCCGCATGTCCTGGATCAATGTGCTGATTTCTGGCGCAGTAGGATCGACCACAGGTTCTGCTGAGACTAGCAGCCTTGGGTCGCCCATTTTGAGTATTTTGTGAACAGTCATGAGGTCATACTAGCCGATATAATGTAAAAATTACAGAAATAGAATCGCCTATCTGAGCACTTTCATCTTGCCCTTATCTACGGCAAAATGGCGGACTTTTATCGTACATGAACTGCGCACTTAAAATGCGCATCAGAATAAATAGACAGGACATGCAATTATGATGGCTTGGCAGGATTTAAACGCCGGTGAGCACCGTACTGAATTTCACGGTGAGGCAGGTTTTATTGAGGCGATTGTTCACATCCCGGAAAATATTAATGATGCGCAGATTAAGGCGGTTGCGGTCTGCTGTCATCCGCATCCACTTTTTGAGGGAACTATGACCAACAAGGTTGTCCATACCTTGGCCAAAGTAATGACCAAACTGGGCATGATTGCGGTGCGATTTAACTTCCGTGGTGTGGGAAAATCAGAGGGTGAGCATGATCATACCCGCGGTGAAACCCGCGACCTGGTGGCAATTTGCGAGGTAATCAAGCAGCAGTTTCCCGCAGCACAAATCTGGTTGTCCGGGTTTTCATTTGGATCATATGTCTCAGCTAAAGCTGCTGCAGAGGTAGGTGCGGCACAGCTTATTAGTGTGTCACCGCCGGTAGGACATTATGACTTTAATGACATTGCAGACCCTGATTGTCCTTGGCTGGTACTGATGGGTGAGGACGACGAGGTTGTTTCACCGGAGGCAGTATTCAACTGGCTTGCAGAATCTCCTGAGCGATACACTGTGATACGGTTTCCAGAAACAGGGCACTTTTATCACGGTAAGTTAGTGAAAATGATGGATTTACTAAAATCACACTTTGAACCCGTGGTTGATGCTCTATAATGCCAGTATGACTTCCGTAGTAGATGCTTATAAAGCACTCAGCGATGCTGAAACAATAGAGTGGGATCAGGCACAGTTCGAACTCATTCAACAACTCGATACACTAGCCTCTGAAATCAGTCGCACAGAGGGCACCTCTGACGGCTTCTTATCTCGGTTCAAAAAGCGTCACAACCCCAAAGGTATTTATCTCTGGGGCGGCGTTGGTCGGGGTAAAACCTTTGTCATGGATTTGTTCTTCGATGCATTGGTAGACACTCCCAAGCTCAGACTCCACTTCCACCGTTTCATGCAATCGGTGCATGAACAACTTAATGCGCATAGTGGGCAAGAAAATCCGCTTGAATTAATTTCCGATGATATGCGCGAAAAATGTAAAGTGCTGTGCTTTGATGAATTCTTTGTCACCGATATAACCGATGCCATGATTCTCGGCGAGCTGTTAAAGGCACTCTTTAGCCGTGGCGTGATCTTAGTGGCCACGTCGAATATCATTCCGGAAAATCTATATCGAAATGGCTTACAGCGGGATCGCTTCTTGCCAGCCATTGATCTGATTATTGAAAACTGTGTGGTGATTCAACTTGAAAGTCAGGCTGATTATCGACTTCGGGCACTCGAACTAGCAGAGATATATCATCACCCACTCGATCAGCAGGCAGCGGACAATTTAACTAAGACCTTTGCCAAAATAGCCACCGGTGAGGTGCGCAAAGATCATGAGTTAGTCATTAATGGTCGCAGTATCGAAACCATCCAGAGGGCTGATGGAGTCCTATGGTGTTCATTTGCCGCCCTGTGCCAGACAGAGCGTAGTGCGGCGGATTATATTGAGATATCTAAGTTATACCACACCGTATTATTGGCTGATATGCCTGCACTTGGCGATACACAGAACGATGCCGTTCGGCGCTTTATTGCACTGGTCGATGAGTTCTATGAACGGCAGGTGAAGTTGATCATTTCGGCAGAGAAATCGTTGCACACGCTGTATTCTGGTACTGCTCAGGCATTTGCTTTTCAGAGGACCGAGAGTCGCCTGATTGAGATGCAAAGCCATCATTATTTAGCCCTGCCTCATCTCGCCTGAGGCCTTATAAATACAAGCGTTACGAGCGAATTGTGGATGTTACATAAATTTTGTCAAAATACGCTTGTATCTTTCATGTCATTTCTGTAGAATTCGCGCTCCTTGATGGGTGCGCAACCTAGTGAATTGTTTGGTTGAACGTAAATAACACCTATCACAACGAAATTTGATACGAATTTATATTAATTCTTGCGATATTAGGGCAAGAATGCTGGAGCTACGGATGAAAACCTTTAGTGCAAAGCCTGAAACTGTAAAGCGTGACTGGTACGTCATAGATGCTGAAGGCAAAACATTAGGACGCTTAGCAACTGAAGTTGCGCGTCGACTACGCGGTAAGCATAAGGCTGAGTACACGCCTCATGTTGATACAGGTGATTACATCATCGTTGTGAACGCTGAGAAAGTAACCGTAACGGGTAACAAGACCAGCGACAAGATGTATTACAGCCACACGGGATATCCCGGTGGTATCCGTGAGATCAATTTTGAAAAGCTACAGGCTCGCAAGCCTGAGATGATTATTGAAAAGGCTGTCAAAGGCATGTTGCCACGTAACCCACTGGGTCGTGCAATGTTCCGTAAGCTTAAAGTTTATGCCGGTGCAGAGCACAACCACACCGCACAACAGCCACAAACATTAGAGATTTAAAACTATGTCAGTATCACATAACTACGGTACAGGTCGTCGTAAGAGTTCAACAGCTCGTGTTTTCATCAGCAAAGGCACCGGTAACATCACTGTTAACAATCGTCCACTAGATGAGTACTTCGGTCGTGAAACATCACGTATGGTTGTTCGTCAACCACTGGAACTTACCGAAACTCTCGAGCAGTTCGACGTTAAAGTAACAGTCACTGGCGGTGGCGGTACTGGTCAGGCGGGTGCTATTCGCCACGGTATTACACGTGCTCTAATCGACTATGATGAAGGCTTTCGTGGTGCATTGCGAAAAGCTGGTTTCGTTACCCGTGATGCGCGTCAAGTTGAACGTAAGAAAGTTGGCCTACACAAAGCACGCAAGCGTCCACAATTCTCGAAACGATAATTGTTACCTACATAACCTCAAAAGCCCGATTCTATCGGGCTTTTTTGTGCTAAAAATACCATCGTTTTATTGCCCGATTTAGTGGTGCTTTTCCTTGTAAAACTAGGGACTTTTCATTATCATGCGCACTTCACTGAAAAGGTATAAAAATCAAGTTTCTGGCAATGCATGTCAGAAGACCTAAACTATCAACATACGAACAGATATCTCAGGGGAGATAGCCTACATGAGTTCTGAAACAGTAGACAAAATTGAGACAGTCGATTTGGGGCGACGTCGCTTCCTGACTACGGCTACAACAGTCGTCGGTGCAGTGGGTGCGGCCTACGTAGCGGTACCATTTCTGGGGTCATGGACTCCAAGTAAACGAGCGCTTGCAGCAGGTGCGCCAGTCGAGGCTGATATTTCTAAATTAGAAGTTGGACAATCGATCAAAGTAGAATGGCGTGGCAAGTCAGTCATCATTCTGCGCCGTGATGATACTATTCTGTCACGTCTTAAAGAGATCGAGCCGAACTTACTGGACCCAAGCAGTGATTCAGAGCAGCAACCTGAATATGCTAAGAATCGTCACCGCTCAATCAACCCAGAATATCTTGTCCTGCTAAGCTGGTGCACACACTTGGGTTGTTCACCAACCTATAATCCGGAAGTGACAGCTGATTGGAACGGCGGATTTATTTGCCCATGCCATGGTTCGCAATTCGATATGTCTGGCCGTGTGTATTCAGGCATGCCAGCGCCATCAAATATGATTGTACCCCCTCACCAGTATCTGACAGATACTCAGATTCTTATCGGTGTTGATGAAGGAGTAGAAGCCTGATGTCAGAGACTACTAATAAAACAACCTTTATTGAATGGTTAGATGAGCGCTATCCAGCGACTAAAGTTTGGAAAGAGCACATTGCGGAATATTACGCGCCAAAAAATTTCAATTTCTGGTATTACTTCGGTGGCTTAGCGGTTCTGGTACTGGTAAATCAAATAGTCACTGGTATTTGGCTAACCATGAATTACGACCCGTCAGCCGAAGGTGCATTTGCCTCAGTTGAGTACATCATGCGTGATGTCAAGTGGGGTTGGTTACTGCGCTATATGCATTCCACAGGAGCCTCGGCATTTTTTGTTGTGATTTACCTGCACATGTTCCGTGCCATGCTATATGGCTCATATCGTGCGCCGCGCGAGTTGCTATGGATTTTCGGCATGATCATCTACGTTCTGCTCATGGCTGAAGCATTCATGGGTTACCTGTTACCTTGGGGACAAATGTCCTTCTGGGGCGCCCAGGTAATTATCAACCTGTTCAGTACTGTGCCCTTCATTGGTGAAGAGCTCGGCATTTGGATCCGTGGTGACTATGTCATCTCAGGTGCCACGCTAACGCGCTTCTTCGCGCTGCATGTGGTGGCGTTACCTGTGGCCTTATTGCTAATGGTGTTCTTACACCTGGTTGCTCTGCACAAGGTAGGATCGAATAATCCTGACGGTATTGAAATCAAACAAAATAAGGGTGCCGATGGCATTCCAAAAGATGGTATTCCATTCCACCCATATTACACAGTCAAAGATATCATGGGTGTCTCTGTGTTCTTGATTCTGTTCTCTATGGTGTTGTTTTTCGCACCAGAGATGGGCGGATTCTTCCTTGAGCCACCAAACTTTGTTCCTGCTGATCCACTGACAACACCAGAACATATTGCCCCGGTATGGTATTTCACGCCTTACTACGCAATATTGCGTGCGGTACCGTCTATTGCGGGTTCAGCGTTCCCAGGCGTGCTAGCCATGGGGGCAGCGATTGTTGTGTTCTTCTTCTTGCCATGGCTTGATAAGTCTCCGGTGCGATCGATTCGTTATCGCGGCTGGATTTACAAGCTGGCTCTGACATTGTTTGTGATCAGTTTTATTGTCCTAGGTTATTTAGGTGTTCAAGCACCGACGCCAGCTAAGACGCTACTCGCACAAGTCATGACTGTTGTGTATTTCGCGTTCTTCCTGGCAATGCCTTGGTATACAAGATTAGATAAAACGAAAGCCGTACCAGAGAGGGTGACACACTGATGAAAATGCATAAATTTACAGTACAGTCAGCACTTGCATTCGCTCTGTTGGCAGTGGGCATAAATGTTTTAGCAGCGGGTGGTAGTGTCACAACATTACCCGCCAAGATTAACTCGAAGGACACTATTTCGCTTCAGCGTGGTGCTCAGACTTACATGAACTACTGCTTGGCATGTCACAGCATGCAGTACATGCGTTATGACACGTTAGTTGAGTATCTCCACATTCCTGAAGAGATTGTTGAGCAGAACCTGATGTTCTCAGGTGATAAGGTCACTGACCATATCACTAACACAGTACCAGCTGCTCAGGCTCAAGCATGGTTTGGTAAGGTACCGCCTGATTTGACTCTGGTTGCACGCGTTCGTGGTGCCGACTGGTTATACACCTACATGAAAAGCTTCTATCAGGATCCTGATAGACCATTTGGTGTGAACAACACGGTATTTAAAGATGTTGGTATGCCACATGTCTTGTCTCCTCTTCAGGGGATGCAGATAAAAACAGCGGCCGCTGCTGATCTTCAAAACAAAATTGCAGCAGCCAATGTCGCTATGGCTTATGCCCAACAAGAAGGGAACAGCTCAGAAATTAGCACTCAACGTGCTATTATCAATGAGTCAACGGCCGCAGTTGAGGCGCTGAAGATGTCTGGCGAGTACTTTGAACTTGCTAGTGAGGGCAGCTTAACAGCGGAAGAGTATGATACTGTGATTCGTGATTTGGTTAACTTCCTGGACTTCGCTGGTGAGCCAGGTAAAGTCGACCGTCATGCACTTGGTGTGAAGGTAATTATATTCTTATTAGTATTTTTCATGTTCGCCTACTTCCTAAAACAGGAATACTGGAAAGACGTTCACTAATAACAAGCAAGCACACCAGAAGGTACCTCCAATACTGGTGGTACCTTTTTCTGTATAAAGAATTGGAGAAATTTTAATGGCTGAAGTAGCAAAACGCTCAATAATGACACTATACTCAGGCAGTACTGATATTTACTCGCATCAGGTACGCATCGTTCTGGCTGAAAAGGGCGTTAATTACGAAGTCCTGGATGTTGATCCGGAAAACAAGCCTGAGGATCTGGCGGACTTAAATCCCTATAACGCTGTCCCAACATTGGTTGACCGTGATCTGGTCCTTTATGAGGCACAAATCATTATGGAATACCTTGATGAGCGTTTCCCACATCCACCATTGATGCCTGTCTATCCGGTTTCTCGTGCGAGGAGTCGATTAATGATCCATCGCATTGAGAAAGATTGGTATTCATTGCTAAAGTTGATAACCAGCCCTAAAGCTGCTGACTCGCGCAAAGAAAAGGCCCGCAAGGAGCTGCGTGATGCACTTATTACACTAGCACCGGTTTTCTCAGATACCGATTATTTTCTGAGTGAGGAATTCACACTGGTCGATTGCTGCCTAGCGCCATTATTGTGGCGTTTAGAGATGTTGGGTATCGAGTTGACGGGCAAGGGTGCCGCGCCTGTTAAGGCCTACATGGAGCGAATCTTCGAACGCAAATCGTTCAAAGCGAGCTTAACCACTCTGGAATATGAAATGCGCGAGACTGAATACTAGTCTCCATGGAAATGACCTCCAATCAGCCGTACTTGTTTCGTGCCATTTACGACTGGATTGTCGATAATGGTGCGACACCTTATGTTCTGGTTGACGCCACTGGTGCACATGTCAAAGTTCCTCAACAGAGTATCCAAAACGGACAGATAGTCCTGAATATCGCGCCTCAGGCGGTGACTAATTATCAGGCGGACGAGTCGGCACTATCCTTTTCTGCACGCTTTTCAGGTGTGGCACAACAAATCTACATACCAATCCAGCATATTCTTGCTGTATATGCCGCAGAAAATGGTCAGGGAATGGTGTTTTCACAAGAGTTTGAGACCAACGAGGCAGCTGAAACCAACGATAATCAGCCGTTAGCTGAAGTTGACCCTGATAATCAAACAGAAACAGTGGATACCGATGACAAACCATCAGGTGAAGATAAGGCTAAGCAATCGAAATCGTTTCTTAAGGTAATTAAATAGCGCAGAAGTGTTTAGTCGATATACTCAAAAACTTCCACCACTGTTTCAACACCATCAATCTCACGGACCACTGCAATGGCTTTTGCGGCCTCAGCGCGCGTAACTAACCCCATTAGAAACAGGTCGCCATTTTCTGTGACTACCTTGATATGATGAGATGCAAGATCGTCTTCGGCGAGTAATAATGACTTGGCCTTGGTTGTAATCCAGGCATCCCCGGTACTCGAGAAAAATGAATCTGGTGCCAATACCTTGATCTCATTATGAACGGTTTTCACATTTTCGACTTGTCTGACAATCGCGCTGGCACGACTTTTCAACTCAGCGGTGGGTGCCTGCCCGGTGATTAAGGCGATGCGGTTAAAACTGGTGGTCGTGATATCTGCTTTATCTGCTAATTCAGGATCATCAGACAGGGCTGAGTTTGCCTTCAATTCGATGTTTTGATCCTCGATGTAAATACCGGTTGTTCTCCGGTCGGTTGCCATGTCTGTTCCAACCACAGCAGTTGTGGCTACCAATGCGGCACAGCCATTGACACCTATCAACATAAAACAAATGAATAAGAGTCTTAATTTAATCATTCTCACTTCCAAACAGGCGATTATCAATTAGGTCACATAGGGTATGAATAATAAGTAGATGCACCTCTTGAATGCGTGCAGTCGATGGTGACGGCACTCTAATTTCAAGATCGTTAGTACTCAACAGGCCCGCCATCTCACCACCATCCTTGCCGGTTAGTGTGATGATTAACATATCACGATTTAATGCAGCCTTGATGGCTTCGATAACATTCTTTGAGTTTCCACTGGTAGAAAAGCCAAGCAGAATATCGCCCGGTTGCCCGATGGCTTTTACCTGCTTAGAGAACACTTCATCATAGCCGTAATCATTAGCGATAGCGGTCATGGTATTAACATCGCTATTCAGAGCAATTGCCGGCAGGCTGGGTCGCTCACGTTCAAAGCGGTTGACCATTTCAGAAGCAAAATGTAAGGCATCTCCAGCCGAACCGCCATTGCCACAGCAGAGGATTTTTTTACCTTGCGTTAGGGCATTGACCAACATATCAGCCGCTCTGGCAATATCATCTGGCAGCGCATCTGCAGCATCGATTTTTGTTTGAATGCTCTCGGTGAATAAATTTCTAATTCGGGCGTGCATGTCCATCGTGATCTCCATGGCACTAATTGACGGTTACTTCGCAATATTATACCAACTATTGAAAAATATTCTTAATCCATACACATTCTGTATCTGAAAAATTGCCACTTAACGCGACCAGATCAAACCGACATGCTCGCTTTGACTGTGGATCATGTTTTTGCAACCAGGCCTTAGCACAACGTTGCAATCGAATGGCTTGTTGTTGCCCCAAACTATGTAACGCACCACCATAGCTTTCGTGACGGCGATACTTTACTTCGACAAAGATAATCGACTGTTGTTCCAACATGATGAGATCGAGTTCGCCAAATTTATATTTCACATTACTGGCGATCAGCATTAGTCCCTTGGACTCAAGAAATTTAAGTGCTTGTTGTTCCGAGCGACGGCCGTTATTGAGAGCTCGTATTTTCTTGGATGAGTGCAACGTCGGGTCCTTCCACATTGGTCACTTCTACTTTACCTTGGACAAACTGAGCCCATTGCAGGTTTCTAAGCACATGTCCTTGTTCATTAACGGACAGGCCACCTGACAGGCCGCTATGTTGATAGTTAGGAAAGTATTTCAATTTACTTAGTTCGGGAATGATTTGATAACTATCGTAGCCCAGAGCAAACAGACGTGCAGATAATCCTTCTTTACTGTCAGCCCAATGGCGGCTTATCTCTCGTTTGAGTGATTCGTTATCAGGCGAATCAGGTACCAAATATGGCAAAATCGGGAATTGGATGTTATTTAAATCATTATCTAACACCTCATCCTCAACACCACGGAAGATAGTCGATGAGGTATAAACGCTGACGTCATGGGCATAATAAAAATCAATGAACGGCTTGATGCGTCTTCCGGTAG
The DNA here is from genome assembly GCA_964228485.1 of Alteromonadales bacterium. Lineage (GTDB taxonomy): Bacteria > Pseudomonadota > Gammaproteobacteria > Enterobacterales > CAXRAF01. Next base: position 3,521 of record CAXRAF010000068.1, on the reverse strand, counting down.
CTGGATTGGCGATGAAGAAAATAAAATCGATATCCTGTCTCCGGCGTGCCTGAAACTCCATATCAACGCCAGTGAGTTGCTCTAGTCGGCGGTGACGCTGCAGACTTTGGTCAATGCCTAACATCTGTTGAACGGGCTTGGAGTAGTCGCCATCCTGCTGATAGCGAACAACCTGTTGCAGATCGGCATCTTTGAGCGTGAACACCTTTTCAAATTCACTGAGTGCTCGGTCGCCAGTACTATTTTCTGGGAGTAATAGTAACCCACGTTGCTCACCCTTTTGCAGCACATGGTTGGCAATAAGATTCACTTCATCTTCAATCGGTAAGCCAAACTGATAAAAGTTATCAGACACAATCAAGTTGTCGTCCGCTAGCCGATTGATGGCTAAAATTGGGATGGGAAGATATTCACTTGCTGCCAGTTCATTGACTTTATCCTGGGCTAGGGGACCAATCACAAACTGACAATCCAGGTCGATAGCCTCTTGATATCGTTGCAGTACACTTGCGGTAGCTGTATCGAAGAATATCAGTTCAACATTGGTCGTATCAGAATAGTAGGCAGCCATCAAACCGCGCCGTATTTGCTCGGCCGAGTTAGCCAAGCTACCTGTCATCGGCAACATGACGCCGATACGGTTAGGCGTGTACACCTGAACTGACATAGCCTGACTCAAATCCAGTGGAATGTGGTTGGCAGGAATCTCTGATTTATAGCGGCTGGTCCAAACGTCAAGTGCACGGATCATTTGCTCAGGATCGTTGGCATAGGTTTTTGCGATGATGGCCAGATCCAACCAGCCCTCAGTCTTACGATTATTCAGTGTTGTTTGATATATCGCAGGATTGGGTATTGCGAGTAACTCTTGCCATAACAGTTCTTTGATAGCTTCCTGCTCGAGTTCATCTGTGATTAATGATAATTGCGAAATACGTTGTTTAGCGGCTTCAAAATAACGGCCAGAGTTACTCAGAGTATTGGCGTAAACATTGTGATAAGTCAGTTGCCGTTCCAGGCTGAGTTGACTGATATCTCGCACTGCCCGAAACATGGTAATCGATTGTTCGAGTTTGTCGGCCTGAAATAAGCCCTGTCCCGAGAGAGATTGATACCAATCACGCTGAACCGATGTCAGTTCACTGGTACTAACCTGTTGTAAGATTGAGAGTGCTTTTTCAGGACGATTTGCTTCAAACAAAGCTTCCACAGCCCGCATCAACCAGTCATCCCGTTCGCTGCCTTTTGCCTTTTGCGCTCGCTCCAGATATTCTTGTGCAGCATTGATTTCGAAGTCGATCGTCGAAGTTTTGGTTTGCGTACCACCACAGCCTGACAGCACAAGCAAGATCGCAAGGGCCATCAGGGGCTTTGGGAATGTATAAAAACTAAACATGACTATTATGCTACAACTAAACAGGTTCGAGCTGAATACTAATTAAGGGATATTATGTCATCAAATGTTGGTGTTTTATACGTCGTTTCAACACCTATAGGAAATCTGAGTGATATAACTCAACGTGCAATTGATACCCTCAAAGAGGTTGCCATCGTTGCTGCTGAGGATACTCGAACGAGCAAAAAGCTGCTTAATCTGTTGGGTATAAAGCAATCACTCATCGCTTACCATGAGCACAATGAGCAGCAACAGATATCAGCCATCACAGCATATCTGGATCGGGGGGAATCGGTTGCCTTAGTGTCTGATGCGGGAACCCCATTGATTAGTGATCCAGGATATCCCTTGATTAGTTATCTGTTGCATCATGACTACCGGGTGATCCCGATACCGGGAGTGAGCGCGCTGATCACAGCGTTGAGTGTTTCAGGTATTGCGACAGATCGTTTTAGCTTCGAAGGCTTTTTACCGGCCAAATCCAGCGCAAGAATTAAGCAATTAGAGCGCTTGAAGTCAGAAACGAGAACCATGGTGATATTTGAATCCTGTCATCGTATCCAGCATACACTCAATGACATGTCAGACGTTTTTGGTGGTGACCGCCTGGTTACGGTTTGTCGTGAGTTGACAAAGAAATTTGAGACAATTCAGCAAGATAATCTAGCTACTCTCTGTAGCTGGATAGAGCAATCGAACCAACAAAAAGGCGAGTTTGTTCTGGTAGTTTCAGGCGCAGACAAACAGAAAGCCTATGATTCTGACAGCGGACGTGAGATTTTGCTGGTGTTATTACAGTATTTGGGACCGTCACAAGCAGCGGCCGCTGCGGCACAGATTACCGGTCAAAAGAAGAAACATATGTATGACCTGGCGTTAGAGTTGAAAGAAGAAAATTAACTATTACGCCACGCTAATAGTGCATCTTGAATCTATGTGGTACTATTTTGCCGAGTAATCATTCACTTGGCAGCATTAACAATAACAAACTGAAGTGGTATGAAGAGGTTTCAAGTACTCAACATATGTACAATCAGTGCGTTGTCTTTTTGTGATCATTATCATTAGAGGAAAAAAATATGAAAACTCGTATTCTCTTAATAGTGCTTTTGGCATTCGGTTCGTTTGCAGTTGCAGCGGATAAAAAAAGTCGAGATGGCTTCGAAGTAGCCCTCGGATATGGAACGATTGACTTCAATAGTCCAATGCTCGACGAGGGTGACTCAGCGGCTCTCAGTTTCAGTTATAACTATGATGACAACTGGGCGCTTGAATTGATTTATGCTGAACCAGACACCGTACGTTCACCAAACACACCCGTAGATGTCACTTGGAAGGCGCTCAGAAGTTTATATCATTTGTATGATGATGATTCATTTACACCCTATCTAAGTGCTGGTATTGCTGAGACTGACATGTTTGGTTATTCCAGAGATCTGGTCTTAGGTGTCGGTGTTAAGGCCTACTTGGGCGATAATATGACCTTCCGTATTGAAACGAATTATCACAGCGATATGGAAGACACCTCAATATTTGCCTTCCTCGGTTACCGATTCGGTGAATCAAAACCCGCCAAAGCAGCACCTAAAGACAGTGACATGGATGGCGTGATGGATAATGTTGATGCCTGTCCTAAAACACCTGTAGGTAAGGAAGTCGATGAGCGCGGTTGTATGATTGTAGAGGCAGCACCAGTCGATACTGATGGTGATGGTGTGATGGACCCTGATGATCAATGTCCAGGAACACCTGCAGGCGCTCTTATTGATGAGTCTGGTTGTCAGAAGGAATTAGAGAGAGAGGTTTCAGTTAATCTTGCAATCACATTTGCCACAAGCAGTGATGTCATCGACTCGCAATTTGATTCAGAATTGGCGCGAGTCGCTGAATTCATGAAACAGTACCCAGGTGCTAATGTAGTGATTGAGGGACACACGGATTCAACAGGTCGTGCAGAATACAATCAGGCTTTATCAGAGCGTCGTGCAGCCAGTGTTGCAGCGGCATTATCTGAGCGATTTGAAATTGATCCCAGTCGCATCTCATCGATCGGCTATGGCGAAACACAACTCATAGCGAGTGATGATACTGCTGAAGGTCGTCAAGCTAACCGTCGTGTTGTTGC
>CAXRAF010000067.1:0-23605 GCA_964228485.1 Alteromonadales bacterium | reverse complement strand
ATGCTGCCGTTATTACTCGTGCCCGGCGCTGGTGCAGAGCTATATCGTGGTATCGCAGCTGTTATCGTTGGTGGTATGGCAGTGAGCACAGTATTTACTTTGATATTCCTGCCATCGTTGATGCAGATGAGGCAGACAAATCCGAAAAAGCTGGCTGCGATGCCACCTTTGGACTCGAGCTATTGAGCTGAGTCGCTCTCAGGCGACTTTGTTGACGACCGCGATTAACTTATTCGGTTGAAATGGCTTTAATATCCAGCCAGTCACGCCGGCAGCTTTCCCTTCAGCCTTTTTTTCTTCCATGGCTTCAGTGGTTAGCATGATGATCGGTGTATATTTGTAATTCGGTAAGGTTCGAAGATTCCTAGTCAACTCAATGCCATCCATATTTGGCATGTTGACGTCAGTGACAACGATATCGTACTGCTCTTGTTGCGCCTCTGCCAGCCCGGTCTTACCATCGATGGCTTCGACGACGTTATGCTCAGCGGTTTCCAGTGCAAACTTTACCATTTTACGAATCGATACTGAGTCATCCACAATCAGTATGTTAGCCATTATTATCCTCTTCAAATGACGCTTTATTATGCTAGGTATACCTTTAGTTATAATAAAAATTCTCACTTTTTCAAGAACAGACCATCACATAACCAAATGCCATTCGATCGATCGCTGAAATTATTGAAATCATGTGTAAAAATGCCGTTTTGCTGAATCCTTTAAGCCATGTATAATGATTAACTAGAAGCAAAACAAACAATGATAATAAATCGCCAGTTTTAGGAACCAAAACATGCAATTTAGTGGTGAAGAAGCTATTTTAATCGTTGACGATGAGGAAATACTTCTTGAAATGGCCGGAGAGATTCTAGAAACCGCAGGCTACCATATCACCAAAGCTGCAAGTGGCCAGGAAGCCCTTGATCTTCTGCGCGATCACGAATACGACCTATTATTTACTGACGTAATTATGCCTGGTATGACTGGCTACCAGTTGGTTCGAGAGGCATCAAAAGTAGCGCCGAAGATGAAAGTGTTACTAACCAGTGGTTATCAGGTTGGTTACGAGCAAGCTGATATCGATCAAAAACTCATCGATAACGTCGTCTCCAAGCCTTATGGCGATCTCAAGCTATGTCGTGCCATTAGGAATGCACTGGATGAGGACTAGTTCCTCATTAACGCTAAACATTCCCAGTCCTCTTGAAAGATTCACATTCCGTGAGTTTGACCCAAAATCCCCTCATATCGATATCAAACGCGATGATCTCATTCACCGGACTCTATCAGGTAACAAACTAAGAAAACTCGTCGGTTATCTCTGCAATCTACAATCGCAGCAGATGCGTGGTTTATTGACTATGGGTGGCCCCTGGTCTAACCACCTCCATGCCTGTGGCTGGTTATGCCATACACTTCATATACCCATGGTTGCCCTTGTGCGAGGTGAGCAACCTGACACACTCTCAAACATGCTCATTGATCTGCAAAACTGGGGTATCGAATTGCGCTTTATTAGCCGGGCTGAGTATCGTCATCTAAGGCGCTATTATGAGAATTCATCAGTTGCTGCGCCTGAGACATTCGCTGAATTTAGTGATTATTACTTCATTCCTGAGGGTGGTAGAGGGCCGCTGGCAATAGACGGATTGTCCGAACTGGCTGCTGAACTAAATCATGATTATGACGCCGTGTATCTCGGTGTTGGCACAGCGACGACACTGGCCGGATTGGTGGCACACTGGTCTGATCCCAAAACACACTTTTATGGTGTACTGGCGGTCGATGCAATGCAGAGTCAAATGCAGACTATTGAGCAACTGGCCGGAGGATACAGAAATAGGGTGACGCTTCTCAGCGAGTTCACATTTGGCGGCTTTGCAAAAATAACCCCGGATCTCGCGCAATTTATGGCTGATATTTATCAACATACCGGTTTACCACTCGAACCCGTCTACACAGCAAAGGCACTTTATGCGATGCGTTCACACATCAACGCGGGACGCTATGATGCACAAGCTAAAATTCTATTCATTCATACCGGCGGATTACAGGGTCTGCGCGGCTATGATAACCGACAACTAGAGCCTCTGTTTCAGGCAATAGCTAGTGTATGAAGCTTGCCATTTTATAGTGATTAACCTATTCTGGCGTCTTCTTAATAACTCGCATAATCAGCATGAATCTACCGACGCCAAATAAGCTTGCCATCACTCAAGGGTTATCATGGATAAGCCGAAGTTTCTCACTATTTGGTAAAGGTGCAGGTATCTGGATTGTTATGCTGCTGCTATTTGTCGGTATAAACCTAGGCTTGACGATGGTGCCCTTTCTAGAACTCTTGCCAACAGTATTAGCACCGGGCTTTACTGTGGGTTTTTATATTGGCTGTCGAGCGATTCAAAAAGGTGAGATGCTTCAGATCGATTTTCTGTTCCATGGTTTCAAGCAAAAAGGACGTCTCCTTATTCGGCTAGGTTTATTTTTCTTCCTGTGGAATATTGTTATTTATCTCATAACGAGTTTGTTTTTGCAGATGAATCTGACTGACGAGCAAGCGCGTGTTTTTAGCGCTGCACAGACTCAAGAGCAGATGGCCAAGCTCCTGACTGACGATCCGGCGCTGATGAGTACCATACTCAATGCGGCTCTCGTGGCCATTATCATGACCATCCCATTGATCATGGCGTCATGGTTTTCTCCCGCACTGGTCGCATTCCACGAGGTCCCTCCCTTGAAAGCGATGACGCTCAGTCTGAAAGCCTTTAACCGTAATTTGCTGCCTTTTGTCTTATATTTTCTAATTATGCTGCCATTAACCGTATTGGCCTTCATTCCACTAGCTCTGGGTCTTTTGATCATACTCCCTGTCATTATCATCAGTCAGTATGTAAGCTATCAGGCGGTATTTCCGAGTCCCACTGAGCAGGATGACGAACCACAAAGTATCATTACCCTGTAGGTAGAGAGAAAAATAAAAAGGGCCACAATGTGTGACCCTTTGATTTCGCTTCTGTAACTACCTAGATTGTGTAGTACAGTGCTTTGTTGCGCAATGTTTCTACATTTTTACACTGCATGATATCGCGTTGAGTGAATATGAACATTTGATCAGCACTTTCACCCTCTGCAGTCACAGCACCGCGTACCAGAAGGTTAAACTTCTCATCCTTAGCCAGTGAGCGCATGGTTTGACCGTAGTCACAAAGTGTCTGAAGAATGGCATTAATGGCACTATTTGAGCGGTTGATTTGTTTGCTCTGACGCTCTGCGCGATAGGCCTTCAGTTTCTTATCATACGATTGCTTTGCCTCTTCTAACTCTTTCTTAGTTTGCGCTAGGACTTGCTCTGCCTCGCGACGCTCTTTCTCCTCTTTCGCACGACGGACATCGCGACTCTTCTCATAAATATTTCGGCGTAATTCGCGTTGCTGATCTCTGAGTTGACGCAGTTGGTCTTGGTATTCGCGATTCTTCTCAGACATTTCCGAAGCCATCAACTCTTCAGCAAACTCTGACATTTCAGTGACCGCTTCCACTTCAGCGAGAGGTGCTAATTCGTCGCCATATTCAATCGCCGCAAAAGCCTCCTCAATGATCTCTGGAATATCCAGTTCCAGTCGACCGCCGTCCCAAGCCGCAACGCCAGGGATACCAAAGCTACCCAAGCCGTTCAGACGGACTGTGAAGAGATAACCCTGATCTGCCAAGTAGGTCGTTTTTATGTCAGGGCTGCCAGGGAATTCGTCCTTCGCCTCCTTTAGAGAGGATGCAAGAATGCCTCGCATGATACGCATATCTTTCTCTTGCGGGCGCGTATCGACGGTCTTGGCACTGATGGCAGTGGTTGTTAATACCGCTGCTATGATAATGACTAATGTCTGTTTAAATATATGTTTCATGATTGTGCTCCGCTAGTAAGTTTCTTTGTCCAAGGAAGCATAAAGTTGCTTCACTTGTAGTCGATCTTCTTCTTGATTCTCGAACAGTGTCTGATATTGGCTTTGGGTAATCTGAATATCCCTATCACGCTGCTCTGCAAGATAAGAGGTCAGTTGTGTGAGATCCTGACGTCGATGCTCTGTATTGAGCTCAAGCATGGTTGCTACCAACTTTTGATCACGCCGTAATTGCTCATTTTCATATTCCAACAGTCGATGCCCTACATATGCTTGTAGCTCATTACGCCAATCTTCCATCTGCTGTTCATTTAGCTCCTGCATAGCCACCTTGGTGGTAGGTTCACCAAAGCCAATATGCACACCTTCGTTGGAGGTGACAATTTCAATACGAAACAGCACCAGTAGAACTGCAGCGAACGAGGTGGCCATAGAAAACCACGGTAACCAACCCTGATTGCTCTTCTGTCGTCTAGCCAGATAACCAGTGCGATGCCACTCGGGCACAGGCTCTTCGAGCCATGATTGCTTACCTCGGTTGAGAGTGTTCAACGTCGCAAGTGCATCTTGCAGCTCAATATTGGTTTTGAGTTGTTCATCTATCATCTGGCTAAGCCTGGGTGATAATTTTCCATCCAGATAATCGGGTAATAGGGCGACCATATCTTCAAATTGCATGTGCTATCTCCGGGTTCTCTTTCATTTTCTTTAAAGCGGTATAAAAACGTGTCTTTGCAGTATTTGCTGAAAGACCTGTGTAATGTTCTATGTCGTCGAAGGTCATGTTCTGGAATAGTTTCAGTTCGACAACCTGTCTTTGCTCAATCGACAAACAAGCCAGCAATTTTATGATTGAGCGATTTGATTGACTGCGGTGCAAATCTTCCTCAGCAATCTGGCTTGATTGCAGGCTATCTGTTTCATCTTCATTGCTATTCGCTAGAGGATTATTATTCCGACGTCGCAAAAAGTCTGTGCAGCGATTGCTGGCAATACGGAATATCCAGGCAGGAAAAACACCATCACCACGGTAGTTGGGTAAATTTCTAAATACCGAAATAAATACCTCCTGAACTATGTCCATCGCCTCATCAGTGGCACCGGTCATTCTCAAGCAGTGGTTGTAGATGCGTTTCTCGTAGCGTTTAACCAGCTTGACCCAGGCTGTTTCATGGCCATCAAGTGCTTTCGCTATGAGTCGTTCGTCGGAATCAAATAACATAAATCATGTAATCCTGTAGTTTCTATACAGATATGTCGCATGGACACAGAAAAAAGTTTGGATATTAATTATTTTTTTATGAATATAGTTAATTTTCGCCAGAATGGGGTAAATATCCTGAATTATCTGGTTTTGCTTAGAGTCATGTGAATACATAGGACATAATTAAGAGACAAAAAAAGGGACCCAAATGGGTCCCTGAACTGATTAGTTTTATTGTCTGACTCTAAGAGGGGGTAACAGTCAAACACTAATCGATAGGGTTGAAGCTCATGTCTTCTGCCAAATAAAAAACTCTCATTCTTGAGCAGCGAGTGACCAGTTATCTGTTAGGTCAAAAAAGCCCTCAAATATGATGGTAGTCTCTTGCAACAGGCTCTCATCAATGACGAGATGTGATTGCTGCTTGAGCTCGTCTCTGATTTCCAGAGTCATGTAACGTTCAGCCAGAAGTAAATCTGCTCTCATGCTGGCCTGCAGTTCAATTAGCACCATTGGGCTTAATTCAATCTTGTCAGCTTTCGCTGCCAATGTTGACTGAGTTGCTGTTATGACAGCAATCATCATTGCAATTACAAATAACTTTTTCATAACCTGCTCCTTCCTGAGTATCGAAGGACTCATGCGCTAGTCACTACGATATATAAAACATTGATTAAACATTGATTAAGTTCCTCACCAGGAACGGTGGCAAATATAAGGATTTGCTATCACTGTTTCAAACGATCATTTATAATATCTCGCATTAGAAAAACTAATGATTAAATATTGCATTTAAAACAATAACTTATGATGCTTTTGTATTATGCCCAATAGAAAATTACCACCACTGAATAGTTTACGTGCCTTTGAGGCGGCCGCTCGTCACTTGAGCTTTACTAAAGCATCAGAAGAATTATTCGTCACACAGGCAGCTATCAGCCATCAGATAAAGCATCTGGAAGAATATCTGGATATCAAGTTATTCCATCGCGAGAATCGTCAGTTGTCACTGACCAATGAAGGCGAGCGCTACTGGCCAAAGATAAATAGCCTGTTTGAACAATTGCAAACGGCCACTGAAGGGTTGTATACCATGGGTGCCTCCGGGAAGTTATCCATTAGTGCGCCGCCGACCTTTGCGATTGAATGGCTAATACCCCGGGTAACGGATTTTAAAAACCTATATCCTGAAATCGAGTTGAGTATTTCTGCTCAGGCAGATGAAAGTGAAATTGATTTCTTTGGTGAGGATGTCGATGCAGCCATCTATTTTAGTATTGGGCCTTATAAGAAAGGCGTTTATTCAAGACGCCTACTCAATGAGTATTTGATCCCGGTTTGCTCACCTGAGCTAATGAGTGGCGAGCACCCGCTGAATACGCCTGATGATCTGCGTTTTCATAAAATACTGCACGAGGAAACGCACCGAGATTGGCTTCGCTGGCTAGACATGGTGGGCATCAAAGATATTAATCTCAATAACGGGGCTACCTACAGCCACACAGTCATGGTGATGCAGGCGGCTATTCATTGCCAAGGAGTCGCAATCGTGCAGTCTATCCTGGGGCAGCGTGAGCTAGACACTGGTCGTCTGGTGAGACCTTTTGATATACCGCTGAAAACTAACCGATCCTACGATTTTGCCTGTCCGGAGGGAAATCAGGATAATCCAAAGATTTGGGCATTCATGGACTGGATCAAGCAACGGCTGGAATCAGACTGTGAGCATGATCCTCTGCGAGATGGCCGCAAAAATATCCTGACATTAGACTAGCAAACAGCATATTTTTGCTAGCTTTCCAGTTTAGCCTGCTCCAGGTCAGTTAATATTTGTTGAGCGGCATTACGACCATCTGCAATGGCAGTTACAACCAAATCTGCACCTCGGCTCATATCACCACCAACATAAATTTTTGCCAAGTTGGTGCCTTGTTGCCATTCCGGATTGAGTTTGCTCGCGACGGTCTTAATACGTTGGTCTGCCTCAAGCTCCACCCCGGTAGCTGTCAACCATTCGGGTGGGTTCGGACGAAAGCCAAACGCAATAATAGCAACATCTGCAGAGAGTGTTTCCTGCTCTGAGGTATCACGACGCTCTATATCAATGGCCAGTTGTTCGCCATCCTTATTGATAGCCAATGGCTGAACCTGAAACACAAATTCGACGCCTTCCTCTTTAGCACTCTTCACTTCTTTTCGTGAGCCGGGCATTTCAGCTTCGGTACGACGATACACACACTTGACCGACGCTGCCCCCTGGCGAGTGGCTGTTCGCACACAGTCCATTGCAGTATCACCACCACCAAATACCATCACATGCTTGCCTTTCAAGTCGTGGAAAGTCGCTTCAGGCATGCCCAGTTGAAGATTTTCATTGGTCACACCAATCAGATAGTCCAAAGCTGGAATGATATTAGGGTTGCTGGTATCCATCAGGCCGCCATCGACGGCACGATAGGCACCGATACCAAGGAAAATTGCATCGTAATTATCATGTAACTCATCGAAGCTGATATCTTTACCAACTTCAGTGCTGGTGCGAAACTCAATGCCTTGAGATTCGAGCACTTTCTGCCGCTTAAACACAACCTCTTTTTCCAGTTTGAAACCGGGAATACCAAAGGTAAGTAGTCCACCGATCTGAGGATATTTCTCAAACACAGTCACCGCGGCTCCGTGGCGACTTAAATAATCTGCACAACCGATACCAGCGGGACCTGCTCCGATCACCGCAACTTTATAATCTGTTTGGTTGATTGCAATAGGCGTGTCGTACCAATCATTCTCAATCGCCATATCAGAAATTTGTTTTTCAATATTACCAATAGTGACGGCACCAAAACCGGTATTGAGAGTACAGGCCATTTCACAGAGACGGTCCTGTGGACACACGCGACCACATATTTCCGGCAGTGGGTTGGTAGCAACCATGGTTCGAGCTGCTTGTTTGAACTTACCGGCCTGAACCAGTTCAAGCCAGTTCGGGATGTGATTATGCAGAGGACACTGCCACTGACAGTATGGATTACCACAATCCAAGCACCGACTCGCTTGCTCAGATAATGAATTATCATCAGCCGCATGATAAATATCGGTAAAATCAGCTGTTCGTTGCTCGGCCTCACGTTTTTCAGGTAACGTGCGGCCATGCTCTAAAAAGGCGAGAGGATTAGATTCAGACACGTTTGCGCTCTCCTTTACCGACTTCTGCTACCGATCGCAATATTGGTTGTGTGGCCTGTCTCGGACGAATGACTCTGAAGTTGTGGTAGTAGTTGGCTAAGTTCTGCATGATTTTACTGGCCCATGGACTCTTGGTGATTGCCACATGTTCAGCAATTAAGTTTTCAAGCTGCTCAACCAGTGACTCATCCGGATCGTCATACAACTCATGCATCTCGACATCTTCATTGAGACGATCGGCTAGATCTTCCTGTAAATCGAGAATGATGGCCTGACCAGAACTCATGCCCGCACCAAAGTTCTCACCCACTGGCCCCAGCACAACAACCATACCGCCGGTCATGTACTCACAACCATGGTCACCGATACCTTCAACGACCGCGGTCACACCTGAGTTTCTGACTGCAAACCGCTCACCGGCCTGGCCAGCTGCAAACAATTTACCGCCTGTCGCGCCATACAAACAAGTATTGCCGATAATGGCACCGCGACTGGCGACATAGCGAATTTCTTCTTGTGGATAGATAGCAATAGTTCCTCCTGACATGCCTTTACCGACATAGTCGTTAGCATCTCCCTCGAGGTAGATATTTAATCCGCTGTGATTCCAAACACCCAGACTCTGACCGGCTACACCCTTGAGTGATAGATCAACTATTTGCTCCGATCCTTGTGGCAAACTGGCCAAATAACCTGATATGGAAGCACCGACCGACCGATCGGCATTACGCACACTGGCCTGCAACGCGACATGCTCAACGTCGTGCTGTTTCTTCAGGCTATTGAGTAAGTAGTTGTTCAACTCTCCCTGATCATAGGGAACATTTTTAACCCCTCTGTAATGCGCCATCGCCTCATCAGGTCGTTTGGCTGAATCAAGAATCGAGGTTAGATCGAGGCGTTTGTGGGCATCTGTGAGACCATCGAGCTGTACCAGTAAATCGGTGCGACCGATAATATCATCGAGCTTTTCAAACCCTAACTGGGCCAACCAATAACGAACCTCGCGAGCGATAAAGGTGAAATAGCTAATCACCTTATCTGGTAAGCCACGGAAGTGTTGATCGCGCAGTTGTTGATTCTGGGTTGCAACACCTGTTGCACAGTTATTCAGATGGCAAATTCTCAGGTATTTACAGCCTAATGCCACCATCGGACCGGTACCAAAACCAAAACTGTCGGCACCAAGAATCGCACCCTTGATAACGTCCAGTCCAGTTTTTAGGCCACCATCAACCTGTAGGCAAACCCGATCTCTGAGATTATTTTCTATCAGTGCCTGATGCGCCTCGGCCAGACCAATTTCCCATGGATTACCGGCGTATTTCACAGAGGTGGTCGGACTGGCACCGGTACCGCCATCATGACCCGCTATCGTGATCATATCAGCGTAGGCTTTTGCTACACCGGCTGCTATGGTTCCTACTCCGGGACCTGATACCAGCTTCACTGAGACCATCGCTGTCGGATTAACCTGTTTCAGATCGAAAATGAGCTGTGCTAAATCCTCAATCGAATAAATGTCATGGTGTGGTGGCGGTGAGATTAGGGTTACGCCGGGTTTAGAGTGACGTAACTTGGCAATTTCAACCGATACCTTATGGCCGGGTAATTGCCCGCCTTCACCAGGTTTTGCTCCCTGAGCGACCTTGATTTGTAGCACTTCAGCATTCACCAAGTAGTGCGCTGTGACACCAAATCGGCCCGAAGCCACCTGCTTGATTTTAGAATTGCGCTCAGTACCGAATCGACGCGGATCTTCACCGCCCTCACCAGAGTTTGAACGACCACCAATACGATTCATGGCGATTGCCAGAGCCTCATGGGCCTCAGCACTCAGAGCACCAATGGACATGGCTGCGGTGTCAAACCGTTTGGTAATGGCCTCAATCGGTTCGATTGTTTGCTCTGAGATGGGCGCATCTGCACATTTCAATCCCAGCAAATCACGAATGGTTGCCACAGGACGTTCGTTAACGGTTTTGGCGAACGTTAAATAATCATCATAATTATTAGACTCAAGCGCGGCCTGCAGTTGTTGCACCACATCAGGATTGTAGCTGTGGTACTCACCGCCATGAACATACTTAAATGTACCACGGCGGGGCAGGGCAAGCAGCCTGTTCCAGGCGAGTCCGGCCAGTGTCATTTGCTGCTTATGTAAGTCATTAAATGATACGCCGCTGATGGCAGAGCGCTTCTGCGGGAAACACTTATCCATGATGGCCTGATCAAAGCCAAGAATCTCAAATAGTCGCGAACCACGGTAACTGGCTATGGTAGAGATACCCATCTTTGACAGAATCTTAAGTAGCCCTTTCTCGAGTGCTCCGATCACCTTCTGACGGGCTGTGAACAGCTCTTCATCCAATAAGTCATTAAGATGCAATTGCGTGATCATCTGATAGGTTAGGTATGGATATATTGCTGTGGCGCCGAGGCCAATCAGTACTGCAAAGTGGTGTGGATCACGGCAATATCCTGTCTCGACGATGATGTTTACATCCAGACGCAGGCCGGCATCGACCATACGAGTATGCAACATACCCATAATTAAGGCCGGGTGCATAGGAATATGGTCGGGCTTAATGTCGCGATCGGTCAGTTGCAGGATCACACAGCCCTGACTGACCTTAGTCATAGCATCCTCACAGACACGATCGAGGGCAGCCTCTAGTCCCTCATCCTTATGATAGTTCAGAGACACACTCTCGAACGGGAAATTATCGGGATCGAGCGATTTCAGCTGGATCAATTTGCCGTAGTTCAGTATTGGAGAGGAAATAATGGCACGATAGGCTGAGCTATCGGTCTGCTGAAAAATATTAAATCCACGGCCAAAGTAGGACTCGAGTGACATCACTGATTTTTCACGGATCGGATCAATGGGTGGGTTGGTCACCTGAGCAAACTGTTGTCTGAAGTAGTCAAATAAGTTGCGAGGTTGTTGTGATAGTACCGCTACTGGAACGTCGTCACCCATCGACATAGTTGGTTCAGCACCAGACTCCGCCATCACCTTGATCATCTGATCAATTTCATCCTGTGACACATTAAACAGCTTTTGATAGGTGGGTAGCTGGCTCAAGCTCTCATCAATGTAGTGCTGTGCCGCTTGCTCTTCAATCCGCTGTGACGTCTTCAAATGAATGGTATTTTCGCGTAACCATTCTGCATATGGGTGCTGTGTTTTGAGCTGATCATCAATCTTGTGGCTACGCCAGATCTGTCCTGTTGTGAGATCAGCCGCAAGCATTTCGCCAGGACCAACACGATCTTTTTCAACCACTTCTGACTCGTCATAATCCCAAACACCCACCTCGGATGCGATGGTCAGTATTCTATCGGAGGTGATTACATAGCGTGCCGGACGCAGGCCATTCCTATCCAGTGTACAGGCGACTTGAGTACCGTTACTCAGTACGATTCCCGCCGGACCATCCCACGGCTCCATATGTAGCGCATTAAACTCGTAAAAGGCTTTGAGATCGTTATCCATGCCAGTCCGGTTTTTCCATGCCGGAGGAACAACCAGTCGCAGTGCCTGAAAGATGTCCATCCCGGCAGCCAACATAATCTCCACCATGTTGTCTAAAGATGAACTATCGGAACCTTCCATATTTACCAGTGGACCAAGATGTGCAAGATCCGGTATCAATGGACTAAAGAGTCGCTTTCTGCGGGCCTCTGCCCAACTGCGATTCCCTGAAATGGTATTAATTTCGCCGTTATGGGCCAGAAAGCGGAACGGCTGACATGAGCGCCAGGCAGGTGTGGTGTTGGTTGAGAAGCGCTGGTGGAAAATAACGATCGCGGATCGTTGCTCGGGTGATTGCAAGTCTAAATAAAAATTCGACAACTGCTCAGGCATTACCAGCCCTTTATAAACAATCATCAGATTGGACATAGAGACGATATAAAAGTCTTTGTCATCAATCAGCATACTGGCACGTTTACGCGCCACGAAAAGACGTCTCTCAACATCAAATTTCTGCCAGCCACTGGGCGCCTTGATAAATACCTGTTCGATTCGTGGTAAGCTAGCTTTGGCACTTTCACCACAGACTGAGGTATCAATTGGCACCTCACGCCAGCCTAAAACTGCCATTGTCTCGCGTTTAATAGCGTTCTCAACTGTCTGGCGTTGCATTTTCGCAGTTTCCTCATCTCGGCTGAGGAAGATCTGGCCGACGCCAAACACTGCGTTAAATCCTAAACCCATTTCATCGGCGATAGGTTTGAAAAAGGAGTCATTGAGTTGAATAGAAATACCACAGCCATCCGCCGTTTTGCCATCGGCATGGATAGCACCACGGTGGGTCATTCGGGTCAGGGCCTGTAAAGCAGTCTCTATTAATTGGTGACTTTGTTCACCATCAAGATGGCTTATCAGGCCAAATCCACAGTTATCTCTACTGTCGGAAGCACGATATAAGCTCATGTATAATTGTTAAATCAAAAGGTAGGTTCATTTAATTTAACAGACATCTAGACGTCTGTAAATCATAAACAACGAACAACTCTTTAAATTTGCTACCTGTTGAAGCAAAGTTTTCATAAAATACGCAAAAAACGTAAAGGAACAATGATTATGCCATCATTTGATATCGTTTCAGAAGTCGATAACCATGAATTAAGTAACTCTGTCGCCAACGCTAATCGCGAGCTAACCAAGCGTTTTGACTTCAGAGGGGTCGATGCTGGTTTTGAGCAGCAAGAAAATACCATCAAGATTTTTGCAGAAATTGATTATCAGCTAGAGCAATTGTATGAATTACTACAGATAGAAATGGTCAAACGCAAAATTGATATCCGCTGTTTAGAGCGAAAAGACCCTGAGAAATTGGGTAAGAATGTTCTAAGTTGGCTCACTGTCAGACAGGGGATTGAGTCATTGACTGCCAAGCAGATGGTTAAATTGGTAAAAGGCAGTAAACTCAAGGTGCAAACAGCGATCCAAGGTGATAAGTTAAGAGTAACAGGTAAAAAGCGGGATGACTTACAGAAGGTCATGGCACTGCTCAGAGAATCTGACATTGATATCCCACTACAATTTAATAATTTTCGTGACTGATTTAGTCAACAGTATTTAGGAGTAACGTTTTCATGTTGTTCGTTTTATCCCCAGCCAAGTCGCTCGATTTTGACACGCCAGCTGGGACAGACAAGTTTACTCAACCAGAGTACCTTGATAAGTCACAGAAACTAGTGAATAAACTCAAGGGCTATAGTCCGGCAAAGCTCGCCTCTCTAATGAAAGTTAGCGATAAGCTGGCAAGCCTGAACGTTGCCAGATTTGGTAGCTGGCAACTACCGTTTAACACCGATAACGCTAAACAGGCTATGTTGTCTTTTACCGGTGATGTCTATCAGGGGCTTGATGCCAAAACGCTGCAGCAGGATGGCTTGGACTATGCTCAGCAGCATGTGCGCATTTTGTCGGGTTTATACGGCATCTTGAAACCACTTGATTTAATGCAGCCTTATCGACTCGAAATGGGTACCAAGTTAGCCACACGTGCGGGTAAGAACCTGTATGAGTTTTGGGGAACCCAATTACAAGAAGCGATTGCAACCGAGTTGGCTGAGCATGAGGAACCGGTCTTGATTAACTTGGCTTCCAAAGAATACTTTACTGCGATTAAATTAGAATCATTGCCAAACCGGGTAATCACGCCAACATTCAAAGATTGGAAAAATGGCCAGTACAAGCACATTAATTTCTACGCCAAAAAAGCACGCGGATTGATGGCTCGCTATGCTATTGATACTAATGCCCAGACGGCAGAGGATCTGAAGGGATTCAATTATGAGGATTACCAGTTTGCTCCCGATCTGTCCTCAGAAAATGATTGGGTGTTCACCCGAAAACGTGAGGCTTAAATGCAGCGGCTCATCCTAACGGCATTATTTATCATGGCACTCAGTGGTTGTGTCTCTGCCGTGAAAATGGATGAACGTATGCAACCCTGGCAGACCGCCTCATTACAGCAAATTCTTGATGCCTGGGGCCCTCCGACTCGAGAGCAGACGGTGGGTGAACGTATTTTTCTGATCTGGAATGATGAGTCGCAAGACTCTGGTGTAAATATTGGTATATCTGTCGGTGGCGCAATCGGTCGTAATGCTGGGATAGGGGTGTCGACACTGATCCCGGGCAGTAATGAGCTAAGTGTTTGCTCCAGAGTGGTAGAGATAGATTCAGAGCAAACCGTATACTCCGTCAAATGGAATGGTGAGCCCTCGACGTGCTTTGATGTAACTCCGGCCAGAAAAACTCCGGCCGAAGCAAACTAAGCTATTTTTTCTGAGTGACTGAGACCAGTTTATCATTGGCCTCAATGAACATGTTTTGTGCCTTGGTTAGATACTGATTAACCTCTTCCACATAACCATCAGCTGAAGCCGACCAGATACGGTTGATGTATCGCTCGCCGGCTGCAAAGGCACTCATAACTTCAGCATAGGGCTGCAGGCCATAACGATGCCCCAGACTTTTTCTTGCATCAGCAAATAGGGTTAAATCATCGCGGAACAGCTTATCAATCTCAAAGCGCATCTCATAGGTGGGTATGGTCTCTTTGTTGTTGTTCAAAGCAATCAAACTATCAACAATGCGTGCCAGACTCTGCTCTATATTGGTTAGATTTGTCGTCAAAACCCCCTCAGATTGCGCCTCTTTACGGTCAGCATGGCGAATGATAAATATCCCCAATACACCTATGACCATGGCGGGCACATAGATTTGCCAATTCACTAAATTCTTATCTAATGAGGTAATAAACGCCGCAACTAGAAATGCAGCAGCGACCATGAGTTGTCCAATTAATTTCTGATTCATAACTGACTCCTCCTAGGCCTGTGCCACATAATATATTGCAAAACCGACTCCGACCAACGCTTCCCCGACAATAAAACCGGCAGCGACCGGAATACCTGTCTCTTCGCTGAATCGCTTGCCCATCTTGCGGTCTACAGCAATTCTAATAAAGGTACCCAATGAATAGGTCAGTACAATATTGAAGGGCAGGTAGAAGCCCAGTCCTACTGTAATACCAAGTCCACCAGACATAGCCGATAACAAGGCTCCCATGCCAGCACCTGCAAGATATTTCTCCAGTGGTATTTCACCACCCTGAATACCTGTGATCATGCTTGCAAGTGCCTGACCTTGTGGCGCGGGTAGTTCATTACTGCCCAGACCATATGCCTCGTGCAGTAAGATTATCAGCATCATGATTAGGATTGGACCTAACCAGGCACCCAGAAACTGCCCACTCATTTGCATCTTCGGTGTAGCACCAACCAGATAACCGGTTTTAAGATCGAGCATCAAATCGGTTGCTTGTGACATGGCAACACAAGCCGCAGCACCAACAACTACCGAAGCAATGACTGAGGCGGTATCTCCGAGTCCACTGCTGATGATAATTAATATGGTAATCGCAATTAATGTCATACCAGAAAGGGGTGACCAGTTGGTACGGCCGATACATTCCGACAGGATAACCCCGGCAATCCAGATCCACAGGGTACCAATGACAGCCATAAACAGGCCGCGCATAAGTCCCATTTCTTGAGTGGATAAAACAGCGATGACAGCCAATACAACCGCTGAGCCAGCGATCGCGACGTAGAGCAATTTAATGGGCATTTCATCTGAGGAAATGGCGGACTTAACCTTTGCCGCATTCTGCATACTGCGCACAGCACCTTTAATCAACGGGAAGGCGAGAATGATGCCCATCAAGGCACCACCAATGAGCATCCCAATTCCCACCGGTCGGTATAGTGTCACACGTAATGTGTCAGGGTTGGTAATAAACTCACCTAATTCAGAGACTGGAAGTAGATCGTTACTAGCCAGCAATGGTGCAATAAAGAAGTAACAAACATAGCCACCGATAATAAAGGCAAATCCACCCTTACCGGCAATAAAGGCGACCCCCACGGTGAGTAATGAAATGTACCAGGTAACGTTGAGATATTCCGGGAAGTTGAAGGCTGCTCCCATTTCCCAGTTAGAGAAACCATAATGTTTGTAGGCAAAATGCACCATGGCAGATACGATGGCTGCTGAAAGTAACAGAGCCGCCTTGCGGATACCGGCGCCGGGAGACTTCAGAATGGTTGCCACCGCAACACCGCCTGGATAGGTCAGGCGTTCGTAGTCAATCATCTGTTTTCTCAGAGGTATGATAAACGCAATGCCGAGAAACGCACCGGCGATACAGCCAAACACCATCAGAGTCGGGTCAAAGTGTGTTTGATCATAGCCTAGTATGAATATGGCCGGAACTGAGAACATCATTCCCGATGATGCACCATTCACAGCACTAGCGACCGTTTGAACGATATTGTTCTCTACGATACTGCTTCGATTTAGGATGCCGCGCAGGATACCAAAACCAAGAATGGCTGCCAGTTCAGAGCCTTCGATTGAGAATCCCAGAATGAGGGCCGCGTAGCCAATGCTAACAGCGATTAGCGCACCTAAGAGGTAGCCAATAAGCACTGCTGTTATGGTTAATTCAGGGTAGGGACCCTTGCGAATAATATGGCCAGATGAATCTGTTATCTGTGTCATATAGTCCTCGTTATTATTGTAGTTCCTTAGACAAGCCTATTTCTAACATAAATAACTTGCAGGTGAAACGATTAAATGATGACGGACACTAACTCTTCTGTTTAGCCAAAGCCGCAATACTGGACCCAACGACAACGACAATTGCGCCTAGGACACTGAGTTGGTTAATCGGCTCGGGAGCGAGAATCTCTGGAAAAAACAATTGCTGTAAATAGCCAAAGAGCAAAGTGAGTACCGGAACAATAGCGATCACAGCACTGACACGGGGTGTTTCCCAGTAGTTCATAGCGGCAGTAAAACAACCATAGGCGACGGCGGTATTAAGGCCACCGAAGATCAGAAAACCAAGCTCCAGACTGTTCAATTGTAGTGCCTGCTCGGGTGAGGAAAAGGGTAAAAATAACAGGCACGAGAGCATTACGATGGTGAATATCAGCTCCAAGGCGCCGAAGTCTCGTAGTAGACGCTTTTGGATCAAACCAAAAATGGCCCATGTTATAGCGGCAACCAGCAGGTAGATAACCCCGAGACTGTAGGAATCTAGCTGATTAAAGAGCACTAGCAGCTTTTTATTAAAAAACAGGATCAAACCAACCACAAAGATGCTCACACCAATCATTTGTCTTTGGTTGAAGTTCTCTTTGAACAACCAGATACTACCGACCAGTAATAGCATCGGAGCCAGTTGAATCATGACCTGCGCGGTCGCAGCTGATGTCGTTTCCAGTCCGACCAGCCAGAAATAGTAATTGCCTGAAAAACCCAGTACTGCCAATAGAATAAGGGGTAAGTTTTTGCGGCTAAAGTTGGCTTTTATCTTGTCTCGTCGAGACAGAAAAATCCAAAGAAAGAGCAGACAACCACCGCCACCCAATCGATAGAATGTGATGGTCACATAATCAATGGCGCCAATGATCGGTAGCAGAGCTAACGGCAGCAGACCCCACATTAAAGCAGTGGTTAAACTAAGGGCTATGCCTAATTTCCAATTATGAGCGTGCACAAATGTACTCTACTGACATTCAGCCAGTGAGCCAGGATCAGAGAGATAGGGGGCGAATCAGGTAGAATGTCAAACAGTCATCACCTGAATAATTCAGGTGATAGAACTGTTTTAGCGCATACGGGCTTTGAATTTAGGATTTGATTTACAAATCACAAATTGCTTACCACGACGCGTGACGATTTGGCAGTCTGTATGACGCTTTTTAGCAGACTTTAAAGAAGATAGTACTTTCATAATTCTTCATCCTATATGTTGGGATGGCCATGCCGATTCATCGGGTTTTCTGGACCAAATGTCCAATGAGCGCGCGATAATACACGAGGATTTGACTTTTGGCAACAAAAGCGTCGTCTAATCATAAAAAAAATCACCATGATCTACTAACGATTCAAATGAAAAATCACGTAGAATGCACAACGTTTTATACAACATGAAACCTATGAGAGAGGAATCTATGAACACAACTTACATTCGTCCAGTTTGTGTCGCACTAATCTTGAGCACAGCTCATTTACAGGCGGAGGAAGAGGCGGCCGAAGAAGCATCAGAATGGAAAGGGAGTATTCAATTTGGCTATGTGGCCAGTAGTGGTAACACTGAAAACAGTAACATCAATGGCAAATTTAATTTAAAGCATGATGATGTAAAGTGGCTTCATGATTTCAATGCTGCCTATTATCAAAGTACTGAAGACGAAGTAACCAGTGCCGAGCGTTATAAACTAACGCATCAGGCGGATTACAAGCTCGATGTCGAAAATACCTATCTGTTTGTTAATGGCAGCTACGAGAATGACCGTTTTAGTGGTTTTGACTACCGGGCCTCACTGTCAACAGGTTATGGTACTCGCCTTTATGATGCCAACGATATGACATTTGACGGCGAAGTGGGTGTTGGTTATCGCTACAGTGAGGAGATTGATACGCTGACAAATACCACCTTTACAGTTAATGAAGCACTGCTCCGATTGGCTGGTAAGTATCACTGGAAGATCGCTGATGACCGTTCCTTATCGTCCTCATTGACTATTGATGAAGGCGAAGAGATCAGAATTTCTAATTTTGATATCTCATTCACAACCTTGATTGTTGGCGGCATCTCAATGAAAGCCAGTTACGAGGCTCGTCATGTGAGTGAAGTGCCAGTTGGTAAGGAAAAGCTCGACACGATTGTTAGCTTGAATCTGCTGTACGACTTTTAGGTCATGTGAAGGCTAGTCATCAATCAGATGACTAGCTATTCTCGGCGGTCACTAGTTTTAATAAATTTTCCGCTTCAATCTTTTCTTTGAATTGCTCATCAGCATTACTCCACCCCTTGAGAGCTACTCTTAGAGCGACCTCAGCAGCTGTAGCATCACCCATATCGACATAGGCTTTCGCTAATGCATAGTGTGTCATTGGGTGCGCCGGATAATCGACCAGTACTTTCTCATATATCTCGATAGCCTTATTTAGTTGATCCGTTTTTCGAAGTGAGTCAGCCAGCATCAACCAAAGGCCCCGCTCTTGAAAATCAGCTTGTTGATTGGGATGGTTGTTCTTGTACGCAGTGAGTAGCGTGATGGTCTCTGTGTAATTACCAAACATATAATGGGCAGTCGCTCGAATCATATTCAGAATATGGTCACTGCCATTGCCGATATAACGTTGAATGTCTTTCTGTACAGCATCAATAGTAGGAAAAGGGTCACTGCTTGTACCACTGAACACATCAAACATAGTTTGACTGACGAACAGATTCGCTTTGAATATGTCATTGTCATATCTCGAAAGTGCGTTATGACCAGTCTCGAGTAATGCTTTCCCTCGCTCAGTGAAGCCCATATCAACATATTCCGAGCTACTAATCATTTTACGTACGATGACTTCATATTCTGTTGCATAGCTTTCCAATAGCTCATAACTTTTATCAAACCAAATTAAGGCAGTCGATATCTGGCCAGTTTCACGATATAAGTCCCTCAACTGTAGGCTAATTTCATACTCTGTAATTTCTGAATTGGCTTCATCGAACAGTTGCAGATAACCACGTTCTGCCTCGGCAAAATCTCCCTGCCGTTTGATGTTCTCTAACAACTTGCGATCAGCCTCAAGTGAGTTAATTTCCAATACTTGGGCTTGCATGTATTGCTTGTTAGAGAGCTCAAAATTCCCCTGCCTGCGGTGTATATCACCCAGTCGAATATGAATTTCAGCATTTGATGGGTTTTTCTCAGCAAAGGCATTATATGATGCGATTGCGTCATCAAGGCGGCCAAGTCTAAATAACAAGTCACCCTTGTTGATATAATAGTTTATGGCATAAGGATCTAACTCAAGTAGTTTGTCATAGGCAGCAATTGCTTCCAAACGTTGGTTTAAATTTTGGTGGATACCAGCCTTTAACCGCCAGGCATCAAGACTTTCTGGATAAAGGGTTATCCACTGTTCAAGGGTGGCGTAAGCTTTTGCGAGCTGACCATTGTATAGGTGACCAACAGTGACAAGGTAGAACTTGGAATTTACATTGAGCCGATAATCATGTTTTTCCGCCCGCTTTAGAACCCCTAAACCCTCGGTAATTCGATTGCCGTTTAATAATCGAATCGCAAGTTGAGCTAATGCTAAAGCGAAGGTTTTATCTTGCTCAACTGCCTGATTTAACAGTTGCTCGCCATTGTTTTGCTGACTTAATAAAACATACTGTCTTAGACCATTAATATAATATTGGTAGGCCTCGAGATTGGCTGTTATCTGCTCCTCAATAGGCAAGTCCGGACTCTCATTGATAATGAAATCAGGCAGATTGACTGCCTGCTTAATTCGCGGTGTCAGTTCATCTACTGCAGAAAAGATATCAGCATGCGGAGCTGTTTTAAGTTCAATCAGTCTTTTACCATCCACCACATCATATATTTCAGCTTCAATGACATATTCATTATTTGGGGTCTCAGATAGCTCGCCGGTGACATAAAACTTAATACGATTATCGCGAGAGATCTTCAACATCAACGGTAGTGGCACTTGAAAGTCAGTAAAGTCAGACTCTATGAGTGGTCTGGAGAAGTCGAGGGGGTCAAAGGTGGTGGTGTAGGGACTTTGCTCCAGATCGATAGCCAAGGCATGGGAAATACCATAGCTCATGCTCTGGTCCAGCGATTTCGAGCGGAGTTTAAAGTAACCGATCATTAAACGCTTACGATAATCCTCTTTGGGCCTAACGACTTTTACTGTGGACCCATCCGGTGAGATCCCTTCAATCATCTCGACACGGTCACCTAAATCTTTACCAGCAAAATTGAGATAAACGATAGCGAATACTGCGATGAGATTCACCGGGATACCTATTTTCTCAACCTTCGACCATGATTGAGCTCCGGGAGCACCATGACGATAGGCAAGCAGAATAACAGTTGGTAGCATCAAGCCGATGATCAGTAGAGCAATATCAGCCCAGTAGGTCGATAGATTGTGACGTCCGATGATCGACTCAAAAAATTCCATAAAGGTCCATGAGCCGGCCATGTACAGGCCGAGTACTTGCGGCACCCGGCGATGGGCTAGTTCAGCCCAAAAGGAGCGTTTGACTTCATGTTCGGATGTTTGTTGCTCGGGAATAATCTCAGACATAGCTTATTAACTGTTTAATTTGACTTTCCAAATGGCGGGTCCTGTTTGGTGAACAGATTCACCCTGCGAGTCAACCGCTACAGTCACTGGCATGTCCTGAACCACAAATTCATAAATCGCTTCCATACCCATGTCTTCAAACGCAAGTACACGTGCTTTTTTGATCGCTTTTGAAACCAGATAGGCAGCACCGCCGACAGCCATCAGGTATACCGCCTTGTGATCGGCTATGATGTTACAGGTATCTTGTCCGCGTTCAGCCTTACCAATCATGCCAATTATACCGGTCTTGGAGAGCATCAAGTCGGTAAACTTGTCCATACGTGTAGCTGTGGTTGGTCCTGCTGGTCCGACGACTTCATCACGCACGGCATCAACCGGACCGACGTAGTATATGAACTTATTATCGAAGTCCACGCCGTCCGGTAGACCCTCACCGGATTCAATCATGGATTGCAATCGCTTATGTGCGGCATCGCGGCCGGTTAAAATTGTCCCTGACAGTAGCAATGTTTCTCCCGTTCGCCATTCGGCAACATCCTCTTTCTTGAGGGTATCGAGATTGACTTTACGCACATCATCGCCAGGTTCCCAATTGATGACAGGCCAGTCGTCTATAGCAGGGGGTGTGATGGCGGCTGGACCAGAGCCATCGAGTGTGAAATGTAGATGACGTGTAGCAGCACAGTTCGGGATCATGGCAACCGGTTTTGAAGCAGCGTGGGTTGGATAATCATAGATTTTGACATCCAGTACTGTTGTTAATCCGCCCAGCCCCTGAGCACCAATGCCCAGCTTGTTTACTTTATCAAAGATCTCTAGGCGTAATTCTTCCAAACGATTGCTTGGACCTCGTGCCATGAGTTCATGAATATCGACGGGATCCATCAAGGACTCCTTGGCAAGCAGCATAGCCTTCTCAGCTGTACCACCGATACCGATACCCAACATACCGGGCGGACACCAGCCGGCACCCATTTTCGGTACCGTTTCCAATACCCAATCTACAATAGAGTCACTCGGATTTAACATGACAAATTTTGACTTATTCTCTGAGCCACCACCTTTGGCAGCTACGGTAATGTCGAGTTTATCGCCGGGAACAAGTTGGGTATGGATTACAGCGGGCGTGTTGTCCTTGGTGTTGACTCGTTTACCGGCCGGATCAGCCATAATCGAGGCGCGGAGGGTATTATCAGGGTGCAAATAAGCTCTTCTGACGCCCTCATTAATGAGATCATCTAGCGCAACATCAGAGTCGATCCGAGCTTGCATACCGACCTTTACAAACACCGTGACAATCCCGGTATCCTGACAGATAGGTCGTTTGCCAAGAGCACACATACGTGAGTTGATTAGAATCTGGGCAATAGCGTCCTTAGCTGCCTTATTTTGTTCTTTGTCATAGGCAGACTTCATGGCATCAATGAAATCTTTGGGATGGTAGTACGAAATGTATTGCAGAGCATCTGCTACCGAATCGATGATATCTTCGGCTTTTATCGTCATAGGATATTTCCGACTGTAGTTTGTTCAATGATTGCAGTAATTATAGACGAATCACTCAATCTATGCAGATATTCAAACAATAATTTACGATTTATCTAAGCCAAGAGGTGTTTGTTGAATGACGGCATAATTGTTTGCTGGACTGATAGGTACCATTTGCGCATTCCATAAAAAAGGCGCCATATTGGCGCCTTAGTTGATTTCAGTTCGGGAGTCGCTTACTCACCTGAAATTTCAATTTGTTTTGGTTTCGCTTCTTCAGGAATCTCACGCTGAAGCTGAATCTTAAGTAATCCATCCTGCATTTTTGCAGCAGTTACTTTGACGTGATCAGCAAGATTAAACTTACGATTGAAAGAGCGATTGGCAATACCGCGATAGAGGTATTGAACTTCCTCATCACTCTCAGTCACCGAATGCTCTCCTGTGACGGTCAATAAATCACCATGCACGGTGATGTTAATATCATCCATGGAGAAACCTGCAATGGCCATGGTGATCTGGTATTTATCATCTGCCAGTTTTTCAATGTTGTATGGGGGGTAACTTGAGCCGCCCTTGTCATCGAACACACGATCAAGCATGTTATCAAGACGGTCAAAACCA
>CAXRAF010000066.1:0-13364 GCA_964228485.1 Alteromonadales bacterium | reverse complement strand
CTTAGTCACTACCTGTCCATGGTCATCTAAAAACTGCAACTGGGCCTTTAGCACGATTACTAGCGACACACCCTCATCGTAACTGTTTAAGCGAATTTTAGTTACATGCAGAGTTAGATGATTAGGTGCTAGCGTCTCTTTTACAGTGAATACGTTACCCGAGCGATTTCTAATATTGGTGTATATAACATCGTCCAGCTGTTGGATTCTAATAGCGGATGTTAATTTAGTTGATATGGTGTCACGCGTTGTTTCATCCAACTGTGATGCGGCACCTACAACAAGTCCTACACCACCACCGACGACACCACCAACAATCATCGCCAACGGCGAACATATCAGAGCATAGACACCACAACTGAGTCCTGCTGCCGCTCCGGCCATGGCACCACCACCCCCTAACTCGGCTGTCGTTTTGCCTAACTCCTCGTTAGTAACAGAAACTGGTTTTTCTGCATAATTCGATTGTTTCAAATCGATTGATAACTCATCTTCTGTACTAAGTTGATTTATAGGAGATTTACTTGCACAACCCGTAACAACAAGACTTAGTGTGACTACGAGTATTGCTGCTTGCTTGGATAATTTAAAAGTTGCCTTATTCATAATTGCACCATGAGATTTTATGATTTTAACTCTCTAGTGCGAGAACTGTGCCAACAATTTTAATATGTCTAACTATATGTTTATATTGGATTTTTTTATTGGATGATGTTTATGAGGTGAAACCGCAAAACTTGATGATCATAAATTGTTTATTGCAATGTACATTTTATGTACATCAATGGCTCATCTGGATATATTTTTTAACGGTTCTTCTGTCTAGCTGGGTAATTTCGGCTACTTTCTCATAGGTCTTATGTATTTGATAGAGCTGATTACAGTAGACTGATAGTAATTCTTTATGATCTAAGCCAGAAGCACTCATCGATTGCATCGTGGGCATTGCATCGGTGTTTGTGACCAATTCAGTTCCGCGATATTCATGCTTCAACAAGACACGTCTGATAGCCTGCTCTAATTCCCGCACATTACCGGGCCAGCTATAATTATCGGGCAGCGATTTATCGAGGCGAGCCACAATCCAGTCGGTGAGATCATCGCCCTCACTACCCAACATACGACTGCTTAGACTGAACACTAACTGTCGCAATTCATCCGGATTCTCTTGGATGCGTTGCTGCAATGAAGGCATCGTGATCACATCGGATGACAGGCGATAGAACAAATCCTCGCGTATTTTGCCTTCTTTACGGAACTCCTTAATATTCTTGCTCGTCGCACTGATCACCCTGCCCTCAAAGCGATACTCTTTATCGCTACCGATGGGTGAAAAACGACGATCTTGAAGCACGTTCAGTAATTTGACCTGAACCGGGGGACTGACATCGCCAATTTCGTCAAGAAACAGTGATCCGTGAGGAATGCAACGCTTAAAAATTCCGGCATGGTCTCTGACGGCACCAGTAAATGAACCTTTGGTGTGCCCAAACAAGGCCGATTCAATGAGGGATTCTGGATATTCTGACAAGTTGATTAACAGATAGAAATCATCGAGTGCGTGAGAGAATGACTTCGTTTCTGGATTAAAGCGCATGAAGGCAGAGCTACCAATCGCTCGCGCGGCTGAGCCCTTGCCAGTACCTGTATCACCAATCACAAGGGTTGAGAAATCTTCCATTTTATCCCACAGATAATCACGATAAATGCGTATGTCGTGGGTAAAGATATTGTTCCATATATCACACCGAAGTTGTGTCATGGACGGACAATCACCCACTAATTCAGCGGTAATAAAATAAAACGCACGGCGTATCTGATACAGCACGGCAAACACGATGTAAGCATCCTCAGTGGTGAAGCCATAATGCTCTAGGTCGGTGACAAGCTTGTCAGCAAATGGAATCTTCACCGCACGTGTCTTCTCAGATAATTGCTGCTCGATCAAGTCGTCCATTGGCTCAAGGTAATCGAGATAAATCTCATGAATATAGGCCACCTCAAGTAATTTGCGGTCCTCATCTTGCAGATCATCAATGCGCTTAATGCCTCTGTCATGCAAACTCTTGATGAACGCTTTAAGCGGTACCTTCAATTCGTTAAATACATGCGATGGATCGGTCGGGTCGGGTAGTGGAATTTCAGCATGAGGGGCCATGATTTGTTCAGCCGTTTCACGACTAGCACTAAATGGATTACTGCAAACCAAATCATTAATGGTGGCTAAGAAGTCACGATCGGCACGGGTAAGGTTTGCTTGAGGCATTCAGTTGTTATCTCACGAGTAAAGCTCATTTATAATACTAGCACTAATCCAGGGATCGCAAAATAAACGTTCAATATGAAGTTAAAAATCAAAAAGCTTTGTGCAGTAAGTGCGACTTTTTTATCACCAATAAAACGACAATATTGCTAGTTAATGTGGCATTCAACAGAGATATATCATAATCTCCCACAACAAAAATTAAATACACGAAAACAATGGAAGCAAAATATAGTCAATACAATTGCAGTACTGAATTGATGAGTTTGTTTTTTATTTCGTTACTGACCTTACTAATCGGCACCATGAGTGTGATTCAGGCCGCCGATAAATCAGAATCTCCAACCGAAATTACTGTCGCTTATCCACCCTTTCCACCATTCTATGAGGATGTTAATGGGCAACATGCTGGCGTGTGTCCTGGTGCTATAAAACATATTTTCTCCGACCGGCAAGACTACATATTAGATGAAAAGCCCTTACCTCTGCCCAGAATGGTGCGTGGACTAATGAAGGGTGAGATTGATGTTGCAGGATGCTTACCCTGTGGTATACCTCAGCTTAAAGAGTATACTGCTGACTCAATCGCATATATCTTTGAACCCATACTGCTTTTTTACTCGATAAAGAATGATATAGGTGCTGAATTAAAAACCGATCGTTACAAATACTATGGCGCCACTGTCAGGCAGGCCACCACTGAGCGATTCATTCATCCCGAAAAAGTAGCATTACTCGATAATTGGTCATCACTGATCCAGTTTGTTCACCGTAGACAATCAGATTACGGTGTCATACCTGAATCAATTTTGGCAAAGATTGTTGAGTCCGAATCGGATTTTAAATTTTACTCGCACTTCAAAACCCAGCCAGTCGATATCATTAAGGCGTGTGTGATCATATCCAACCAGAGTCAGTTCAAGAGTGAGCTAGATACTGTTAATAAAATATTACGCCAACATTACAAGACCGATTAAGGTGACGAGCTCCAATAGGCTTAGTAGGTTTGACGTCGAAGTATAATGGGTCTTCGTCCCTCGTAGATACCAAACGTAGCACTTGCTTGGGCATTCTCAGCTGAGCCATCGCCATCATAATCATAGGTTAACCAGGCCGGTGTAGTCACGGTGATAATTACAGAACCGGTATTACCAGCACCGGGCGCAGAGAGACTGATGGGTATGATGCCCGACGTAATGGCAGACTGAGATGCTGTGGTTTCCCCTACCGAGAGGTTATCTGTGTAATTGCTCAGAGTAATGGTCACCGCAGCAGTACAATTATCGGTTGTCGCTGTGACAAATTGCGTACCATTAAAGTATTGCGCAGTGAGATTCACCGATATCGCTTGTAATTCAGAACCAAAGCCATTCTCGAGACTCCATCTGCCCCAACGAATGTTGGTGCCATCGATGGTTGTCGATTCATAACTATCGGCCACTCCATTACCATCAGCGTCATAAAAAATGCTATCTGCATCGGTCAGACTGGTATCGGTTAAGGTAAGCAGCACCTGGGCATCAAACGGCGCATCGTTGGTCGTTTCAGGGGTGACTCCCGCTTTA
Organism: Alteromonadales bacterium; assembly: GCA_964228485.1. Classification (GTDB taxonomy): domain Bacteria; phylum Pseudomonadota; class Gammaproteobacteria; order Enterobacterales; genus CAXRAF01. The sequence continues at coordinate 9,536 of CAXRAF010000066.1, read as the reverse complement.
TTATGGGTAATAGCATCATTGGCAAAGGTGATTGTATGGACCCCATCATAGTTGGTTTCACCCGCGATAGTGACCGAATCAAGCGCGGCGCTGATAGCACCGGGATATGGCGATGCCTGATTGCTATAGGTTCGCCCCGAATAGTCTGCAGTATTAAAATTCCAAAAGTCGTTATTGCTGACTGAGTCCCCGCCATAATTAACCGTCGTGGCACCATTACTGTTGACGGCAGTGATTGTAATCTCGGGTGCTAACCCAGGTGCGAATACTGTTTGTTGACCCTGATAGGTGAAGTCACAGGTTGCATCATCCAACATAGGGCTGTTGTCTGAAATCAAAAACCTGTCCGGTGTGAATCGACCTATGGTTGAAGAAGTAGCAGCCGGGATACTCTCTCCTAAATAACTCCCGGGAGTAGCAGTGATTGAGAATGCGCCCACCTCTGATATGGTCTGGCTCACGGTTGCGGTTCCCCCCGAGGTGATGTCTACTGAGGTCACACCCAGCGAGCCATTGGTGCCTGAGGACGGCGCGACCAAATTCGAGGTTAAAGCGATACTGGATAATGCAAAATTAGGGGTCACCGTATTATCAGCGCATGCGCCAGAGATGGTTAAATCAAACTCACTGGAGGCATCACCGGAAATACCCGCTGTTTTAAAGGCCGTGCAAGACCCGTAATCTGCGCCAGCGCAGGCGTTGTTGGCATCGTTGGTGAATACCAGTAATTGTGCAGGTGTGACAACGGTATTGACGGTAGATGAGGTTAAGCCATTTGAGCCCTGATCACTGACTGTCACTGAAATCTGACCGGCATCGTCATAACTAAAGGGTAAACTGGCCAAGGCAGTACCATCAAAATTAATCGTTCGTACCTGGGTCGCTCCCGCCGAGCCCATAGTTGACGAGTCCAAGACAGGAATTGTTGAACCCGATGCAGGATTTAAATAATTGAACTCAAAACCAACCGATTGATTTCCTGTGAAGGCTGGTGCACAACTCACGCCAGTATCTGATAACTGTACCGCTTGAATGGACAGCGAAGAGCCGGCGCAAGAATTATGATTTGGCAGGGATAATAAGTACCCGGATTCGGCAAAACTAACCTGACAGGTGGTGTTTGAACATTGTGGTGATGTGCCAGTTGTGGCCACTGAAGTTGAGCTAACAGAGATGGTCACAGTTTCCGCCGTACGGTCCGTTAAGGTGACTGAAACCCCAGACGAGCTATTCGCTGGTATGGTCACTGGATTTGTGTCAAAGGTTGCACTACCGGTAACCGCTAAGGTTACAATTACATCTTCAGATGCCACGGTTGAACAGTCAGAGTTAGCGCAGGCACGCAAGGTGATATCTTCACTGGTACAGGTTAGTGCACTGCCATCGGTACTTATCTCAATGTACTCAATGCCGCCACCTGTTCCATCATCAGGCTCACGCACGATAAAATCATCAACAAACCAGCGTTCATTGTTACCACCTCCCGTCATTTCAAATCGAAAGCGTAAATCACTGTGAAATGCATCAGCAGGCAGAGTGATAACCTCTTCAAAAATAGTTGATTGCGAAGCAGTTCCCGGGAAAGTGTAGAGCAGGTTGAAGCTGCCGCCAGAATCGCTATAGTAAAGTTCAAGATCATCACCTGGATCGGGATCTGTGCCCGGTGATGTGCCACTCTGCACCCATATACTTACCTCTAGTGCAGAAACTCCTGAAGCATCAATCAATCCACTATCAGAAATACCACCTGACTCGTCCCTGATTCTCAGTGAGGCTCCAGCTGAGTTAAAGGTTGAGGTGCTAACCTCGAAATCATTTCCGTTGTTACCGCCTTGACGGGTCCAGTCACTAGTTAAAGCTGCAGCTGAATTGAAGTTGTTTTGATACAGGATATCTCCTGGCGCGGCCTGTAAGAATGATGCAGTGAAAGCAGCCGCTGTTAGTATAAACAGGCTAGAGATGCATTTGATACGCAGTGATTGTTTAAGGTAGAACTGATGCTTTTGCCAACTCATAGACAAGATAATAAGCAAAAACTTACTTATTACAACTAAAACAGTGAGTTATGTGACCAATAATGCAGTTTTTAGGAACTTAATAGCCAGCCAAACTTCGCGTCTGGCTGACTTAGTGAAAAATTATACGTGCTACGCTAGTTTAAATCACCGTCCTTCCAGAACTTAACACCCTTTAATGTCGCCTGAAGCGCTAGGCCACTCTCAGTCATTTGATAAATAGTGACATCATCAATCACAGCTTCTTTACCAGCTGCGACACCCTGATCTGATGCTTTTGCTGCAGCATCAGCGTTGCCACCAAACGACCAACCAAAATCTATGAAATCTTTGTATGCTTTCTCGGTGTGGAACACCATTACAGCACGAAAGTCTTTTACGCCTAACCCGAGGCCAACACCAACCTCGCCCATTTTCATATAGGTCTCTTTGCCAGTGCGCATATTCTTAGCAATGCCATAACCACCACCTACACTGGCGAAGATCAGATTCACATTGACATTACTAAATACCGCATAACCTGGTGCAGAATTGATTTGTGAACGGGTATCTGGTTTGTCACGAAAGAGGTCTGTTAACACTTCCTGACGCATAGCTTGTATCGAAGCACGCTGTTCATTAGGCGTCTTGGAAATATTGGCACATCCAGTGATAGCTATTGTCAGTGCAATCAAACTTAGTAAGCGTAGCTGATACATACCTTTCTCCTAAAAATGGTGAGTTTATGTAGGACTGCTGAGAGTTAGTCTAATGAATTTACCTTTGAATTGGAAATAACCAGGTACCATCCTCTAGCTCGCCACCCATCTCTTCAACAATCACTCGCTCAGTCACAGCTACTCCCATTGTGGCCATTTGTTTAAAGTTATCACGGCCGTTATCAGGAAATCCGCCACGTGTGCGATGAATATTGAATTGGATGGATAAATTTTCCTCGAACAGCCCCTGAATAACCTCGTAGCCATAGATAAATCCTAACAGACCTCCCCATGTTGCCGCAGGATTATCAGAATCCCAGCCCATCAGGACCGCTAACTTAACGGTTTGCTTATAATCTCCTTCGCCGTAGAAATAACTGATCAGACTGGCAGCAAAATTGATCCCGGAAGCGAAACAGCCATTGCAATATAAGTCTCGACTACTGATGTCATAACCGTGCTTGCCCTCGACTTGATATGTTTGATAAACCGCATCTCTGATATCTTCCCATGGCTTCTGCGCTTGATAAGCGGTATAAATCTCATCGAACATATGTGCTAAGTAGCTATTATTCGGAAGGTGCTCGCGCGCTTGTAGAGCGATTATTTGCAGCTGAGCTTTAACGTCTTTAGCAGGGTCAATACCAGCTGCAAGTGAATGCAGAATGACGTAAAACTGTGCTGCCGCTACTGCCTCTTCATCGGCTACGGTCCGGATGGGTAAATCGGCAATAGCCAAGGCCAGTTCGTAGTTGTATGGCGCTAATAATCCAAAGATCTCGGTACTGAGTTGGGCATCGATCATATCGTAGTGCGGATTATTAGCTTGTCGTCCAGTATTAGGCGGCAGCATGGACTCGTTGCGCATCAAATCATGTGCCTGCTGATTGGACACCCAGAGATAATTTTCCGGTTTCCCATCTGCTGATTTAAACGGCGTGTTGTCATCTGAGTAAATGTGGGTCATCCAACCATCACGAATTTGTTTTGCTGATAAGCGAGTGGTTTGATGCTGCGCCATCAAGTACTGATACATATACTCAATATCTGTATCATCATCCGAGCCCCATGGTTCTTGGTCAAGGCGCAATACCCAGTCGATAGTTGGCGACAGATCACTCGGGATACCCTGCCCCCAAATGCTCGGCAGATCGGTACGCCCCCAATCCTCGCGGCGATAAAATTTACCGTGGATACCAGCGCCACCAATCTTATCCATTTCGGTTACCAATCCAGTCCAGTTGGCTATGGATTGACCAAGCCAGAAGCCCATCAACTGATCATGATATCGGGACTTATTTATTTGTGCCGTTTCAGCGCCTGTAATCGGTAAACAGACCAATAAAATGAAAAAAGTGAGCAGGCGTAATGATGCTCTAGTATGCAATTGTTATCCCTGATTAGTTAGTTCAATATCATTAATAGAGTGGATCATACCCAAAATAGGCAGTTCAGATAGATTTACCCCTTGAGAATAGCCATAGCTGACTGCCAATACATCCACATTAGCCCGATTGCCTGCGTATACATCATTATCTGAATCACCAATCATAAGGCATTCATCAGCAGACAAATCAAAGTGCTCTAACACCACATTGATCGAGTCTGGTGCGGGCTTTTTATCATCAACTTCGTCACCAGATATGACAAAATCAAATAGCTCATGTATTCCCAACATATCCAGTAGTTGCAGTGTAAACCGCCTGCTTTTATTAGTAACACAAGCAAGCAGAATTCCCGCTTGATTAAAGCGCTGTAACGCCTCAGAAATATCTGGGTAGAGTTGTGTTTCTTTACCGTTAATTTCAGCATAAGCAGTAAAGAACTCCTCTCGGGCAAGTGCGAGTATTTTCGGCTCTGCTGTGCCATGGAAATCGTTGGTAATGGCACGATTGAGTAGTTGGTCCAAGCCGTTACCAATCCATAGTCGTGTTTCAGATAATGAGTACTGTGGTAGGCCTAGGCTTTTCAGACTGATATTCAATGCCGCCGTTAAGTCAGGCGCAGAATCGGCGATAGTGCCATCTAAATCGATTAATAATGCTTTTATGGGTTTATTGATCTGCAAGGTGTTCGTTTTGTTTGAGAATTTATGCTGACTATACAGCATTTTACGTCGAATAAATCGTGGCGAAGTAATTTTGCCAGTGTTGCATCAACTGTGGATTAGATGCTGCAATAACTGACTTGGGTGCTAAATCATTCTGAAAGATGTTATCACCGGTAAATGTCGCTGAAGCGCCACCGGCATTTTGCAAAATCTTATTGCCTGCAACACAGTCCCATAACTGTTGTTGACCATGCAAATAGAGTTGACAGCGATTTGCCGCAAGCCAACAAAAATCTAATGCACTGGCACCGAAGCAACGATGAGAACGGTATGGATGATCGGCCATAAGACGATTAACCAGATCTGTTGGAATGCGCTTCAGATCCATCATTACTGTCGCCTCTGCAAGCTCATTGTTGGACGATGTGACAAGTGTTTTGCCATTGAGTTTTGTAGGCTGCGCAGCCTCAGTCGAGAATAACTCGCCACGATGAGGATCGTACACGACCGCTAATTTTACCTCTCCGGATACCACCAGACCGACACTGATGCACCAGTAATTGATCCCCTGAGTAAAATTTGATGTGCCATCCAGTGGGTCGACACACCAGTAGCCCTCCTGACTGTCAGTGATAATTTGTTGCTGGTGTAGTTTATCAGTCTCCTCACTCAGAACAGGCAAATCGTATAACTTTGGTAATGCTTCTAACAGTCTATGATGCGACAACTTATCTGCCTTTGTGAGCCAGCTACCATCTGCCTTAACATCAGGGGCAACATTTGCAAAGTATGGCAATATCAAGTCGCCAATCGAACGGACTTCCGTACTGAGTGAATCAAGCAACTCCGACATGTGTGATCTCGAATGACTTAGGTTTGCACTAATATAACATTGCCTATTTTTGTCAGGCAAAAAAAAGCTCCACAACCCGGGGGGAGGAGTGGAGCATGACAGATCGTCTTAAAGGTAATATCTAAAGCTGTGCAACCGCCTCGATAATTTCGACTTGGGTTTGATCTTTCAGGTTACGCTGGCCCATTGTAATGACTAAGTCATTTGCCTTCACACCAGAGATAATCTCAATGGAATTTGTGTTAACAAAACCAGTTTCAACCATTTTCTTGTGCGCGACGCCCTCTTCTACAATGAATACAAAGGCATCACTATCCTCGGTCACCAGTGCTTCTTTGGGAACCAGCAATGTATTTTCGTGTGTATCGTAGATAATGCCTACGCGACCGAACATGCCAGGACGAAGCCCCTCTTCTAATCCAGAAAGAGATACTGTGACGCGAATTGTTCCAGTACCACGGTCAACAACTGGACTGATTCGTTCAATATGTCCCTGATACGGCGCTTCACGACTCGCAACCTGAACAAAGGCTGTCTGACCCGCTTTTAATTCAGCTTTCTCAGATTCTGGTAAGTGAACAACAGCATGTAATTCAGACATATCAGTGATTTTGAATGCTTCATCATTGATCTTCATCATGTTGCCAACCTTGATATAGCGATTGGCGATGACACCACTGATAGGGGCGCGAATTGTGGCATGCTCTAGATTTAACTGAGCTAGCTCAGTACGGGCTTTTTGCGCTTCGTATTCAAACTGAACACGCTCATAAGCATCAGCACTAATCATATTTTGCTTATGCATACTTGCCATACGCTTCATTTCATTAGCAAGCTGTTTCAGATTGGCCTGAGCCTGAAGCAGGCGTAGTTGCAATTGCTCAGTCTCTAGTTGCGCTAGTATTTGACCTTGCTCTACGAAATCACCCTCTTCAACAAGAATGTCTGTAACGATACCGGTCTGTCGTGCTGCGACGTTAGCTTCTTCAGCAGCTTCCAGAACTGCTGTAGAGCCATAGGCGGCATCGATTGAGCCGACAGCTACTTGATTGGCTTGAACAGGAACCAGTACAACGGCTTTCTCTTCAGTGGCGTGAGACTTTGCTTCACCACATCCGGTCAGCGTTACACTGAATAATATACTTGCTAAAATTACTACTAAAATACGCATATTGAATGTTCTAACTTCTCTTAAATGTGCCCATGTTGGTCTATTCATTTTTTGCTACCCAATAATCTATTATTCGTTTCACCTAATAATTTGGGCTAAGCAGTTTTGATGCCAACTGCGAATATGTGTCCAGAGTACTGTTTTTAAACGTTTTTTTGTTTGATAAAATGTTAAGAAGTGTGTCTACTGGTCGATAAGCAGGTAAATGTCACTAAGTTTTAGTAAATTTCACACACTCCGACTCATAAGACGCAATACCTAACGAGAAAGTTTGAATGGCCGACGAAGAGATTAAACATTTCATCAGTAACCGCTTTGGTGCAAAGGGGATTAGTGAGGTATTTGTCGAGCAGCGGACTGCTGACAGTCAATCCGAAGTCAGAGAGAAGTTCGAACAAACTATCGATCTCAGGAATATCTATCCCTATTCCTGCTCACCGGTGTACTACGGTGATCGCATTCATTATATGGATACTGGCACAACAGACTATTATCAGATGTTACTCGAACGAAATGACGGACGATATACAGAGAAGATATACAACTCTGTCATGAAATATGCTTCGGCCAATGTTCCACCAGATCCAGGCGATGCTGATATAGCCTCTATGCATCCACAGGTGATCCCCGCTGGCTACAGTCAGAATCGTCAGGAAGGTCGCCTAAATTTCGCGACTGATGTCGAAATTGAAATGCCCTCAGGTGCGCTGGTAATCAGTCGGTCGGTTGATATATCTCACAGCGGCATTCAGCTCAAAGTAAAGCAACTGCTCGATGTGGTCGATGGTATGGAGCTGTTACTGAGTTTTCCCGATCTGGAACTGAAGCATGAACAACTATTTGGTCCTATTCCTTATGTCCTGAAAAAGCATACGATTGGTTCGCTCCACATGTCTCTGTACATGATTCGTAAGGATCCCGGAGAGCATCCTTTCGATTTGTTCCTGGACGGCTTTATTAAAGCTAAGAAACATCGATACCGAATTGATGCTGAGGATTCATTACTGGCCATGGTCAGCAAAGCCTGGGAATATCTGTATATCAAGGCCCTGCCATATGTCGCTTGCTTCGTGTCCACAGCGAAAGAAAAAATTCAGATTCAGGAAATTGCGATTTCCACGGCCAATCAAATACAGCTCTCAGGACTTGGACAGTCGATGCTTAGTCAGTTGGAAAAGCACTTAACCTCGATCAGGCTCAAGGGAATTGCCGAACAGAAGGAACTTGCTCCGGAAATGTATTCTTTCCGTTATAGAGGTGATGGTATCCGAAGAAAGCTGAGTGCCTGCTCATGGCAATTTAAGGATAGTGCTCATCGGGTTAAATTTCTCCAAGTTGGCATTCAACAGGACACTTTCACCGCGTGGAGTATCAATGTGGTTCGCCTAGAGAATTTGCCTGAAGTGCGTTCGCGCGAGCTACTCAGTCAGCTCCAACAGCACAGCGAAGAGCAGGCTGACAATTTAATTGCAGAATTCAATCAATTTGGCTACTTACTCTACCTAACCGATATCACAGAAGCGGTGTTGAATGACCCTATATTGTCCATGGAGGAGCCGATCGACCATGTGCCAGATCAGTTCTTCGATGACTTTGAGATGCGTCACTCATCAACCAGTGACTACACCCGGCTGCGACTTGGCATTACCAAGCGTCGAAATGAGCAGAGATATATTTACGAATCTCCTGTTGTTATGAAGCTATATGGTGTGAAATACAAAGGAACCACAGAAGACTTTTCTGTTAATGGTTTGAAGGTTCGCACGAAAAAGTATAAACATTTTCAGATACGCGATACCGTCTATCTGGAGTTCAAAGGATTTAATCGCAAGTTTCGCAGCGCTAAACTTAAGTCAGAGCCTTATCGTGTGGTCGCAATCACCCCAGATGGTGCCGTTTGCTTGTGTCGCGATCATCGGGTTTCGCAACATAAGGCGGCGATATTTCTGAGCAAGCTGATCAGTAAAAATGCCGATATTCTCAAACACTGCACGGGTGAGATTTGGATGAGTACCAAGGCCAGATTAATCGAGGCCTGGATGCACCAGTGTTTACCGACGCAGTCATTACTCGTAGCGCGGGAAAGAAATCAATATTCTGTGCCCTATATCATCGAATCTGATACATCGACTGAGGTTCTAAAGCCATTTGCATCAAGCTCTGGAGTGTTCGACTTCTCTGCACTGTTTGACCGGAAGGAAATAACTGGCTTGTTCAGACATCTGAAGATTCAACTAGAGCATGTCAACTGTCTCGAGATATATGTTTCTCAGGCAGGTGACGCGACAGACGATGTTGAGCTAAGACTCTGGTCAGACTTCGAGACCGATCTTGACCGGGTTGAATACATTAAAAGCAAGTATAAATCGCCTGGTTTTGCAGCCTTCACGGTGTCACTCACTGCCGTCCCTAAACTCGACAAGACCAGTCTCAGTGAGGAATTGGCGGTACTGCGGAAAAATTCTCGACATCGACTGGTTGAATTTGAGGATACATACCGCTCATTGGTGGGTGTTCTCGAGTTGATGCCAACTACCGATAAAGTGACCGAGCGCTATAGCTTAAAATAAAAAAAGCCATGCTCAGTGAACATGGCTCTCTTCTTCACCTCGGATGAGGCGGTTGCTAGTTTCTCAGTTTTGCAAGCATTGGGCGACGTGTCTTGAAGAGCAATGTCATTAACAATAGTCCGATCATACCAAACATACTCCCCGCTCCGCCTGACTCAATAATGACTGTTGAAGTAACC
>CAXRAF010000065.1:0-6845 GCA_964228485.1 Alteromonadales bacterium | reverse complement strand
ATTATCGCAAGCAACTTGATGAGGATCCGTCGCAGGAAATGATCAATGAGTATTACTTAGCATTGCGAGCGCGTGTGGATCTTGCCCCTGAGGATGTGAATAACTGGCGTGATTTAACCTATTTTAATGCCAATTACGGTCGCCAGGAACAAGCGATGGAAACCCTCAAGGTGGCATTGAAGAAGCATCCACAATCCGTTGATCTTAAGGTTGATAAAGCACAGCTTCTTGTCATGAGTTCAGAGACTCAGGAAATCATCGAAGGGCACCGATTGCTCAGTGAAATCCTACAACAGGATCCAGAACAACAACGGGCACTATTGATCAAGGGTGACAGCGCCTACAGAATTGGTATGTATGACATTGCTACTCAGACTTGGGGCAAGTTAAAGACAACTATGCAGGACAATCAGGCAATGTTGAAGGCATTGGATGATCGCATCAACATGGCACAACAGCGGCAGGCGGGTAACGTGCCGGAGGTGGCACCTGATAATGGCTCTCCATCGGAACTTGATAATCAGTCAAGACCGGGTGTAAACGTGGCAGTGACTATCGCGCCAGAGTTAATGGACCGATTGGACGGTAACGAAACGATATTCATTTTCGCCAGAGCAGAAAATGGGCCTGCCATACCAGTGGCGGTCGCTAAGCTGAAGGTGGGTGACATACGTGGTCCTGTGTTACTCGATGATCGCCTTGCAATGCAACCACAATTCAAACTATCCAACTATGATGCAATTACGATCACGGCAAGAATCTCTTTCACTGAAAATGCCACTCCCACAGTAGGTGACATTCAAGGGCAATCGGAACGGGTGACAAGACCCTTTCCGGCACAACCTGTCGCAGTTGTGCTCAATGAGGTAGTCGAATGAGTGAATTTCCTGCCGGTATTGATCTGAATAAACCATATCTGCGTTACTCGGACTACATTAGAAAAACATTCGGACAACGGGTACAGAAAGTCTCATTGGATACTGGTTTTACCTGTCCGAATCGTGACGGTAGCAAAGGGCATGGTGGCTGCACATACTGCAATAACAATAGCTTCAATCCCGATTACTGTGAGCCGATCAAGCCAATCAGTCAGCAGATTCAGGAGGGCATAGATTTCTTTGCCCACAAATACCAAGGGCAAAAATATCTGGCTTATTTTCAGGCCTACACCAATACCTACGCGGATATCAGCATTCTGAAATCCTACTACGATGATGCCCTGGCACATCCTGATGTTATCGGCTTAGTTGTCGGAACGCGTCCAGATTGTATTTCTGAGCCGATCCTTGACCTACTGCAAGATTACTCAAAATCACACTATGTATCCTTGGAATTTGGTGTCGAGAGCACCATTAATCGAACCCTCGATCTGGTCAATCGTTGTCACAGTTTTGAGGAGACTAAGGCCGCCTATGACATGGCTGCTCATCGTGGTTTTCACTTGGGTGCACATATGATCATTGGTTTGCCCGGAGAGTCCCGTGATGATTTACTGAGTCATGCAGAGCAGTTATCTAGTCTACCTATTAACTCACTCAAGTTACATCAGCTGCAGATTATTAAAAATACCATGATGGCCTATCAATATCGTAAGACACCACAGATGTTTGACCTGTTTGATGCGGATAATTATGTCGATCTCATGGCTGAATTTGTGACCCGTCTTAGGCCAGATATCGTCATCGAGCGTTTTACCAGTGAATCACCGGCTGAACTTCTCATTGCACCGCAATGGGGAGGCTTGAAAAACTATACAATTGCCGACCGGATCGCACAAAAAATGCGCAATCAGAATCAATGGCAGGGCAAATCATACAGTGTCGTAAATTAAATCACTGACAAGTCATCTAGCAGGTGCATTGTAAAAATAATCTCGTTATACTCATCCTGTACTTGAAGTTATACTTATAACTAACTGCACAAAAAGAACAATCCGCCATGCAGTTCATTTCATTAAGTAATCTGTTACAAGTTAAAAAATGCAACAAAATATAGTTCTGACTGCTTGATCAATGTAGGCACTAGATGTAGTATCAAGTCATCTTAAAGAAACTATATGTAGTGCTTCGTCTAACGAGCAAAAATCTAAGACAGAGGGGAAAAATATGTTAAATTGGGACTCATTTTCAGATAACAAACACCAACCTGGTAAAGCTCAGCCAAAAAATAAACCTGTGGCAGAGCCTGAAAAGACCCCTGCAGTCACTCAACTTACGGATACAGCAGATATTGCAGCGACAGCAACCATCCCACCGTCAGTTGAAGATTTAACAATACCGGAAGAGAATCCAGAGCACTTAAAAATGAACGATGCTTACGAGCATGATATTCCGGATGCAAGCGAGTCCCTTGAACCAGTCAGAGTTGAAGACAAACGCGTCATCAATGGACTTGCCGATGTTAATCAGCTAGCACCATTTAAGTATCCTTGGGCATGGGAATATTTCTTGAATGCCAACAAGAACCACTGGACGCCGCTCGATATCAACATGACCCAAGACATTTATGATTTCAAGCATAAGCTGAATGATAATGAACGCCATGTTTACACTAACGTACTCGCCTACCTGACAACTTCTGATGTATTGGCAATGCGTAATATCGGCTTGGCTGTGATGGAAAAAATGACGGCTCCTGAACTGCAAATCTACCAGGCGCGTCAGGTTTATGAAGAATCACTACACATGTGGACTTATCAGCACTGTATTGAGACGCTTGGTTTAGATCAGGGTGAGATATACAACAGATACCGTGTTGTACCAGCGATCAACAAAAAGATCCAAATTACAAACCGACGTCTGAATTCGATTTTACGTGCAGATATTGACTTGAACGATCCAGATGAGTTGCACAATTTCGTCATGGCATACATTTTCTTCTCAGCTATTTTCGAAGGCACATGGTTTTACAATGGCTTCTCACCAATCTTCTCGCTACAACGCAGAGGATTAATGAAGGGCACCGCTGAGCAGTTACAATACATTATGCGTGACGAAATTATGCATGCCGGTTTTGGGATCCGCGTGGTTTCACAAATCATGATGGAAAATGACATCACATTAAACATGGATGAAATCAATGAAATGTGGAAAGAGGCTGAGGCAGCAGAAACAGCATATGCCCGCTACTTACTCGAGAACCCAATACTTGGCTATACAGCGGAAGAGCACGTACAGCAGTACCGCTTCATTGCCAATCGTCGTGCACAACAGCTTGGATTGGAGCAACCATATCCAAACGCTACCTGTGCTTTCCCATGGTTAGATGAGCAGGCCAACATTCGAAAAGAAAAGAACTTTTTCGAAACTCGCGTCACCGAATATCAAACCGGCGGCGGCTTAAACTGGGATTAATCAATACCTCATATTGGCCTGTCGCTCTGGCAGGCCAAAATTCATCTAAATAGTTTCTTTTTAACGTTGCCCGAACCGACAAAGTTTGTTAAAGTCGCGCCTTCGCTTGCAGCGATAAATCAATTGGAGTTCATAACTCCCCACCGATGCCCAGGTGGCGAAATTGGTAGACGCAGGGGACTTAAAATCCCCCGGTAGAAATACTGTGCCGGTTCGACTCCGGCCCTGGGCACCATTCAAAAATACTCAAACTCATACAAAAAGTGTGTTCTAAACCGCAAATATCGCATTCAAACAAATATCTTTATTGACTATCTAGCGAAATTTATTAAGATAAACGACATATGGTCATGGATGAGCATGCATTTAGGGGATGATAAGAGAGGGAATTGACATGCAGGTCAGTGAAACCACAGCGTCTAGTAAGACCGATAAACAATGTCTGTTAATCATTGATGATTCAGATGATGTGACTGATTTCTTATCTGAGCTATTCTCAGAGACTTACCATTGTGTTGTTGCTTGTGACGGCATCGAAGGTTTGCAAACAGCCAACAAAATAATCCCCGATATCATCATTTGTGATGTACAAATGCCTCGGATGAATGGTCTTGAGGTGGTTCGACTTCTCAAATCTAAACGTGAAACTCGCTATATTCCTACCATTCTCCTGAGTGGCTATAACACCCGCGAAAACAGACTCGAAGGCCTGCGGGCTATGGCCGATGATTTCATTGCCAAACCCTTTGATTACGAAGAGTTGAACTTAAAAATGTCTAACCTTCTGCAGTTGCGCTCTGAGATGATGAGTAGTGAGCCGGAAGATTATATAACGCAAAAACTCGATCTCGATACTTCAGGTTACAGCTCAAAGGATCGCGAACTCATTGAGGACATGATTGAGTACTTCGCAATTCATTATCCAGAGAACAAGTTAAATATCGGTGAGATTGCCGAGAGTCTCAGTTACAGTGTTCGGCAATTACAGCGTAAGATTAAAACGATTACCGGATTATCACCGATGGACCTGTTGCGGATCTATCGGGTGAAACAGGCCGCTGCAGCGTTATTACGTCATAAAACAATCTCAGAAGTATCAGAAGCCTCTGGCTTCAGCTCACCAAATTACTTTTGCACCTGTTTCAAAGATTATTACAACATCACGCCACGCAAATACCAACGCCAGAGTTAGGAAGCAATTTAATCCGCCTTGTAATCATTCCATTTGGTAGCGCAAACCCCCCTGATTTATTGACATAGATCCACTTTTTTCGAATTTGACTAAACTTAGATAACTCCATTGATCTAGGTCAATTCGGATAATTCTCATAAGCATACAATCCGAGCCAACTTAGCTCATATGAGCCATTACTGGTAACACCTTGTAAAGGTAACAATTTATGGAAACTCACGAATATAACTACAAAGTTGTTAAGCAATTCGCTGTTATGACGATTATCTGGGGTATTGTTGGGATGCTGGTCGGCGTTATTATTGCTGCTCAGCTGATTTGGCCGGATCTTGCCAAAGACATTCCCTACCTGACTTATGGTCGTCTGCGCCCACTTCACACCAATGCTGTAATATTTGCATTCGGCGGCAGTGCACTATTTGCCACTTCGTATTATGTTGTTCAACGAACCTGCCATACCCGTATTTTTTCGGACAAACTCGCAGCTTTCACTTTTTGGGGCTGGCAATTAATCATTGTTTCAGCGGCCTTGTCCTTACCACTAGGCTATACCTCAGGTAAGGAATATGCCGAACTTGAATGGCCGATTGATATATTAATCGCGGTTGTCTGGGTTGCCTATGCAATTGTTTTCTTCGGTACGGTCGTTAAACGTAAAACGAGCCATATCTATGTTGCAAACTGGTTTTATGGCGCTTTTATTCTGACTGTGGCGATTCTGCATATCGTTAATAGTCTGGAATTACCCTTCAGTATGATGAAATCATATTCCATCTATCCCGGTGCAATTGATGCGATGGTGCAGTGGTGGTATGGCCATAATGCGGTTGGTTTCTTCCTAACTGCTGGCTTCCTGGGAATGATGTACTATTTCGTACCCGTTCAAGCTGAGCGTCCAGTCTATTCATATCGCTTATCGATTGTGCACTTTTGGGCTCTGATCGCTATTTATATGTGGGCCGGCCCGCATCATCTTCATTACAGTGCACTTCCCGATTGGGCTCAGTCACTAGGTATGATTTTCTCACTGATTCTGTTAGCACCCTCATGGGGTGGCATGATCAATGGCATCATGACGTTATCTGGCGCATGGCACAAATTACGTCAGGATCCCATCTTACAGTTTATGATTGTATCGCTATCGTTCTATGGCATGTCGACGTTCGAAGGTCCCATGATGTCTATCAAAACCGTGAATGCCTTATCACATAATACCGATTGGACAGTAGGGCACGTACACTCAGGTGCGCTTGGTTGGGTCGCAATGATCACGATTGGAACCATGTACTCACTACTACCGAAGCTGTTTGGTGTTGAGCGAATGTACAGCATCCGTCTCATTAGCTGGCATTTCTGGATTTCTACTATTGGTGTCGTTTTATATATCACAGCGATGTGGATTGCCGGTGTCATGCAAGGGCTGATGTGGCGTGCAGTAAATGCAGATGGCACCTTAACCTATAGCTTTGTCGAATCACTCGAAGCGACTTATCCATACTACGGTGTTCGTCTGCTGGGTGGTCTGCTGTTCTTCGGCGGCATGCTTATCATGCTCTACAACGTCATCCGAACCATACAATCCTCAAAAGAGGCTGAAGTGGATTTAGCCATTCCAGCGCCAGCCCATTAAGGAGTCACGACAATGAGTCATGAAAAAATTGAAAAAAATACCGGACTGATGGCCATTTTGATCATTGTTGCCGTGAGTTTTGGTGGTTTGGCTGAGATTGTGCCGTTGTTCTTTATCACGGACACCACCGAAGCCGTTGATGGTCTGGAGCCTTATCCAGCACTGCAACTGGAGGGTCGTGATATCTATATTCGCGAAGGCTGTAACACCTGCCACACGCAAATGGTTCGTCCGATGCGTGCAGAAACTGAGCGCTATGGCCACTATACGGTTGCCGGTGAGGATGTTTATGAGTACCCACATCTTTGGGGCTCAAAAAGAACTGGACCCGATCTCGCTCGAATTGGTGGCCGTTATTCCGATGAATGGCACCGCGTGCACTTGCTCAACCCGCGTGATGTAGTTCCAGAATCGAACATGCCTGCCTTTGGTTGGTTGCTCGAGAATGAGCTAGATGGCAAGTACACAGCAAAGAAAATGCAAGCATTACAAACTCTGGGAGTTCCCTATACGGAAGATGATATTGCCGGCGCAGCGGATGCTGTCAAAGGCAAGACAGAGTTGGATGCGGTCGTTGCGTATCTGCAGGGCCTTGGATTAGAAATGAGAAACAAGTGAGTCTGTGATGGAAGAAATACTGCAAATTTATCGAGGCGTTGGCACAGCCATA
>CAXRAF010000064.1:0-4419 GCA_964228485.1 Alteromonadales bacterium | reverse complement strand
GCGAAATAGCGAAAGGTAGTGGGAGCAAGTCAGTGCTCTATGCCACCATTCTGGCTTCTATGGTCGCTTACGGCATGATGCTATCGACCGGTAAATTCAGCCATAAATCGCTCATGCAAATCAGTTTTAATGGCATTGCAGAACTACTGCCTATTGTCACGATTTTATTGTTATCCATCGCCTTGGGTGCCAGCTTAAAAGTGCTTGGCACGGGTGTTTACATTGCTCAGATTGTTGGTAGTTACTTGCCGATTTATTTGGTTGCGCCAATGATCTTTTTGGTCGGAGCAATGATTTCATTTTCGACCAGTACTTCATGGGGCACCTTTGCTATTTTGATCCCCATTGCTGCGCCGATCATTATTCTCATGGGTTTACCGCCATCGCTGATTATTGCCGCGGTGTTGGGTGGCGGCGTATTCGGCGATCACTGCTCTCCGATTTCAGACACCACGGCGATATCTTCAATCGCCTCAGGCTGTGATCTGCTTGAGCACGTTCGCACCCAATTACCTTATGCATTAACGGCCGGCGGGATTAGTATTATGCTGTATTTCATTGCCAGCTTAATCATGATTTGAAGCATAGGTAATATTGATGCGCCTTAAAATAACATTTTGGTTGAGCCTGCTGCTATTTCTTAGCACCGCGCAATTAAACGCCAAATCGATCAAAGAGCTCGATGAATATATCGAACAGGTCATGATGACCTTTCATATTCCGGGGGCTGCCGTTGGTGTGGTTCAGGATGGCCAGATCATTCATATGCGCGGTTATGGTGTTGCAGATATCACTACCAACCAGCCGGTCAATGAACAGACAATATTTAAAATCGCATCAAATACCAAAGCCTTCACCGCCACTGCGCTCGCCATTCTGGTTGAACAGGGCAAGCTCAAGTGGACTGACAAGGTGCGCGATCATCTGCCGGATTTTAAGATGTACGATGATTATGCCACCCAAGAATTTAACATCATCGATTTATTGACCCATCGCAGTGGTTTGGCACTGGGCTCGGGTGATTTAATGTTGTGGCCAGAGCCGACCAAGTTTTCACGTGAAGATGTGGTGCATAACCTGCGTTATCTCAAACCGGCTTATGGTTTTCGTGAGCGATATGCCTATGATAATACCTTGTATATCGTGGCCGGTGAGGTAGCATCAGCTGTCGCGGGTAAGCCATGGGAGCAGGTCATTGAGGACAGTATTTTTGCCCCACTTGGTCTGAAGAATTGCTATGCTGGCGGGATTGATACCACCAAAGTGACAAATGTCGTAGCGCCCCATCTGTATCTTGATGATGTCCTGCTTGTGGATGATCCCAATCGTATCCGCAAGCATTCCACACTCATGGCGGCCGCCGGCGGGATCAAGTGTAGTGTCGCGGATGTATTGACCTGGATTGGCCTGCAGCTTAACCAAGGACAAAGTCTGGATGGCAAGCGACTGGTGAGCAAAGAGCAAGCGGCATTCATGTGGCAGGCAGTAACTCCGATGTCGGTATCACAACGTGCCCGTGAATTGGACAATACTAATTTTCGTGGCTATGCACTAGGCTGGCGAGTGAGTGATTTCAAGGGACAATGGGCGGTAGGTCACACCGGCACGCTCAGCGGGGCAATGTCAGAGGTTGTGCTGCTACCGCAATCGAATTTAGGTGTGGTGGTATTGCTGAATCAATCAACCGGCTATGCCCGAAGCGCGATGATGTATGGTGTGATTAATTATTTTCTGGGTGCTGATCCTCAACAAAGCCTATTGCGCAACATCCGCTGGCAACAGGAGCGTCAGGCTTGGCTAAAAACCGCAGAGGCCAAACAGAAGGGTATGGTTCTGCCGGCGGAGCAAGCCATCGATTTAATGGACAGCCGTTTAGGAACTTACAGCGACCCATGGTTTGGTGAGATAACGATGCTGCAAGAGGGAAACGATGTGGTATTTCGTGCTAACAAAGTACCCAGAATGATCGGCTCGGTGTTTCAATACGATGTTAATACCTGGTGGGTCAAATGGCATAATCGAAGTTTTGAAGCAGACAGCTGGATCCGTTTTGAGCGCAAAGACAAGACCGTTCATATGACTATGGAGCGTATGGCAGAGGATTCTGACTGGAGCATGTCCGTGCAAGATTTGTATTTTACCCAACAGAAATAACATGACTCGAGCAACCAAGTTAACCATCGATTTATCCGCCATTCGAGCCAATTACCAATTGGCCATCGACCGTGCGCCGAATTCTCAAACTCTTGCGGTGGTTAAGGCCGACGCCTATGGTCATGGTATTAAAGAAGTATTGAGCGTATTAGGTAAGGCACCAGCCTTTGCAGTGGCGACCATTGATGAAGCAATCCATCTGCGTACACTGACAGATACGCCCATTTTGATTCTGCAAGGGGTTATGCGCGCTGACGAGTTAGCAGAAGCCAAAGAGCATAAACTAACGCCGATGGTTCATCAGGCTAATCAACTCAAGTTATTTGCCGAGCACCCGACCGCTATTCCAGCCGCGGTGTGGTTGAAGTTAGATAGCGGCATGTCACGACTCGGTTTTAAAGCCGATGAAGTCTATTCGGCATTACAGGCGTTAAGGCAATATGACGCCATTGATGAGTTGGTTGTGTGTAGTCATTTCGCCAATGCGTCCAGCCCTGACAGCTTAAAAAATCAGCAACAACTTGAGCAGTTGTTAACCCTTAAGGCTCAGTATCCCGATCTGAAATACAGCATGGCTAACTCGGCCGCCATTTTATCTGATCCAAGCTCACATTTTGATTGGAATCGTGCTGGGATCATGCTCTATGGTGGCTCACCTTTCGATGATATTAATCATCCTGATAACCAATTATTACAATCAACCATGACATTGACCTCGGAGGTGATCGCCATCCGAACATTGGATGTTGGCGACTCTGTGGGATATGGCGAGACATGGCGCGCCGAGCGATCCAGTCGAATAGCCACCGTGGCAGCCGGTTATGCCGACGGCTATCCTCGTCACGCACCCAATGGCACACCGGTGTATATTGCCGGGAAGCGGCTGCCACTGGTCGGACGGGTATCCATGGATATGATAACCGTAGATGTCACGGATGTCCCTGAAGTGCAGTTGGGGGAAACCGCCGAGTTATTTGGTCAACATGTTGCCATTGATGTCGTGGCAGAGCGTGCAGGAACCATCAGTTATCAGCTAATGACCTCTATTACTGAGCGCGTGCGTCGAGCTTATGTTTCTGATGAGTGACTGACTTCGTCTAATAAATATAACAACGACTGGTAGGGAATACCGGTATTCCGACTGAGCCCAATCTCACAGCTAGCACTATTACTAAAACCACGAGTAACCCGCCTGGGCAGTTGTGGTTTTAGTTTACGCAGTGCGTGGGAATTAATCTCCGGTTGGATGAAGCCTTTGCTGCCAGCGAAACCACAACATTCGATATCATTGGGCACAATCACCTCATCAACACAGGCTTGAGCCAATGAAATCATGGTATCGGAGAGCCCCATCTTTTGACTACTACAAGGTACATGCAGTGTAATCGTTTCTGATTTTGGAGTAATGGTGAGTTGTGGTTTAACAAAATGATCAACAAAACCACAGGCGTCATAAGTACGGATATGTTTTGGTAGCAATGGCAAGATTTGCTCGACACACGGACTGGCATCAAATACCACCGGATATCTGCCATTGTCAGAGAGCTCTTGCAGATATGCCACAAGGGAAGCCCCTTTAGTCTCGGCAATATCAAAGAGGCCCTGCGACTTGTAGGGTAAGCCACAACATGGACTCAACTGACTGGCATCGACCATGGTGATATTTGCTTTATTCATCAGTGATATCAAGACATCTTTTAACTCGCGCGCATCATTCTCGGATTGGTTGCTGGAAAAGGTTTTGCCAACACAGGTCGAGAAGAAGACCGCCTTATGATCAGACTGACAAGTCTCAGTCATGGCTGATTTTGGAGCATCTGGCCATTTGCTCTGCAGAGATAGTCCGCGCTGAACAAGCCAGTGGCGAGTCTTTACAACCAGTCGCGTTAACCACAAACCTACTCCATGTAAGGGGGCGGTGAAAGTCATAACTCGCGCTATTAGAGATGGCTTTAGTTGCTTTTGTTGCAATATATAGTCACCGGTATCAATCCCAACCGGACATTTACTGCGGCACATACTAGTGGTGGCACACGAATCTACGGCGAGGCGGTCAAATAGTCTGGCATTGTGTGCAAGCTGTTTCTGGTGCTCAGGAGTGTCAGCCAGACTGGCCAGCCGTTCTCGTTGCCGAGCCATTGCGATACGTTGTCTCGGCGTAAGTGATAATAGGGTGGTTGGACAGACGGATTCACAATAACCACATTCCATGCATTGATCGATCACAGGGTGAGTGATGGGCAATGCTTTAAGCGCCTTCACATG
>CAXRAF010000063.1:0-7830 GCA_964228485.1 Alteromonadales bacterium | reverse complement strand
TGATATTCCGCGTATCGAGGGGGGTTACAAGGCGCTACGCAGGTATCTTATAGATTCTTTGCAAGCAAATGTACTTGATAAGCAATGGTATGTGGTCGGTGGCAAGACTGGCACAGCTAAAACGGCTTATATCCAACTATTCAAAGCGCACATAGATCTTGAAGGGCTGGCCAATCATCGCGGTTCAAGTTTTGGTCGCCGTGCCACTGAGCAGCCGAGTGTCATCGATTTTGAAAATGCCATCGCCATTGAACTACTGCAAAAGGCTGAGCTGTCCACGGCATTTGTGTTAGAGGATGAAGGCGTTGTGATTGGCCGTTGCTCCATGCCGTTACCGGTGCGTGAGGCACTTCAGACATCGCCGCTATTGATTCTAGAGAAATCATTTGAAGAGCGGGTTGAGACCATACTAAATGATTATGTGATCGGATTGAGTCAGGAATACCAGACAGCGTTCGCCGACGAGGGGCGTAGTCGTTATGTGCAGTCAATGCTCGATGCGCTGCAGCGTATCAGAAAACGTTTGGGTGGACAGCGCTACCTCGAAATCAATGCCATACTCGAGAAGGCGCTATTGTCTGATGACATGAATCTGCATCGTGATTGGATAATTCGCTTAATGAAAGAATATTATGATCCGATGTATGAGTACCAAATCAATAACAAGTCAGACAGAATTATTATGCAGGGCAGTGAGATTGAGTTGACTGAATTCCTCAATGAGCAGGGATTAGAGGAAGCTTGATACCAGTTTCGATATTTCCATCAGATTGACGGGTTTGGCGAGGAATTTCGTGACTCCGATTTCATCGAATATTTCTCTATCAAGAACATCGGCATTACCGGAGCACAGGATAATCGGTACCTGATCATTTTTGCGTCTAATCGCACGAATAAAGTCGGTACCATTCAATTTAGGCATGGTGTAGTCAGTAATGATGACGGCAATGTCATCCTGATGTTGTAAGAAATAATCAAGCGCTAATTCGGATGAGTTAAATATAACTGTCTGAATGCCCTCTGCCTCAAAGACGTCTTCATAAAGCTGTGTTATCGGCACTTCATCGTCCACTACCATGACACGTTTATTGGTCTCAATATTCGCAATAAAGTCATCATTGGTCGTCGTTGCAGATGGCTTGGTTACTTTAAGTGGTTCATCGGTGACTGCTAGTAACAGTTTAACCGACGTGCCAACATTCTTGGTACTCTCAATAATAATGTGGCCGTTTACACCATGCAGAATACCGTGCACTACGGACAAGCCCATTCCAGTACCCTTACCAACGGACTTAGTAGTAAAGAACGGATCAAATATTTTATTCAACTGCTCTTGTGATATCCCCTGACCATTATCACTGACAGATACACATAGGTAATCACCAGAGAAGCTGTTATTACAAGACATACAATGGCCGTTGTAGTTAGTTAACAGATGACAGCCAATGGTTATTTTACCCTGCGAATGCGGTATAGCGTCCCGGGCGTTTACCACCATATTAATTAACACCTGCTGCAGTTGTACGGGGTCAATTTTTATGCGCGATTCAAAGTCCGTATAATCTGTCTCCAGTTTGATGGATGTGGGTAGGATGGCATGCATCATCTGCAAGGTTTCCTGTAACACAGAGAGTGGCTCTATGACCTCGGCTTTGATGTCCTTACCACGGCTAAATGTCAGCATTTGACTCACGAGGGTTTTAGCCCGATTACCGGCCTTGATGATTTCTTTCAGATTAGAGCCGAGTTTTTCGTTGTTAACCCCTGTCCTCAGAGTCATCTCACTCAGTTCGGCATAGCCTGTGATGACGGCGAGGATATTATTAAAGTCGTGTGCGATACCACCGGTGAGTTGTCCAAGGGCTTCTAGCTTTTGTGCTTGGAGTTTTGCTTTGTCTTCCTGCTGCAGCATTTTTGATAACTGCTTGGAGTCTTCTAACTCAGTCTGCAAAGAGGACATTGAGACATTGGTTTTTTTATCATTGCCAGCTCGAATGAGGGTGAAAATGATCATCATTAGCCATATTAGAAAAATAGCCACCCTGAGCTCAATAATATAAGGCGCTTTCTCATACCAGCCGGAAATAGGTGTCACAGCTACTTGCCAATTACCTGAGGGGAGTTCAATATCATAGAGTAGTGGGTGATCATCAAATGTACTGGCCTGACCATAAAAAATACCACCATACTGACCTAGTCCGTCTCTGCCTCGAATACTTACCTGCAACTGAGTATTACTCTTACTCAACGGTGCCATCATCATCTCGGTATCGATAATAATACTCATGATACCCCAGAAGTCATTATTGCCAGAGGCGTCTTCAAACATCGGTATGGGAATGCGTCCAATTAGCGCCATGCCACCTTGGATCAGATTTACGGGTCCGGCCAATATCACTTCATTCTCATCCAGTGCTTTTTGAACCGATGGTAATTGCTGTGGATCCATGCGGTAGTTCAGGCCGATGGCTTTTTCATTGCCCATCATGGGATAAACGTGACTCACAACCAGATCTTCAGCAAGCGCGATGTGACTGATCCTCGATGAGGTTGCCATGATTGTTTCAGCTACCTGTGAAAAAATCTCTTGCGATAGTCTGTAGTCTGACGCCTTTAAGCTGTTGACCATGGTCTTGGCTAACAACAGGTCCGCAGCAATGGTGCCCTGAATGTAACCCAGAATCGTGGTGGATTTATTGGCGATAGTGACTTTTTGCTGCTCCACTGAATGTTGAATGAGCATGCGTTCGATGACGTGTACCATCGCTAATGCAATGATGCTAAATATGATCGACATGATCCACACTTTGACAGTGTCAGCATTGATGTATGAGTGAATAATGGCTAAGCCGGCACAGAGTAGCACCAGAGCCCATAAAAATGGCAGTAAATGCAGATTGACAAAGTCAACAAAACTATCAATTTGGATATGTGGCAAAATTAGAAAGGCACCAGTGACTACAAGACCGGCACCGGTCAGTAACATCAGATTCCTAATTATCCGTTTCATATCCTCACCAATACCTGGTAGTGCGCTCTGCGCACGGCATTTTTGGTCTCTGTCAGACCATATTACTATTAAAACTCAATATAACTGAAGCCAATCGTGGCTTAGTTGAGAAATTATCCTATTAAGTATGGCCTATATCGATAACAAAGCTAGAAAGGTCGTTATTTTGGTGTAATTTATGTGAACCCTGTCTTATCAGGCACTGGGGTGATCAGTTATTATTCTCCACTTGCTTTTCATGAGGGTTACATTTTGAAAAAGTTAATTTCCTTACTCTCGTTTATCATATTAACTACTTTACTCACGGGTTGTGGTGGGAGCGAGACTGTCGTAGAGCCGCCGTTGCCGCAGGTTAAAACCGGACGATTGACGCTGGGTGTGACTGATGCACCAGTCGATGATGCGGTTCGTGTTGTGGTCGAGTTTGATGGGGTTGCCATCAAAAAGACCGATGGCGACGAGTTGGAGTTCGAGTTCGAGCCCAGACAAATTGACCTGCTCTCCTTGGCAGGTGGTGGCTCTGAGTTACTACTCGAAGAAATCGAGTTAGAGGCAGGTGAGTACCAGTGGATCCGCCTCATGGTCAATGCGGAAAGAGGAACTGAAGATTCATTTATCGAGTTTGCCGACGCGAACCTAGCATCACTGTTCATTCCGAGTGGCGCGCAAACTGGTTTAAAGTTGAATGACAGTTTTATTATTCTGGCTGATGGCAGTTCCGATCTGGTGATTGACTTTGACTTACGCAAATCCATTACTGATCCTCGCGGGCAAAGTGATTACATCTTGAAGCCCCGTTTACGTCTGATTGATAATGCCGAGGCAGGGGAAATCTTTGGCACTGTAGCCGCTGAACTCGTAACTGGCGAAGATTGCTCAGAATCTGCATCGGTATATGTGTTTGATGCTGAGGTCGGCGTTGATGGTGTTGACGATATCGATATTCCGGAAGAGGGTGATGAAGATATCGGTGGTGCGGATCCAATTACTACCGCAACTGTCAGTCTCGATGAGGAGGGCGTTTATAACTATGTAGCGGCCTTTTTAGCACCCGGCGATTATGTGCTTGGCTTAACCTGTACTGCGGATCTTGATGAGAATACCGTTGATAATACTGAGACGGAAGAGAATACGCCGGATCAGGTTGTCAGCTTCGTCGCGACCGCTGAAGTAAGCGTTGTTGCCAACGAACTTACTGAGTACAATTTCGAAGCAAATTAATCTCTTGGGTTTTAGTTTGGGTCTCGATAACCGCGATTGAGACCCTTACCTCACGTCTAAAAGCTCGAGCCGGGCTGCTCGAGAAACAATACTTCTTCGGCTGTGGACTCGCGTCCTAAGATGGCATTTCTATGCGGATAACGTCCAAAGCGATCGACAATCTCCTTGTGTCTCACCTCAAAAGGATATTTCGATTCCTGTCCGGCTTGTGCGAACAGTACGAGCGCCTGCTCATGTATCTGCATCGACTCGCTGTGCATGTAAGGCATGTATAGAAAGCCACGCTGGTCGTCGTTGAGTTGCTTATCATAGCCATGCTGGACCGCTTCTTGGGCCAGAGCTAGTGCCAGAGGATCCTGACTAAAGGCTTGTGGTGTATCCCGATAAATATTACGCGAGAACTGATCCAGGACGATAATTTCAGCCAGCCGTCCGAACGGTGTTGCACGCCAATCAGAAAGCTCACACAGAGCCGCAGCATCCAACGTCGTCTTGAAACGATCACGACAGAGTTGGTCAAGTTCATCACTCTTGGCGAACCATTGTTGTGGTGTCAATTCAGTAAACCAAAAATCGATCACATCAGTATAATCGCGCACCGATTGTTCCATAAATTCATACTCTCTATTCATATTGTTGATCATATTTTTATACCCATCCATTAGTCTCTTGTAGTAACTTATCGGGGTATTTGATAGTGTCACTACACAAAATAAAATGACCAGGAGGTCTCTGGTGTCTAATAATAAACTTTTCCTGACAATTATCGTAGCACTGGCAACGAGCTTAGTGACTACACTACCAGTATGGTCTGCCATCACAATGAAGCCAACCGCCGTTGAAGGGCTTAATTATGATGGCCAGATGTTGAGCGGTCCTTATCGTGCCAATATCACCAAGCCGGAGGATATTCTCGGCTTTAGAGTCGGCAAAATGACCGCTACACCAGCGCAGATCATCGAGGCTGTATCGAAGTGGGATGAGGAATCCGACCTGATGATGGTATCCGAGTATGCCCGCAGTCATGAGAATCGGCCATTGGTAGTCGCGGCAATATCCAGTGCCGCCAATCTGGCGAAGATGGCAGAAATTAAAGCTAATATCGCTAAACTCGCGGATCCGCGCGGGGTGTCTAAGGCTGAAACAGATGCCATTA
Source organism: Alteromonadales bacterium (assembly GCA_964228485.1). Taxonomy (GTDB): domain Bacteria; phylum Pseudomonadota; class Gammaproteobacteria; order Enterobacterales; genus CAXRAF01. The sequence goes on along the minus strand of CAXRAF010000063.1, from coordinate 2,443 downwards.
TCAATGAGCTGCCAGCCGTTGCCTGGATGGCGTATTCAATTCACGGTAACGAGAGTTCTGGTGCTGATTCTGCATTGGCCGCTATTTATCATCTGATTGCATCAGAGGATCCTGCCATTACTCAGTTACTTGATGACATGGTTATTTTTATTGATCCAACAATGAATCCCGATGGTCGTGCGCGTTTTACCAAGATTTTGCAAGAAAGTCGTCAAGTTGCACCGAACGTCGATGATCAATCATTGCTTCACCGTGGCGTATGGCCTTATGGTAGAACCAACCACTATTTATTTGATCTAAACCGCGACTTTGTTTTTGGTGTTCATCCTGAAACTCAGGGACGGGTAAAACTTCTGAATGAATGGTACCCACAGTTAATGATCGATGGCCACGAGATGGGTGCTCAAGATACCTACCTATTTGGTCCACCACGCGAACCGATTAATAAGAATATTGCCAAGTCAGTTAAGGACTGGAGCATGATCTTCTCTGAGGATCAGGGTGAGGCATTTGATGCCGAAAACTGGCCGTATTACACCGGTGAGTGGTTTGAAAATCTGTTTGCGGGCTACTCGAATTACGTTGAGTATCGCGGCAGTGTTCATATTCTCTACGAGCAGGCGCGCATGGCAGAAGATGGTGTGCGTCAGGGCAACGACCGCATTCTGTCCTATGAAGAATCGGTTCATCATCAATTTGTCTCGACCATCGCAAATCTTAAGACGCTGGCAAAGCATTCCAAAGCCATGTACCAGGATTTTGTCAAAGATCGTCGCCTACTGGTTGGCTCCTCAAGTCCTTACGCAGATAAAACCTATGCTTTTGTACCCGATGGTAACCATAAGCGCATGCGAGAATTCTTAAGTTTACTCCAGGTGCAGGGCTTCGAATTAAAGCAATTCAGTCGCGAGACTCGGCTCAATAAGGTCACCAATGCCATGGGTGACAATAGCTCAGTGACGTTCCCGGCTGGTACGGTGCTACTACAGAATCGTCAGCCCGAGGCGCGCCTGATTGCCGCCATGCTGGAGCTTGACCCGAAGATTCTTGATGAAGTATTGGTCGAAGAGCGTCAACGAACCCTTCGTAATGGCTCGAGTGTAATGTATGACACCACGGCATGGAATCTGGCCATGATGCATGGCATCGACTTCTACCGCATCAATGATGAAGTGACTAAGAACGTGGTGGATTATGCGCCCGCTGAGCCGTCTGCATCTGATAGTGATTTTTCTGCAGCCATTGCCTTCATGGTCGACGGTCAGGATGATGCGTCAACGGCATTCGCTGCCCGACTAATGGAGCAGGGAGTTGAAGTTCGCGTCAGCGATAAGCAGTCTGCGTATGATGGCGTTGAATTCAGTCGCGGCTCAGTATTGGTAAATCGCTATGATAACGAATTCTTCAAAGGTGATTTAGACCAGATAGTCTTGGCTACGGCGGCAGAACTGCATCTTGCTGTGCGTGCGGTTAAGACGGGTTATGGTAAAGGCGATCTGCCGGAACTGGGTGGCTCACACTTTGAGTTACTCGAGCGACCACGCATTGCGATACTCACACGAGCCGGTATCAATCCATACGATTACGGCTCGATATGGCACAGTATCGACAGTAATCTGGGTATTCGTCACTCGCATCTGGATATCGGCATGATCTCTTACATGGATCTACGGCGTTACAATGTGTTGGTGATCCCAGACCGCTACTACGGCACCATGAGTGGTGGCGTGATGAGTATGCTTGATACTTGGATTAAGTCCGGTGGTACCCTGATTGTTAGCAAACGTTCGGCACGCCAATTCATCAACAAAGATAACGGTATCAGTGCCGTGCGTCAGCTACGTGATGTGTTAGATAAGACCCATGATTACGATTTGGCTCAGATGCAGGAGTGGTTGGCTAAGCAGGATAGTTTCGAGGAGGTTGAAGCTGCACGATCGCGAACAGTGAGCACCACCAACACCTATCCGCTACCGAGCGCTAAAATCAAGCTCTCCAAAGAGCAGGAGCAGTGGCAACGTCAGTTTATGCCAGCCGGAGCGATTGTAGCTGCCACCACGGATCAAAAGCATTGGCTGACATTCGGCTTATCTGACGTTGAGCCGGTGATGGTTTCTAATATTCCTATCCTCATGTCTGGATCGGGTTCGGAAGCACCAGTCAGACTCGGACAGTGGCGACCAACCTTAGATCGCGAAAAGACGATGAAGCAATATAACTGGTTCCACGGGCCAGAGGGTTAGGAGATGAACCTTCGTATGAGTGGATTAGTGTGGCCAGAAGCTGGCCAACTGTTAGCCAACGCGGCTTTCCTCACGCGCGAGCGAAAAGGACGCGGACAGATTATATTATTCGCGGAGCAGCCCATTTTCCGTGGCTCAACCAAGGTCTCGAATCGCATGTTATTAAATGCGCTAGTCTATGGTCCGGGTTTGGGTGCCTC
>CAXRAF010000062.1:0-7407 GCA_964228485.1 Alteromonadales bacterium | reverse complement strand
TACCGACACATCCATCACGAGGACACTAATATGAATACACCAATGATTGCACCGTCTATTTTATCTGCTGATCTTGCGCGTTTAGGTGATGATGTTCAGGCAGTCATAGATGCTGGTGCAGATTGGGTGCACTTTGATGTGATGGACAATCATTATGTGCCAAATCTTACCTTTGGCCCGGAAATTTGTCGTGCTTTGAAAAACTATGGTATTCAGGCACCCATTGATGTTCACCTGATGGTAAAACCCGTTGATCGCTTGATTGGCGACTTCATAGATGCTGGTGCAGACTATATTACCTTTCATCCAGAAGCCTCAGAGCACATCGATCGGTCGTTGTCATTGATTAAAGAGGCTGGTGTTAAAGCCGGCTTGGTATTTAATCCTGCCACCTCTTTGAGTATCTGTGAGCATGTGATGGATAAGTTAGATATGATTTTGATTATGTCCGTGAATCCGGGGTTTGGTGGCCAGAAATTTATTCCAAATGCACTGAACAAGTTACGTCAGGCACGGGCCATGATCGATGCTTATAACCCTGACATCAGACTTGAAATTGATGGCGGCGTGAAAGTCAATAATATTGCTGAAATTGCTGCAGCTGGTGCCGATACCTTCGTTGCAGGCTCGGCCATTTTCAATGCCAACGATTATCAGGCGACCATCAGCGCTATGAAACAGGCCATAGCATAGAGCAATCACAATGACTAAGTTATGGCGCTCTAAACTTAAGGCCTTTGCAGCACATATTCTATTTAGTGTTGCTCTGATTGGTGTATTCATGTATGTGGTGATGGGACACTGGTTTCCAGGCTACCTGTTTGAATTTGAAAATGTCTGGGAAGGCTTACGCATTCTGGTACCGGTTGATGCCATTTTAGGGCCCATATTAACGCTGATAATATTCGTTCCCGGCAAAAAGGGACTCAAGGGTGACATCGCCATTATCCTGATCCTGCAAATCGCTGCATTGCTGTATGGCGGCAAAGCAATTTATGATTCCAAACCTGAAGTACTGGCCTTTGTGGGTGACCGCTTCGAGGTGATCACCAGTAAAAGCTATCAACGCGATCGTATTCCTGAAGCAACACTTGTGGCCTACGACAGAGGTTATCCCGCCCTGATATATCCGCTGCCCGGCCAAACACCCGAAGAGATTAATGAGTTCGTGTTAAACAACGTCCAGTATCAAATTATGGCTGAGCGGTATCGACCGCTAGCAGGATACATGGATGTGGTGCTCTCCAGAGCACTCGATATCGATCGCTTACAGCCATCAGATCCGCAACAAATAAAGCTTTTAGCTGATTTTAAACAACGATTTAATTACGAGACTGATGCCCTGTTTATTCTGCAAGGGACAACCAAGGAGTTCATCGTAGTAGCTATTGATAAAGATGCGCTGGTAGTGAAGGATTATCTGCCACTAGACCCCTGGGATATCTACGTCCTACCAGAGTAGTGGTGGTTAAAGTTTAGCGGGCGTCGTGAATGACCATGGTCTTGCCAGACACATCAATATGCCCCTGCTGCTGAAGCGACTTCAACACCCGACCAACCATCTCACGAGAGCAGCCGACAATGCGACCAAGTTCTTGACGCGTGATCTTAATCTGCATACCTTCTGGATGAGTCATGGCGGTTGGCTGTTTAGCCAGATCAAGCAACGCATGAGCGACCCTTCCTGTGACATCGAGAAATGCCAGATCACCGACTTTTCGACTGGTAATGCTCAGACGATTTGCGATCTGACCAGACAGTTTAAAAAGCAGTTCCGGTTTTTGTTCGTACAAACTAGTAAAACGGCCATAGGTGATTTCAGCCACCTCTGACTCTTCCTTGGTTCTGATCCAGGCGCTACGCTCTTTTAACTCCTCAAACAAACCCATCTCGCCGAAGAAGTCACCGGCATTTAGGTAAGCGAGCACTAGTTCACGACCCTCATCATCTTCAATATAGACCGTCAACGATCCTGAAACGACAAAATACAGAGATGTTGGCTCATCGCCCTTGTGAATGACTATATGCTTGGTGGGTAGTTTTCTGACATGGCAGTGGCCTAAAAACCACTGCAACAAAGGCTCTCTTGAAATATGAAATGGTGCTTTCATGTGTCCTATCACCGTTTACCTATTTGAAAACAAGTATACACCATGGTTGATTTTGCTCAATCATTTCATTAAAACAACGGTTATAATAACCGCCGGTATAATCATTGGAGTCTTAACGATGCAGAGCGAAATCAAATGGATAGATGATCTGACATTCATGGCAGAATCGAATAGTGGTCATAGCGTGGTGCTCAGCGCTGGTGCTGAAAATGGTGGCAGAGATACCTGCTTCCGTCCCATGGAACTATTGCTCATGGGTTTGGGTGGTTGTGCATCCATAGATGTGGTTTCAATTCTTAAAAAGGCACGTCAGGATATTGTTGATTGCTCTGCCAAAGTCGAGGGCGTACGTCATGATGGGGTGCCTGCATATTTCATCAAGGCTCATGTGTCGTTCACTGTCACCGGGCGTAACTTAAACGAGAAACAGGTCAAACGGGCAGTCGACATGTCATTTGATAAATACTGCTCAGTAGCATTTAACTTGCGTGAGACTGTCGACATCACCTGGGACTACAACACGATTTCGGTGTCTTAAATCCAGTAGGTTGTTTTAGTCATCAACTTAGAGGTCAGATTCATGATGGATCTGACCGGGGTTGGCAGTTCCGAAGCGCCGTGCTCGATTGCCGATGTTGCATGTGATAGCTCGTCATCACGCATGACTTGCAATATGGCGCGACTCTTCTGATCCTGCTCGGGTAGTTTATCTAGATGACTCTCCAGATGTTTGACAACCTGCTGCTCCGTCTCTGCAACAAATCCTAAGCTCCATTTGTCTCCGGCTAATCCCGCCGCTGCACCGATTGTGACCGAGCCCAGATAAAACAGCGGATTCAGCAGGCTCAGATGACTATCCATTTCACTGACTCGATTCGCGGTCCACGCCAGATGATCGTTCTCTTCTGCTGCCGCCTGCTCCATTTTGTCGCGCACTTCAGGTAATCGCGCTGTTAACGCCTGCCCTTGGTAAAGCCCTTGTGCACAGACTTCGCCACAGTGATTTATCCGCATTAGGCCAGCCACATGCTTTCTTTCAGCCTCGGACAACTCAGCTTCATTATGTGTTGAGGCAGGATCTGCTCGCTCAGTGATCGCAGGATTATTGAGTAGTGTGCGCATGCCAACATCGAGTGCGCTGACTATCTTATCGACCGCATCAAATTGTCTTGCTGAATTATTCATCATCAGGTTCGTTTAATTTCCAAAATACCGGCAATAACACAGGTTCAATTCACATATTATCTGCATATTAGTGCGAGATAATGGTGTTTTTCGGGTATACTCATTCTACCAAATTCATCGGGTCAACAAAATGAATTTACAACTGTTAGCCAAATCAGCGAGTCAGTTATTTAGTCCACCAGAAATCTGCATTAAGTTACAGGATTTGATATACAATCCAGATAGCTCAATGTCTGATATCGCGCAACTCATCTCAGTTGATCCATCACTCTCTGCTCGGCTCTTAAAAATAGCCAACAGCTCATTCTATAGTTTTCCTTCACAAATTGATTCACTGAGTAGGGCCATCACATTGATTGGTACTGCTGATCTGTACAGTTTGGCACTCGCAACCTCAACCCCGGAAGCATTCGGAAAACTGGAAAACAAACAGCACCTCGATATCAATCGTTTCTGGCGTCATTCAGTTAATACAGGTATCACCAGCCGTATACTTGCGAACCAACTTGGTTTTAGACATTCTGAAGGCTTTTTCCTCGCTGGTCTGTTTCATAATTTGGGTAAATTGGTTGTGTTGGAACAAATGCCCGATATGTTTTTGGCAGTGAAAAACAATCTGTGTGCCGAAAAGGCGCCATGGGTAATTGAGCGAGATGTTTTGGACCATACCTATGCCGAGGTTGGTGAAGCGCTGCTGAGTTGTTGGAATATGCCAACCAATCTGTTGGATATGGTCGGTAATCAGCACAAACCCGAGGAAGCGATGGATCCGGCCTACTGCGCCATCATCCACATAGCCAGCCGCGCCATCAGTCAAGTTGAGTATCAAGAAGAAATTGGTTATGACTTTATCGCTAGCATCAAATCTGAAGCAATGGCATTGGTGAAGCTAGATCATGAGCAGATCGCAGAAGCCGTGCAGGGTGCCGAAGCCAGTAGTACCGAGATGATGGCTAATATGAATCTAGCCTAGTGCTTATTCAGATGATTGCTCGCGGACAATTGCTCGGTGTGCGATATCAGTCCTGAAATAGGCATTATCCCAGTTGATTTCTTTCACTAGCGCATAGGCTTTTTGTTGCGCCTCAGTCACATTACTACCTAAGGCTGTTACACATAGAACGCGACCGCCTGCTGTGACAACCTCGCCTGTCTTTGCCGCCGTTCCGGCATGAAATACTTTGCTGTCTTGTGCAACATGCGCAGGGAATGATATGACATCACCTTTGTTGTAGCCATCAGGATAACCTCCTGCTGCCATGACGACACCAACCGCTGCACGGTCATCCCATTCGATTGCTTGGGTGTCTAGCCGACCTTGTATAGCCGCCTGACAGAGATCAACTAACGGTGTTTTCAGACGCATCATAATGGGTTGCGTTTCAGGATCGCCAAAACGGCAATTGTACTCAAGTACCTTAATATTCTCATCGCTATCGACCATCAGTCCGGCATAGAGAAATCCCGTATAAGAATTGCCTTCCGCAGCCATGCCCCTGACCGTAGGTTCAATCACTTGCTGCATGGCACGCTGATACACAACCTCGGTGACAACTGGTGCCGGAGAGTAGGCGCCCATGCCGCCGGTATTTGGTCCGACATCGCCGTTGTCGCGCGCCTTATGATCTTGCGATGTTGCCAACGGAAGAATATTTTCGCCGTCGACCATGACGATGAAACTCGCTTCCTCGCCGGTCAGAAATTCTTCAACGACCACACGATGGCCGGCTTCACCAAACCGATTGCCAGCCAACATATCTTCAATAGCCGCGTCTGCATCTGTGAGTGTCTCAGCAATGATGACACCCTTACCCGCGGCTAAACCGTCTGCTTTGATAACGATAGGTAAGGTTTGCTCACGAACATAGGCTTTGGCCGGTTCGATGTCTGTGAAATTTTGATAGGCAGCCGTCGGTATATCGTGTCGAGCCAGAAAGTCTTTCGTAAAGGCTTTGGAGCCCTCGAGCTGAGATGCGCCCTTAGATGGTCCGAAGCAGGCCAGTCCAGCCTCTTCAAATTGATCAACCAGACCATCCACAAGTGGCGCCTCGGGACCAACTACCGTAAGGTCAATGGTGTTTTCTTGCGCAAATGCCAACAAGTCTTCATATGCATCCGCGGCAATGTCGAGATTCTCCAATTTAGACTCAAGCGCAGTGCCAGCATTACCCGGAGCAACATAGACTTTGCTGACCTTATCAGCCTGAGCCAATTGCCATGCCAATGCGTGCTCTCTTCCACCACTACCAATGACTAATACCTGCATGACTATCTCCTGAGCTCTGGAAGTAATTAATGTTTAAAGTGACGCATCCCGGTAAAGACCATGGCGATACCGTGTTCATCAGCAGCCTCGATGACTTCTGCATCACGCATTGAACCGCCAGGCTGAATGACAGCGCTAATTCCTGCCTCTGCTGCTGCATCAATGCCATCACGGAACGGAAAGAATGCATCAGAAGCCATGACTGACCCCGGTACCTCTAATCCCTCATCTGCGGCCTTTATTCCTGCGATCTTGGCGGAATATACCCGGCTCATCTGACCTGCGCCTACACCGATGGTTTGACCATTTTTAGCATAGACAATCGCATTGGATTTAACATATTTAGCGACCTTCCAACAGAAGGCCAAATCCTTCATTTGTTGCTCAGTCGGCTGAACCTTTGAAACTACTTTCAGGTCTTCCATATCCACTTGCCCCAAATCGCGATTCTGCACTAGCAAGCCGCCATTGACGCGCTTAAAGTCATAGCCAGGAACCGAAGCATCCCATGCCCCTGATTCCAGAACCCGCACATTTTTCTTTTGCGTCAGCACGGCCTGTGCTTCTGCTGAAATTTCCGGTGCGATGATGACCTCAACAAACTGCCGATCAATAATGGCACTGGCCGTTGCAACATCTAGCGGACGATTGAAAGCGATGATGCCACCAAAAGCCGAGGTTGGATCAGTTTGGAAGGCGAGATCGTAGGCGGTCATTATGTCATCACTAATGGCAACGCCACAGGGATTGGCATGTTTCACGATAACGCAGGCTGGCTCAGCAAAACTCTTAACACATTCAAGTGCTGCATCCGTATCCGCAATATTATTAAACGACAGTGCTTTACCTTGCAGTTGCGTGGCCGTCGAGACACTTGCCTCTGAAGCTGTCTTTTCACGATAGAAAGCAGCATCCTGATGCGGATTCTCCCCATAACGCATGTCCTGAACTTTATCGAACTGGACACTGAATGTATCGCCAAACTTGCTTGGGTTATCAGTACTCTGAGCAATTTTTTCACCTAGATAATTCGCGATTAAGCCATCATAGCGGCCTGTATGTGCATATACCTTAGCGGCTAGTTGGAAACGCAACTCATAGGAAGTGCCACCATCTTTTTCTATGGCTTCGACAATGCGACCATAGTCAGCGCTATCAACCACAACCGTGACTGCATCGTGGTTTTTAGCACCGGCTCTGAGCATAGCCGGACCACCAATATCGATATTCTCAATAGCCGTGGGTAAATCACAATCCTGATTGGCAACCGTCTGTTCAAACGGATAAAGATTCACAACCAACATATCTATGGGCGCGATATCATGCTCTGCCATTACCGCTTCATCAACACCACGACGACCTAACAATCCACCATGAATACGCGGGTGTAAGGTTTTGATGCGGCCATCCATCATTTCAGGGAAACCAGTAAAACTTGATACACCCCGGACAGGGATACCCTGATCGCTCAGTAGTTTCGCTGTACCGCCGGTAGATAAAATCTCAACGCCCTGCTCTGCCAGAAATCTGGCGAACTCGACAATGCCTTGCTTGTCAGAAACACTGATAAGGGCTCTTTGGATTGTTTTTACTTGGCTCATGGTATTTTCTCGCTTACAGCATGCCGTACTTTTTCAATTTCTTGCGTAAAGTTCCGCGGTTCAAACCGGTGATCTGTGATGCCTTGGTTTGATTACCTTTGGTGTAACTCATCACCGCTTCCATCAGAGGCGCCTCAACTTCACTTAAGACCATCTCATACAGCTCGACAACGTCTTGACCATCGAGTTGTTTAAAATAATTGTTCATTGCTTGTGAGACACACTCACGAAGATATTGCGGTTG
>CAXRAF010000061.1:0-6457 GCA_964228485.1 Alteromonadales bacterium | reverse complement strand
GATATGGTGCGTAAGGGCAAGCGATGTGAGGTTATGGCACTCGCGTCAGGTATTCGCTATCACCTTGAGCAGCGAGTTGTTATTTGTGAACACAAAACAGTGGTGTTTGATTAACCACGCACAATGGCGAGCACTGAGTGGGGCAAGAACGCCCCACACAGAATCAGACTGACAGTCTGATTACAGAGCCGCTAAGATCGCGTCAGCAGAGCTTGCCTCAAACTCTCCAGGCTTCTCCACATTCAGAGTTGTGACGACTCCATCATCAACAATCATGGCATAACGCTGAGAGCGAATACCACCAAAGTCTGCAGTGTCCATTTCCAGACCAATGGCTTTGGTGAATGAACCACCACCGTCTGCCAGCATCACAACATTTTCTGTATTTTGGGTCTTGCCCCATGATTTCATCACGAAGGCATCATTTACAGATACACAGATAATTGCATCAACACCCTTGGCTTTGATTTCATCCGCTTTGACGATGAAGCCAGGTAGATGTGCCTCAGAGCAGGTCGGTGTGAATGCACCAGGAACAGCAAATAGGACAACTTTCTTGCCTGCAAACAGTTCCTCAGTAGTAGGGTTAGTGTTGGCCTCATCGGTCATGAGGGCAAATGTCGCTTGTGGTAATTTTTCACCGACTTGAATCATGTTTATAGCTCCTTAGTTATGTTTGTCATACTTACGAAATGTATTGTTTTGTAGATGGTACTCAATCACCGATTTTCAACATCTGACGAGGCATTTTTTCGAAACACCCTAATCTTTATCAGTTGAACTTGATTATTGAACATTTGCACTATACTGAAAATAACAATGGAGTAAAATATCCCTGGCAGTTGAAGGAGCATCGATCAAAAATGTGCGTTCCTTCAAAGTTTTATTAAAAATTCATTGTTAGCATGAAGCTATCTAATTCATAGGAGTGTGAATCTGTCCACAAAACCCAGCATAGCAGGCGCGATACTTTGCTTTGCATCCGTCAGTTCAGTAGCGCAGGCTGACACAATATTAGGCCTATATCTATCAGCGAGTGCCTGGTCACCTGATATCAGCGGCACCATCGATAGTACCGGTCCTCGGATTGATTTAAATGATACCTTGGGATTCAGCGATGATGATGCCCAGCGCCTCAGCGCTCGACTTGAGCATCCGGTGCCTGTACTACCTAATATTGGCCTGGAAACCTATGACTTGGGCAATACCTCCGTGGCAACGTTAAACGAGAGCATCATCTATGACGGTACGGTTTACAACATTAGTGATGTGGTCACCAGTCAGCTCGATATGAGTCACCAGTCGGTATTGCTCTACTATGAATTACTCGATAACTGGATCAGCCTCGATTTGGGTCTTGATATTATGGTGTTTGATGGCTTGGTTGCACTAGAGTCAAGTACTAACAATAGTATGACCGATATTGATGAGACCATACCGGCGATTTATGCCATGTTGCAATTTGATTTTCCAGCCACTGGTTTCTCAGTCGGTGGCACAGTCAGCTTTATTAGCTATGACGACAATGACATCACCAAGAGTCGTTTATATCTTGGTTGGGAGAGTGACATTGGTCTAGGCTTAGAAGTTGGTGTTCAGGCATTCGATGCTGAGTGGCAGGACATTAACGAATCAAACGGCAACGTATCCTTCGATGGTATGTATACCAGCTTGACGTATCATTTCTAAATGGTTTTTTCTCCCCTTGAATTGCCACTCACGTGACTGAGTGGCTTTTTTTATTCGTTCAAAATTAATAACATGACCCCCATTAAGGCAATCATTGACCAGACCAGGGTCTTGGGTTTGATCTTATCGCCAAGGATTGCTGCCAAGGCCAACGAGAATACAATACTGGTGGCGAACAAGGTCTGAACGATGGCTGCCTTGGTGTATGCAAAGGCGAGCATTTGTAAATACAGTCCAGCGAAGGTACCGAAAAAGGTAGCTACAGCAAATATACCCCAAACCCGAACGGGCGCATCACTTACTGGTAGCCAACGCTTTTTCCGCCACAGCATCAAAAAGACGATTATTGCCATACCGCCCAAAAGACGGATAAGACTCGCGTTGAGTGCATCTAAGTCGGTGGTTGTCAGCACCTGACGACTGATCACAGCGCCCAATGCCTGACATAGCGCCGCCAGTCCAGCATAGCCTACTCCAGTAATGTCGAATGGGCTATTGGTTTGTTTACGCTGATACCGGATCACCATGTCGACGGATATGATAATGATGGCTACCGACAGCCACTGCACAGTGGTTAACCATTCAGATAACCAGGCAATTGCCAAGAGTGCAGTAAGAATAGGCGCAAGTGTCTCAGCAACGAGTAATGTTTGACTGTCACCAATACGGTTGATCGCCTGAAAAAAGAAGGTATCACCCAAGCCGATCCCGATCATGCCACTCACAAGTAAGAGCAACAGGGTGGGCGTGCTAATCGTGGGGGACGGGAGAAATTGTACCGCTATCAAAAGCAGTATAGCGGCAACCAAGCCCTTCCAGAAATTCAATAATAGGGGAGAGAAGCTCTGACCGAGTTGCTTAAACAATCTGGCCGCAATGGCCCATAATACAGCGCAGCTAAGTGCTGCTAATTCACCGATCATGACATAGTATCTTGTGTGTTTTAGCGGATGATGGCATCCGGTTGGCTAAACATGTAAAGGGTATTATTTAGTTCATCCAAATCGATGGGTTTTGATAATACACCATTCATGCCAATCTCCAGTACATGACTGATATGCTCGTGTCTGGCATCTGCGGTCCAGGATAAGATTGGGATTGGTTTGGGCTGATCTTTAATGGAAGAGCGGATAATTTGCGCCGCCTGATAACCCGTCATTATCGGCATGTGTGAGTCCATAATGATAAGATCATAATCATTGGCATGAAACGCATCTACAGCCTCTTGGCCATTGCTAACCACATCCACACGATGACTCATCTTCTGTAACATGGTCCGCATAATTAATTGATTCGAGCGATTATCTTCAGCCAATAAGATACTCAGCGGTTCCATTACGCCCTTGAGATCGGTTCTGCGTGAATTCGGTGCATTAACCGCCTCAGCATTTTCAAGAGGGATGGTAAACCAGAATTGACTGCCGCCTGTCTTACTGCGACGGGCATCAATATCGCCGCCGAGAAGTTGAACGAGTTTCTTGGAAATCGCGAGCCCCAACCCAGTACCCTGATAGTTTCTGTGTAATGAGGCAGGATCCTGAATAAACTCTTCAAACAAACTTTCAATATCGTCCACGGGTATACCGATGCCACTGTCCTCGATCATGATTTGAATTCTTTGTGGCTCATGATCTGACATCGAGACCCTGATAGTGATAAATCCCTTCTCAGTAAACTTAGCCGAATTACTCATCAACTTATCGATAATCTGATAGATTTTATCGCGGTCACTATGAATGAACTGTGGCATATCCTCTTCGATTTCATAAGTGACCCTGGTGGCCTCTTCGGTGCGTTTTGACTGATATTTTTCAGTGATTGCGATGATCAACCCGTATAAATCAAAATTGGTTTTATGGACGCTAAGTTGCTTATCATTGAGTTTAGTAATATCAAGAACATCATTCAAAATATGCAACAAACCATTGGCAGAGTTTTGTACCCGGTTGAGGGTTTCAACTGCTGAACCTGTCAAATCCTCTGCGCGCATTAGTTCTAGAAAACCCATGATCCCGGTAAGAGGTGTTCTGAGCTCATGGCTCATGTTGGAAAGAAATTGTGCTTTGGTATCGTTCGCTTTTTGGGCTATTTTCGAGGTTTCTTCCAACTCCTTTTGTGAGTTGACCTGTGCCGTAATGTCGGTGATTGCGATCAACTTCTGATTCGTGTGATACGGCTTTTTTTCAAGTAAGTGCCAGACATCGGGGTCGCTTGAAAATTTGATGCTGATCGTGGGTAACGAATCATCAAATAACCAGGCGTAAATATCGGTGGAATGTTGCGCGGTTTTGTAAACGATGGGCAAAAACTGTTTTTGCGAGGTGCCCTTATCAATAAACAATTCACGACAACGCTTATTTAGCTTAATGACGCGGTGATCCTCACTCAATACACAATAGGCAATCGGGGCGTGCTCGAACAGGGCAAAGTTATCCCGCGACTGCTCTTCAATACAAACATAGGCCTGATTCAACTCATCGTTCTGAGCCTCTAATTCAGCCATATATATATTTAACTCTTGGATAAGTTCTTGAATATCGCCTTGAAATTCGGGCTTGGCATATTCTCCAGATGAGATTAATGCCTCTGCTCGAGCCCTCAATTCATTGCTTTCCTGTTTATCCATCAGACTACTCGTTGTATAGGATCACTTGTTGATATTTTATTCTTATAATTCATAACAAAGTTTAGTACGTGCTTAGGTCATTTCAACTTAGCAGACCTTTTTAGCTCTTTTTTGCTCTGTTACTCGTACATTAATCTAACATAGGAGCATAAAAATTCCTATGCAAAAGCAATGGCTTACTGTTTATCAGACTCGACCATTGCGACAAAAACATAACAATAAGCATGCAAAAAATGGCTATTCCGCATACGATTATTGCAATTGGCGCTTCTGCTGGTGGATTAAAGGCGCTGCAATCCATGGTATCAGGCTTGACGCCTGATGATGGGCACTGTTACGTGATTGCGCAGCATCTATCGCCAGACTACGAGAGCAACATGGTCAATTTAATAGCCAAGCACACTCCAATCTCCGTGGTATCGGCGACTAACGGCCAGCGATTGGAGGCAAATACTATCTATATCTGCCCGGAAAATGCCAACATCCAGTGTGATAACCTCAACTTGCACCTGACTATACCCTTGGCAGAGCAGGCCGCAGCTCCCAATATAAATCTTCTACTTCATTCACTGGCAACCGTGGATGATTGTAAGATCATCGGTGTCATTTTATCGGGCGTTGGTACGGATGGCGCTGAGGGTCTGAAGTTTCTCAAATCATACGGTGGTACAACCATCATTCAAGATCCAGAGTCTGCGCAGTACGATGGCATGGTTCAGGCGGCAGCCGTGGCAGCAGACATTGACTACATTGCCCGGGCAGAAAATATCGGTGCAATTCTTACCAAGTTACGTTCATAATAACCACATAAAATCACAGCAGTTATTAATAATACAGGCAGACTATGAAACAAAAGTTCCCGTTATTTCTAGTGAGTTTACTCATTTCATGCCAACTACTGGCAGAGATACCTAAACAGCCATTTTCCTCGGCTGATATCTTTGAGCTTGAGATGATCAGCCAAGCACAGATCTCGCCGGATGGCGAGAAGATTATCTACCTTCGTCAGTCCAACAATATCATGACAGACTCGGCACAGCGAAGCTTGTGGCTATTCGATGTCGACAAGAAAACATCCTATCCGCTGTTTTCCGATCAATTTAATTATGGTTCTGTGGTCTGGTCACCTGATAGTGAGCGCTTTGCTTTCATCTCAAACATGACCGGCTCCAATCAAATTCATGTGCACTGGCTGGCCCACAATAAAACTGCCTTAATCAGCGCTCTGGACAAGCCGGTGTCTGATTTAGCATGGTCACCCGACGCTAGTATGCTGGCATTTACCATGGCTGTAGATGCTCCCAAGTCGCAATTCGCCAAATCTGTGAAATTACCTAAAACCCCTAAAGGAGCGGAGTGGTCTAAACAACCAGTATTGATTGAGCGAGCCAGATATCAGGCTGATGGCAGAGGCATGTTAAAACCCACATATCGTCAGGTGTTCGTTATTCCCGCAATCGGCGGTACTGAGACACAGCTGACAGCAGCGAATTACCAACATTTCGGCCCACTTGCCTGGACTGCCGATAGTTCCGAGATTGTGTTTCGCTCGAATCAGTCTGACAACTGGGAGTATGAACCCAATGACAGCGATCTGTATCGAATTAATGTCAAATCACGAGCGATATCGCAACTCACTGATCGGGCAGGTGCTGAGTTTAATCCGCAATTTTCTCCGGATGGCAAGACGTTAGCTTATCTCACTCGAACCGATGCTAAAGTACCGTACCAGAACTCAGAGCTCGTCATTCACAATCTCAAAACTGGCAATACTGCAACAATTACTGCAGACTTTGACCGCTCGATTGAGCAGTATGCCTGGAAGAATAACCGCGACTTTATTATCCAGTATGATGACAGAGGTATGCGTCTGTTAGCTCAGTTGAGCAAAACGGGCAAAGTAAAAACTTTAGTAAACGATGTATCTGGGCAATCGCTCGGTCGTCCATACATTAGTGGGCAATTCTCGCTAGCAAGTAACGGTGCCATAGCATACACACAGGGAGATGCATCTCGACCTGCGGACTTGGGCTATTACTACCGTAATAAGTCGCGCACTTTGACTGCGGTTAATGATGACTTACTCAGTCGCAGGGCATTGGGTCAGGTCGGCTCGATAGAATACACATCGAGCTTTGATGG
>CAXRAF010000060.1:0-20960 GCA_964228485.1 Alteromonadales bacterium | reverse complement strand
GTCAGTAGAACATAGCCCATCGAGGCACTCGCTACCGCTGAAAGATAAGCATAGGCGGCACTCGCGACTACCTTGGGTAATTGCATGCCGCCCATGTCAAAGTCAGAGGTTGGCGAAGTAAAGCCCGCTTCGACAACGGCTCGAACCGCATGAGGTAGCTCGGGGATTAAATGAACACGTTCACCATCATAGGTTGGCTGATGCAAATCGACTTTGCGTCGTATCGGAAGAAAGTGTTTCTCAGCAAGCGATTTTGCGGTCGCGATCGTGGCATTGAAAGTGGTTAAATCATGATCTTGATAACGCGGTCTCTGGAGCATTTTCTCAACTTCGAAAAGCTCATAAAGCATAAATTCCAGATCACGTTGGCTAACAATGGGAGCAGTCATTTATCACCAAATTGAGTTATTAAGGTTACTAGGTATACGATACGAATAAATATCGAAATGACTATAGCATAGCTGTATCTCAAATGTGCCTTCGCACGGGTGCAATTGAAGCAATGAATAGCAATCAGTCAATTTATCAAGGACAATAGGCCTTAGATATCAATCATACAAGCTAGGTTAGAAATGACTCAAATTGCAGAACAATTCCTCGATAAATGGCATGAGGGGGTCAATGGGCGCAGCTTTACCAAGATTAATGCGTTACTTGCTGAGGGTATTCAACTCATATCACCCGTGGCATTTCGGCCAATTACCGATCGTCAATATATTCTCAAAGTGCTTGAGAACGTGGTGACCAACATCGAAGGATTTCACTACACACGCTCGGTTGTATTAAGTGATGGCGGTGTGCTGCTCATTTTTCAGGGTGAGGTGGATGGTTTAATGATTGAGGGCATGGATTTATTCGATCTGGATTCTGAAGGCCGGGCGACCTCTCTTAAGGTTATGTTGAGGCCATACAAAGCCTACTCAGCCTTTGCGCTTAAAATGGCTGAAACGCTCGGCATCAAGAGCTTTAAAATGAAACTATTAAAGTTTCTTATTCGCTAGTTGCGTATGAGATTATTCATCGAACAGCGATAACTGCGTATCATCGGTTTTAATAGGCAGGACCCCGGCACCTACGCCAAGCAAGCGGATTGGTAACGCTTTGCGCAATCGGGCCTGTGCGATCAACTCCTCATAGATGGCTGCATCAATCTGGGTTGCGCGACACTCCATAGTGGTGGTGGTGAAGTCATTAAATTTTATCTTCACAAATAATTTATGAATGGTGTAACTATCTTGGATCTTAGCAAATCGATCAGAGAACTTGGCAACCAACTTAACCAATGCTGTCATGCAGGCTGCCTCATCACATAAATCATCACTGTAAGTATTTTCAACAGATATTGATTTGCGTATCCGTGAGGTTTTGACCTCGCGATGATCAATGCCATAACTGAGATCAGCGAGTCGCTTGCCAAAACGACCAAAGTTTTTAATTAGTGTATGGATATCGGTTTTCTGCAGATCAGCACAGTACTCAATACCAAGTCGTGACATCTTCTTCATGGTGCTTTTGCCTACCCCGGGAATTTTTTTCACCGGTAATTGCAGTACAAAATCATCGACCTGATCGGGTGTGATCACAAACTGGCCATTAGGTTTATTCCAATCACTGGCCACTTTGGCAAGAAACTTGTTTGGTGCGATACCGGCCGATGCCGTGATACCGACCTCAGCTTCGATTGCCTTGCGAATATCTTCAGCAATCAGTGTGGCACTGCCATGCAACAGGTCGACATTAGAGACATCCAGATAGGCCTCATCGAGCGACAATGGCTGAATGATCTCGGTGTATCGGCGATAGATGTCGTTCACTTGACGTGATGCCTCTTTATAGACATCGAAGCGATGTGGTAACAAAATCACGTCAGGACAGAGTTTGAGCGCCTGTGCTGTGGGCATGGCTGAGTGCAATCCGAATGCTCTGGCCTCGTAGTTACAGGTGGATAACACACCACGACGACTAGTGCTGCCACCAACAGCGATCGGCTTACCGATCAAAGATGGGTTATCGCGCATTTCTACCGCGGCATAGAAACAGTCGCAATCAACGTGGATTATTTTCCGCAAGTTCCTCGCCCATCTTCTCGACATCACGGTTAACCATATCTGGCTTATTGAAGGTAGCAACGTGATAGACCGCCTCGCCCTCAAGCACAAGTGGAATGTTCTGTTTACCGATAATAATACCGGTTTCTTTGGCAACAATTTGTGCTTCTATCTCACCATAGGGATCCTTGATAGATGCGAGGATATCATTCTCTGATACCTTATCTCCTAACTGCTTGTGATGTGAGACAAAACCGCTCTCTGGCGCGCGAATCCAGTGACTTTCATTGGCAATATATGGTGTGGCTTTTTTGCTCGCCTTACGCTGAGGTAGCATTTGTATGTGTCGCATCACATTGATAATGCCACGAACACCAGCCTTTATAGATACCTCATCAAATCTTAGCGCCTCTCCGGCCTCGTACAAGAGAATCTTTATGCCTTCCTCGACCGCGGCTTCGCGTAACGAACCATCCCGCAAGTCAGCGTTTAAAATCACGGGAACATTAAAAGCTTCAGCCAGGCTCAATGTCTCTTTATCTTTGAGGTTGGCACGTATCTGCGGCAAGTTACTTCGATGAATTGCGCCTGTATGTAAATCGATGCCATAGTCGCATTTGCAAACGATTTCATGAAAGAACTCATGCGCAACTCTGGAAGCAAGTGAGCCACGTTCAGAACCCGGGAAAGAGCGATTTAAATCTCTTCGATCTGGTAAATAGCGTGACTGATTCAGAACACCATAGGCATTTACAAAGGGAACACATATCAGAGTGCCTTTGATTTTCCTGAGCACTTTTGACTTAATCAATCGGCTGATTATTTCAATACCATTCAGTTCATCACCATGAATGGCAGCACTGACAAACATCGTTGGACCGTCTTTTTTACCTCGACAAACATACACTGGTATCTGGGTATCGCTAGAGGTATATAGACTAATCAAAGGTAACTGTATTTTGTACGTTTTACCTTTTTCTATTTGTTGATTACCAATGATTAGATCCGTCATTTGTATCCCTTGTAAACACCCGGTCGTTTGAGATTCAAGTACCACTCAAACAACAACTATAATTAAATACACTATAAATTGTTTATGGGTAATTTTCATATTATTCTTGTTCACCAGAACAACAAAATATCTTGTCGAATTATGAGCGTTTCAAAACCTTTGATAATCGGAGCTATAGAGCATTGTGATCTACCTGAGCTTGGTGTCGAGCACATTCAAATGCGCGTTGATACCGGCGCTGCAACATCTTCTCTTCATGTCGATAATATTATTGAATTTAGTAAAGATGGAAAACGATGGGTTAGCTTTGAGATTCATCCAGATATACATAATGTTGAGGCCACTATTCATAAAACATTGCGATTGAAAGGTAAGAAAGTGGTCAAAAGTTCATCTGCCGATAAGGAAAAGCGTGTGGTCATCAAAACTCAGATTCGCTTAGGTGATCGTGAGTGGCCAATTAAATTAACGCTCACAGATCGCTCTTCGATGCAAAACTTAATGTTGCTAGGTAGGGAAGCTATGCAACATGATATCTTAGTTGATCCAAGCCGTGAATTTCTTGTATCCGGCTAAGAACGATGAGATGAGAGAAATATTATGAAGCTTGCAATACTATCCTGTGCACCAAATTCTTATAGTACTCGGCGTTTAAAAGAGGCTGCACTAAGTCGCGATCATCAGGTAAAGGTGCTAAATACACTTAAATTTGCCATCGATCTCGATCGCGGGTCTCCCGATCTTTATTTTCGTCAAAAAAGACTCAGTGACTATGACGCTGTGTTGCCAAGAATTGGGGCATCCATTACTTATCATGGCACTGCTGTTGTAAGACAATTTCAGGAGATGGATGTTTTTTGCGCGAACACCGCTCACGGAATTGTAAACTCACGTGATAAATTACGTAGCCTGCAATTATTAAGTCGACACCACTTAGGCATACCAAGAACCACTTTTGTACGTGACAAAAAGGATGTCTTGCCAGCCATAGAGCGGGTTGGTGGTGCGCCTGTAATTATCAAACTGATTGAGGGCACACAGGGCATTGGCGTGCTTCTCGCTGACACAGTCAAAATGGCCGAGTCGATTATTGAACTGCTGCAGAGTCAAAAGCAGAATATATTAATCCAAAAGTTTGTTGCTGAAAGTAAAGGAAAAGATATACGCGCCATCGTAGTGGGTGACCGGGTGGTCGCGGCTATGAGGCGAGTGGCTCAAGGACAAGAATTTCGCAGTAATGTGCATCGTGGTGGACGGGCTGAAGCCGTTGAACTGAGTGATGACTACATTGAGACTGCTGTCAGAGCAACACAAATGCTTGGTCTGCAGGTTGCCGGAGTGGATATGCTTGAAAGCAAGTCTGGTCCGCAAATCATGGAGGTCAACTCTTCTCCGGGACTAGAAGGTATTGAGGGCTGCACCGGACTTGACGTAGCTGGTGCCATTATCGATTATATTGCCGCTCAAGTAGATTTCCCTGAAATTGATGTTCGTCAACGACTTACTGTGAGTAAAGGCTACGGAGTCGGTGAAATATACGTTCCAGAGGGCTCCAAGTTCATCGGTAAAACTATTAAAGAGACCGAACTTGAAGAGCAAGATGTCAATGTTTTAACCTTATATCGTGGTTCAAAGGTTATTCCTAATCCCAAGAAAACTCGCATTTTAGAGCCAGAGGATAAACTCCTGTGCTTTGGGAAGATGTCTGTCATGAGAAGCATGATCCCACTTAAGACACAACGACGCAGACAGCCACATATTGAGGACTTACCTGAGGATTTACCTAACAATCATGAGCAGGACGACTCATAGCTGAAACAGTCTAATAAACTATTTTTTAGTCCAATTAGCAGAGATAAAAAAACCGGAGCCAAAGCTCCGGTTTTTCGTGTCAAACACTTGCTAAGCCGAACTTAGAAGTCGTACTTGAATCCAACCTGGATTTGCCATACAGAGCGGCTTAGAACTTCTAGGTTCTTGATGCTGCTATCGCTGTTAAGGCGTAAGTACTCGTACTGACCGTTAGTGATTCGAGCAGATACAACATCACGCTCGTACTCATAACGTGTACGCTCGATTCGACCCCAGTCATCGTTCAATAAGTTACCGAAGTTCTCAATATCTAAGAATACGCGGAACTTATGTCCATCACCAAATGCAGGTAGCTCTTGTTGGATTCTAACGTCGAAGATAGAAGTCCAGTTAGCGTAGTCACCGTTGCGAGGTGCAATGCTACCAGCGTACTGAGCTAGCTCAGAGTTGTTGATGTAATCAAAGAACGCCTGTTGATCCGCTAAGTCACCGCCGAATGACAGAGGTGAGAACAATGGATCATTAGGACCTGAAGGTACGTACAGTAAGTGACCCGCGTCATCGTTACGACTCTCACGAGCACAACGACCACCGCCTATGTCAAGTATACAGTTGTTGTTTTCGCTAAATGTGTAACTGTATGGCTGACCAGTACGAACACTACCGAATAACGATACTTTTGTTTGGTAGCCAGGGATCAGCTCTTTGCGCCAGTTCAAACGTAGCTTGAAGTTGTCATCAACTTGGTAACGAGAAGTACCGGCTGTTGGTAGCTGACGATCATACGCAGCAAAGTCTGAGTAGTTAGATGTTGCTGTTGATGATGTACCGTAACCAATGTCTTCTACGTCAGCTTTTGTATAGCTAATGAAGAGGTCGTAGTTACCGTGATCAGTATTCCACTCTTTCGATGCTGATAGTGCTACCAGAAGACTGTCACCAACATTGTTGCTGGTTGAACCAACAACTATCGCTTCAGGCTGACTACCGTCACAATCGTATAGATTACGACCATCAGGAGCTGTACCAGCGACTCGACAACGAGCATCATACCAATAGGTTGCATTTTCCAGTTTGTTGTATAACACGTCTGCTGATATTAACCAGCCGTCGCCCAAGAAACCTAAGCTAGTTTCATGTGCAATACCTAAGCTAGCTTTAGTTGTCGCAGGGATCTCGAAATTAGGACCCAGTGCGTTAACAGAGCCGTCAGGGGCTTCGTTAGCCAGTGAAGCAAGCACGTCCGCAGGGATGTACTGACCAGTAGCAGGATCCGGTGTTGTTGGAACGTTTACCACACCAAATGCATTCGAGCTGTCAGAAATGACACCATCATTTGAGTAGCTGTTTGAAATCCAAACACCCGGAGAACCACCAGAGAATTTACCGATACCACCACGTACTGTGGTCACATCAGATACTAGCCACTTGAATGACATTCTTGGCAGTATTACGTCCAAACCATCGATATCGCCGGTGTTTGAGAAACCGTAACGGTCGATAAA
Organism: Alteromonadales bacterium; assembly: GCA_964228485.1. Taxonomy (GTDB): domain Bacteria; phylum Pseudomonadota; class Gammaproteobacteria; order Enterobacterales; genus CAXRAF01. The sequence goes on along the minus strand of CAXRAF010000060.1, from coordinate 14,583 downwards.
GTTCTGGTTTTCACGAATAGAACCTTCTGATTCATACCAGTCGTAACGTACGCCAAAGTCGACAATTAAATCACCGTTAATATCCCAGCTGTCCTGAACATATAAAGAGTTATAGTTATAACCCCAGATAGCGCGCAGGTCATTCTCATCATTGGTGATCGCGTTGTTATACAGCAGGCCAGAGGCTGTTGCATTCTGCAAGTCAGCAACACTGTCGAATACGTAAGAACCCTCAGAGTTCTGAGCAAAGAGGTTATTTACGTCCACTTCCTCACGCTCATAACCGAACTTGATGATGTGGTCGCCAGTAACGTACTCACCAACAAACTTATATTGGAAGAAGTCTTGACTTAACTGGTTACCATGACGGAAACGGTCGGGACCAAATACCAAGTATTGTTCATCACCATCAACTTCACGCAGGAGTACTGCCATTGATGGGAATTCAGCGCCGTTTAAAGAATCCTGACCCGTTGCTTGTTCAGTACTGGCGATCTTGAATTCTGTCGAGAAGTTAGGTGACCAATCAGAGAAGACGTGAGCAATCATACTCTCAACATTCTCAGAGCGGTCATACCAGGCAGAAGATGCACCTAGTCTCTCATCAGAAGCCAGGAAGTTGTTACCGTTCTGCTCGCGGATTGTATTACCCTCAGTGCTGATGTAGGTAAATTTAGCACGATGGTTTTCGTTGATATTCCAGTCGATATTCGCCAGAATCTTCTCATCTTCCGCAGGTGGCTTAGTGAATCCACCAATGTCGAAACCCCAAACGCTGTTCACAATTGAACGAACCTGGTCAACATCAGCTTGAGTAATGTTTTCGTATATGTTCAAAGCACCAGATCCAACTGGTCCAGAGTTTAGAGGTGCGATTTCTTCATACTTATCGTAGGCAACGAAGAAGAATAATTTATCTTCGATGATCGGACCGCCTATAGTTGCAACAATAGTTTCTTCTTCGAACGTGAAGTCGAACTCATCTGCATCTGAACTGTCACCAATCATGCCATCGTCAGTAAAGTAGTAACCAACCGAACCTGTTAGCTCGTTAGTTCCTGACTTAGTGACTGCGTTGATAGTACCACCAGTGAAACCGTTGTACTCAACATCGAAAGGTGCTGTCTGGATAGACAGAGACTCAATCGCGTCGTAGGAAATAGGTGAACGCTGAGTTGGGTAACCGTTCGCATTCAAACCGAAGCGGTCGTTTAAAGCAACACCATCAATTGTTAGCGAGTTGAAACGGTTGTTAGCACCCGCAATGGTTAATTCCTTTGCGCCACCGCTCTGTACATTAACAGAGGCAAATGGGTCAAGTAGCGCTGCGTCAGTGATGTCACGATCAATCGAAGTAACTTCTTGCAGTGCTTGAAGACCAAGACTTGTGCTCAGACCTTCGTTAGAGAAGCTGTTTAAACCTTGACGTTTGCCCGTCACTGTTAAAACGTTCTCGTCTGAGATTGCTTCAACTGTAACAGGTAATGAGAAAACCTGATCAAGAGATAAATATACATCTTCGATTTTTACAGACTGAAAACCATCGCCAGAGATCTCGATAGTGTATGGACCACCAACACGTAAGCTTCTAGCTGAGAACGTACCACTTTCATTAGTAGAAGTGGTCGATACTGTGCCAGATGGTGTGTGGGTGATAGTAACTGTAGCGGAGGCAAAGGTATTACCAGCCTCTGTCGCTACATTACCTCTGATGGATGAGGTAGTAGTGTTCGCTAGCGTTGCTGTTGACAGACCGGCTGTCAAAGCCACCGCTAATGCGATTTTACTTAGTTTAGTCTTCATTATCTTCCCCGATTTGAAGTTTTGGTTGCAAATAAAATTGTGCACATTTTTAAGGTTGCGTAATTCTAATACCGGTTTATTTCAAGAATATTTCAATTGAATAGTGTTTCTATCCCCAATAAGGACATGTGACACAAGGTACTAGTTATTACTTCTGAGTCGTTTACTAATTCTAAAGTTAGTTACACTCAGGGGGTCTAACGATCCGCACAAAATTATACCATAATATACACCTACGCAAAGTATCAGTTGTGAATGTTCTTGGCTAAAAAGCATCATGAAAATGTTTCTCCAATAACAACATAATGTTGCAATGAAATGTTCATAAATTGTCTTAAGTTTTTTCTTTGTGGCAAGCTCTGAAATAGCCTTAATTTGACTTAATAGAAATACTTTTTCCAGCCCTAATATAGCAAGCAATATGCGCTGTGCGATAATAATGAAAATGTATTTTTCATCCTCTAACGGTGGACAAATGGTTAAAGAGTCTATAAAAGTTACTACCTGTCTTACAAATTATAAGCCTAAGCAATGAATGAAAAAGAAATGAAAGCCCTTGGCTATCAGATTATTGATTACATTGTTGAGCATCGATTACATATCAAAGACAGAGCTGTTTATGACATGAATTCTGTCGATACTTTGGCCTCAGTACTTAAGCAGGCACCTCCTGCAAAAGGCAGACCGGCAGATGAGGTTTTTGCCAAGCTACATGAACTTGTGGGTTCCAACATGGTTCATACTGATCACCCACGCTTTTTCTCTTTCATTCCCGGACCGAGCAGTTACACAAGTATTTTAGCGGACACACTTTCTGTGGGCATGAATGTCTTCGCTGGCCATTGGATGGCGAGCCCAGCCGCCGGCATGATTGAAAAACAAACCATTCAGTGGCTAACACAGTTTTTTGGCTATGATGATAAAGCCGGTGGGCTTTTCCTGAGTGGCGGCTCGATGGCCAATATGTCTGCCATTGTTGCTGCCCGCGATAAAGCCTTTGCCGAGCGTTCCTGTAGCAAGGGGATGATCTATTATTCTGAGCAGACCCATTCTTCAATTGCTAAAGCGGCTCGTATTCTTGGTTTTAAAGCTGACAATTTGCGCCCCATCGCCACGACCTCTGACTTTAAATTATCGATTGCAGCATTATCAGAGCAGATGGATATTGATCTGGCCAATGGTTATGAACCTTTTTGTATTATTGGTAATGCCGGGACGACAAATACCGGCGCTATCGACGACCTCAGGGCGCTCAGTGATATTGCCCAAGCGTATCATTGTTGGCTACATATTGATGGTGCCTATGGCGGTGCGACCATTATGTCGGAGAAATATAAGCAACTTATTGATTCGATCAATCTGGCCGACTCCATATCCATTGATCCACATAAGTGGTGGTTTCAGCCCTACGAAACAGCCTGTTTATTAGTAAAAGACAGTCTCGATCTGAAACGCAGCTTTGCTGTGGAAGCGGAATATTTAGATGACACGGTCAGAGATGATAGTGAGATAAATTACTATGATTACGGCCCTCAATTAACGCGTTCTTTCAGAGCCCTCAAACTATACAGCTACATTTTGTGTCAGGGGACTGAGCAAATGGGCGAGGATATCACCCTCGGTATCGAGCATGCAGAATACATCGAACAACGCATGGCGAATAGTGACTACTGGGAAATTATCTCTCAAGCTTCGATTGGTATCATATCATTTCGTGCTCGACCGGATGGTTTCACTGGTGATTTAGATGAACTCAATACCGCACTGTCTCAATTCACTTATCACGATGGCTATACAATGATCACAACCACTAAATTGAATGGCCATGTCGCACTGCGGATGTGTCCCATCAACCCCAAAACAACCCATGAAGATATCGATATCACCCTCGATAAAATGGAAGCTTTCATCGCAAACTATCTGAAAAACTAGTAATGCTTGGCAAAATTTTCTAGCCGCAAATACTCAATTCAGGTTTAAAACAACCCTTAATACAGTCGAATAAGTTAACGATTTTCTTTCGAATTAATGTGACATGAAAAATCTACCATCGTTTGTTTTCGTAATTGAAATATTACGAGTACGTACCAATATATGCGTCAGTAGAGATTTTAATGTAGTGAATTATGGCAAACTTTGAGATAGAGAGCGTTCTGGATGTTCATCACTGGAACGATACATTATTTAGTTTTAAAACAACGCGGTCACCAAGCTTCCGATTCCGTAACGGTGAGTTTGTAATGATCGGTTTACCCGGCGAAGACCGCCCAGTCATGCGCGCCTACAGCATAGCCTCAGCAAACTATGAGGAGCACCTTGAGTTTCTGAGTATTAAAGTGCCCGATGGTAAATTGACATCTAGACTGCAACACATCAAACCGGGCGATGAAATTTTTATTACTCGCAAACCAACAGGAACTCTGGTTGCCGATGATCTCACACCTGGGAAACGACTCTATTTGATTGCTAGCGGGACTGGTTTAGCGCCATTCATGAGCATTATTTTTGATCCTGACATCTATGAGAAGTTTGAACAGGTGGTATTGTTTCACGGTGTGAGATATGTCTCTGAGCTGGCCTATAATGATCTGATTGAGAATCAACTGCCAAAGAACGAGTACCTCGGCCAAGAGATCTCTGAAAAGTTGATCTACTACCCTTGCGTTACGCGAGAGCCCTACAAAAATAAAGGTCGTATCACCGACCTGTTGAAGTATGGCATTCTGGAGAAAAATCTCGGCTTTGATCGCATCTCACCAGAGCATGACCGTTTCATGTTGTGTGGCAGCCCCGCATTGTTGAAAGACATGCAAAAGCTACTTGATGAGCGCGGTTTTCGAGTTAGCCCACGTCAGGGCGAACAAGGCGATTACGTGATTGAGCGCGCATTCGTCGAAAGTTAAAGCTTAAGCACTGTCGAGAATTTCAGTGTTTCCATCGATAAACAGGCGGAGACACTATACATCTGTACACGTGAAATTAACTTCTTATAGAATTCATCATAAGCTCTGGTTGAGCTAACCTGGACTTTGAGAATATAGTCCATATCACCAGTCAGTCGATGCGCTTCCATGATCTCAGGTAATTCGTTAATCGCCTCTGCAAAGTCAACCAACCATTGATCATCATGAGAGGATGTTTTGATTATCACGAAGAACGTCTCATTAACGCCTACTTTATGGGGATCCAATAAAGCGGCCTGTTTAAGAATGATATTATCATCCCTCATTCGCTGAATTCTGTTCCATAATGCGGTCTTTGATAAGGCTAATTTCTTAGCCATAAATGCCAGCGATCGGGTGGCATCTCGTTGTAATTGCATTAATATTTTTTTGTCTATCGAATCTATCGACATAAGCATTCCCTAATTAGCCTAAAAATAGAACTTTATTCTGATTTTTGGCCATCAAATAAAGTTTTATTCATCAATTAAGCAATATTATTGCTCATAACAAAAAATTATTCCATGATCATGACATTAAATGTTAATAAACACATAGCTCATGCTAGCGCACATAGTTACAGCAAATAAGTTAACAACAGGAGAAGTTGTATTTTATGCAACGGCTCATGGTTGGACGAATCGTTTTCACAAGGCACAAATTTTCAATAATCTGACTGAAGCAGAAGCTCTGTTAGCTCAGGCACAGATAGATGAGACTAATAATCTAGTTGTCGGTGCCTACCTAATTGACGTGACAATTGAGAACAATAGACCTGTTCCAGTATCTCTGCGAGAAAAACTTCGAGTGAATGGCCCATCGATCCATCCGCAATTCCATAAGCAATCGCATGATGGAGTGAAAGCAGCATGATCACTCACGATCCTAAAGAGACCGACTTTTACAAAGCTCGCTCACAACAATTCAAGCAACAAGTTACGCATCGTATTGAGGGGCATCTGACTGAGGATGAATTCAAACCATTACGATTGATGAACGGTTTATACCTCGAGCTGCATGCCTACATGCTACGAGTGGGCATTCCTTATGGCACTTTGTCTTCACAACAACTCCATGCTCTGGCGAATGTGGCTGATAAATTTGATCGTGGGTATGGTCATTTCACAACACGTCAAAATATTCAACTCAACTGGTTGGAGCTTGGTCATACAGCTGAGATATTGGCTGAATTAGCAGAGGTAAATCTCCACGCCATACAAACGAGTGGCAATTGTATTCGAAGTGTGACTTCGGATCCTTATGCTGGCGCAGCGCCGGATGAAGTCACCGACCCCAGACCAACCGCAGAATTGATCCGTCAATGGGCAACACTCCATCCGGAGTTTTCCTTCCTAGGACGTAAATTTAAGATTGCCGTTACAGCTACAGTGCATGATCGGGCAGCGATAAAAGTTCATGATATCGGAGTTCAAATCGTGACCGACGAACAAGGAACTATTGGCTACAAAATCTTTGTCGGAGGCGGACTAGGTAGAACACCCATGGTTGGTAAAACGCTTGCTGAATTTGTCGCGCAAAACGACTTATTAGCTTATCTAGAGGCGAGTCTTAGAATTTATAACCGCTTCGGTCGACGTGACAATAAGTACAAGGCGCGCATTAAAATTCTTACTAAAGAGTTGGGGATCGACCAGTTGCGTGATGCTATTGAAAAAGAATTTGCTCGCTCGAGGCACGAATTACCCGATAGCCGTGACTGGCTATCCAATGTCGAAACCTTATTCTCAACTCCCACATTTGAGCAGCCTGGTGTTATTGCCTCATGGGACAATACTAAAGAAGAGCTAGATACAGCAGATCCTTTTTCGCGATGGATGAAGAAAAATGTCCTGCGTCATAAACAAGACGGATATCGTATTGTTAATATACCACTCAAAGGTATCGATAAGGCACCCGGTGATATCACATCATCACAGATGCACACGCTCGCGGATTTAGCTGAGCAATATAGTTTCGCCGACATTCGCGTAACCAAAGAGCAAAACTTAGTGTTACCCCACGTCAAAACTTCCGATCTATATGCGCTGTGGAAGGTGTTAAATCATATCCATTTAGCTGAAGCTAATTATGGACTTATTACTGATATCGTGAGTTGTCCTGGCATGGATTATTGTGCCTTGGCCACGGCTCGATCGATCCCAGTGGCACAACGATTAACGGCTCATTTTTCTGCACCTGAAATTCAAGATGAGATTGGCAAACTATCAATCAAAATCTCTGGTTGTATCAATGCCTGTGGCCACCATCATGTCGGACATATCGGAATACTCGGATTAGAAAAGCATGGCAAGGAGTACTACCAAATTGTACTGGGTGGAAACGATGGTGAGAACACCAGTATTGGTAAAGTCACCGGACCAGGGTTTTCTTCTGATGAGATTGTTGATGCTGTTCAAACCATCATCGATACCTACAAAATATTACGTTTAGATGGTGAGTTATTCTCAGAAACGCAAGCAAGGATCGGTGCCAAACCATTCAAGGAGGCGTTATATGATACTCATTGAGCAAGGTAATCAGGTAGCTGAAGAGAACTGGTATTTCGACCTTGATTTAACCATCACTTACTCAGAATTTAAAATTCGCCCTATCGCTAACGCAGTCATCACCGTCAATCCTGATGATGATTATTCCGACATAGAGGAATACACCCACCTTATAAAAGTGATTATTATTCCGTTTACATCATTTGCCGATGGTCGAGTTTTCTCAGTTGCACGTCAATTGCGTCAAGCCTTTAAGTACGGCAATAAAATTATTGTCTCAGGTCCTATGATCTCAGCACAGTATGGTTTTGCACTTCAGTGTGGCATCGATGGTATTCTTATTCCTGAGGAGTTATTTTTACGTCAACCCATCAGCTTGTGGCAACAAGCTCTTGATATTCACCCTGTAAAGCATGACGTCTATAGATATCCTCAATTAAATAATTTCAGCTATGCTGCTGAAAACGAAGCAAGCCTCGACCAGCTAAATCAACGCTTAGCAGACAAATCGGCAGAGTATTTACTCAGATTTGTCACCAATGAATCTAACTTTGGTCGCACTGCGGTCGTATCATCCTTTGGTGCAGAATCTGCGATCCTATTGCACCTAATTGCACAAATTGATCCGTCAATACCGGTAATTTTCATCGATACCGGAAAGCATTTCAGAGAAACGATTGAGTATAAAGATACCCTCACTGAATATCTTGGTCTCACCAATGTCATCACAATTGCGCCGAGGGAAAAAGACTTGCGACATCACGATAACAATGGTTTGTTGCATATGACAGATACCACGGCCTGTTGCTATCTGCGCAAAGTGTTACCGCTTGAACAGGCACTGGAGCAGTTTGATACCTGGATCAGTGGTCGTAAGTTTTATCAGACCGAATCACGTAAACATTTACCCTTATTTGAACAAACTGGACATCATGTCAAAGTGAATCCACTCATTCAGTGGGGGCAGTCAGCCTTGGAGAAATATATGTTGGAGCATAATTTGCCTAATCATCCCCTAGTCAAAGAGGGATATACCAGTATTGGTTGTTCACATTGCACTACACCAACAGTTAAGGGTGAAGATTCGCGTGCCGGAAGATGGCGGAGAGAAGATAAAACTGAATGTGGTATTCATTTTATCGATGGTGAGATTCAACGAGAGTCTAAAGCAATGGCTCGTTCTGTCGAGCAAGCACAACAGCGGTCTTCTGAAGAAGACATCATTTGGACTAACTGGGCATTTTAAAATTATGGCTTACATGCCTTTGTTCTTTAAAACAGACCAGCAACATCCTGCCCTGATCATTGGTGGTGGTGAAATTGCCTGCGCTAAAGCAGAGGCACTGCTCAGTTGTGATACCAGTATTATTGTTGCTAGTGCTGAAATCAGTCCATCAATGAAGCAGCTAGAAAGTAAGTATGGCTTCGAAGTGATTCAACAAAGCTATGATCGATCACTTATTTCAGGAAAGGCATTTGTGATTGCAGCAACAAATGATGATGAAGTCAATCACAGCATTGCAACAGACTGTCGTGCAATGCACATCCCAGTTAATGTCGTCGATAATCCCCCGCTGTGTGATTTCATATTCCCAGCTTTAGTGAGACGTGGCCCATTACAAATTGCCATTTCATCGAGTGGCATTTCTCCGGTACTAGTGCGAATTATTAAACAATTGATCGAGCGTGTGATTCCACAGAATTACGTGCGTCTGATTAATTTTCTTGGAACACAAAAAGAACTGCTGCGGAAACATTTACGCCAGATTCAGCCACGAAGATTGTTTGTTGAGGATGTACTCAGCGGGCCTATTGCTGAAGAGGTGTTGGAGGGTAATGAGCAGCGAGCCAATCAACTTATCGAGGATGCCCTGGCGAAGACTGAAGATAGCAAACAAGCCGCCTTATATCTGGTCGGCGCAGGTCCTGGTCATGCCGAATTAATTACGCTCAAGGGCATTCGTTTAATCTCTCAAGCTGATGTCATCCTCTATGATCGACTCATACCACCGAGCCTCATCGAACAGTATGGTCGTAAAGATGCAATAAAGCTTGCTGTCGGTAAAACCCGTTCACATCATCATAAGAAGCAAGAAGATATCGGTACACTCATAAATCGCTATCTGACTGAGCAAAAGATCGTTGTACGTCTGAAAGGTGGCGATCCCGGCATCTTTGGTCATGGTGCTGAAGAAATTAATATCGCTAAATCATTAAATGTACCTTATCAAATCATTCCTGGTATAAGTGCCGTAACAGGATGTGCTGCATACAGTGGCTTCCCTCTCACTGAACGAGGCGGTGCAAAAGCCCTTCATTTACATACCCTGTATTCAAAAGATATTGATAATGAGGCGTTTTGGAAAAAGCTCGATGGCACTCATGATGACACTCTGGCCTTTTACATGAGTACTCCGCACACACCCATTTTATGCAAAAAGCTCATTGAACTTGGCTTTAATTCCGACACACCCATGGTACTGATTGAGCAAGGGACTACTCCCTATCATCGAGAGTATCCTGCGACCTTGAGCACCTTCGTCGCACGATATGCAGAAACAACTTTCAAATCACCCTGCCTAATTATTATTGGTGAGGTCACGCGCTGGCAAGCTGAGCACAGTTGGCGAGAACAACTGAGTGAAACCACCCAGAGTAGCAGCGATTATTTCGCAACTTTACCTGGTCTGAAGACTGGTATTCAGTTAAATTTCGACGCCAAAGTAAATTAGCTCAGTACGCCGCTGAGATGATTATGATTTATGGCATAGAGCTGCGTCTTCTCGGCATATTAAAAGCATCCGACCTCGCTGTATGATAAAGTGTTAAACATCGAAAGCATTCTGGAGATACACTTTTGAGGTTAATTAATATGACTCTATTCAGAGGTAAGAAACAACTTCAACATTTTTTAGTGTTGGGTATTCTCTCAATACTGCTCACCAGTTGCGCAACTAACCAAGATGCACAACCAACTGCAGAGGCCGCAATCGTATCGATACCCTCAAATTGCACCTCGTGGTTTGACGGCTGCAATGTCTGCTCTGTCGAAAATAGTAAACTAGCCGCTTGTACTCGAAAAATGTGCTTCGAAGATTCGCAACAGCCGCCCAAATGTCTGGCATTTTACAATGACGAGAAGAAACAGGTTATTCCTGCAAGCTGCACACTTTGGTTTGATGGCTGTAATCGCTGCGTCGTCTCAAATGGTGAAATAAAGGGCTGTACTAAAATGGCGTGTTCATTAGGTAAAAAACTCGCGTCAACCTGTCTGGAATCACAAAAACCGCAAAACAACTAAGTATTATCCAATTTTTACATATGATCTCTTTGCCTTTTTAACCTCGATTCCAGTACACTCTCAGCCCAGTATTTTTCAGAACTCATGATTCTGAAGCTATATAGATGTTCATTGACTGGAAAAATTCAATGCTAAACCTACTAAGGCTATTGCTTGTCTCTAGCTTACTACAATGTCTCATTTTAAATGCAAGCCAGGATTCGAAGATTCCTAGCGAGGACGAAGTAGTACCTTTGAATTTGATTGTTTTGGCACCAGAATCAATTCCCTATCACTACTATAACTATGACGATGCCAGCGTTGTCGGTACGTCGGTTGATGAAATCAATAGTCATATGCAACGAGCCAATTTGGCCTCACCAACATTTAGAATTTTCCCGTGGAAACGTGCACTGTACTTAGCGAATAAGCAACCGAAGACGCTCATCATGCCACTGAGTCGAACTCCTGAGCGGGAGAATGACTTTGTTTGGTTGAAAGCAATGAGAGAAACATTTTTTTCAGTTTATTCTCTAGACGATACGCCACTAACGCCAGAGATGGTGCTAGAGAAAAATATATCTATCTATTGTGAGAATGCCGGCATCCAATGCTTGCTTCTCTCTAAAACAGGGTTTCCTGAAAAATTTATCAAAGAAAACCATGGCGTGTCACATGACAACTTTCTTGATTTAGCCTTGTCAGGTCGAATCAAGTATTTTCTGGCAGAGCAAGATTTGGTTGAGACAGGACTAAAACAGCGAAGACTGCCACTGAATACGCTCAAGAAAGTTTACACACTCAACAAGCCTGTGTCCGACTATTTGGCTATCAGCAAAAATAATGAGCCCGAACTGATCAATCTGCTGATTCAGATATTCGAAAAATGATCGCTGACTAACAGCTCATACTAAACTCTAGGAATGCTACTCCGAGGTGCCTCGTTGATTGTATGCAGTACTACTAGAACCACTTCTTTAACTTAAACAAAATAATTTGCACAACAACGATCACCAATAATAGTGCACTAAAAATTAAAAATGCATATTCATTTTCTGCGCCGGGAATACCGCCTACATTGATGCCGAGCAAACCAGTCAAAAACCCCAGAGGTAAAAAGATCGCAGCAATCACTGATAACACATACATATTACGGTTGAGCTTTTCGGCAATGATGTTAGCCAGTTCATCCATAATAATCTGAGCGCGCTCTCTGATAGCATCGAGATCTTCAATGTATCGAACCACCTGATTGTGCGCCTCTAAGAGTTGTAATTTATGACCTTCATTGATCCAATCAATATTCGCATATCTAATCTGATTAATGGCATCACGTTGAGGAGCCATATATCGTTTAAATAAAATAGCCTTCTTTCGAACTTCCGTGATTGATTGACGTAATTTCGCATCAGCTGTCTCTAGTATTAACTCTTCGATCTCATCTGTTGCATCATTTAACGCCAACAGAGCGGGATTCATCCGCTCAAATAGTAGTGTTATGAGCATACTGACAAAATCACCCGAGGTATTTGGTGCAGAGCCATTATTGATCTTCATCTGAATATCATTGATGGCTTTTAATCGTCGTCTGCGGATGGAAATAATGCGTGAGTTATCCACCCATAAGCGGATAGAAATCATATCCTCCGCGTTCGCATCTTCATTTAGATTCACACCACGCAATATTATCAGTACACCCTGATTGAATTGAATCATTCTCGGACGTGTCTCGTCCTCTAACAAGGCTTCGATTATGAGTGGATCTAGGTAGGATACATTGGTTTGTATCCAATCTGCACATGAGGCCTCATTGGCATCTAGATGTACCCAAGATAACATATCCTCAGAACGTACTGTCTCGTTTACTTGGTGTTGGTCTAATTCTCTTCCAGTACCGTCGCCTGGAAATGCATATGCAAGTAATATTGGGCTTTTCACTGCAAACCTCCATTATTGCTAGTTGCTTTGTTACTCATGTTCTAATAGTAAAAGCTTGATTTCTTCATGCGTAAGACCTGCAGAATATAACACGCCGCAGTGATTCATAAATAATGAATTTTCTGCATTCAGATTGAGCGGTTTAAAACTAAAATCACTGTTATGACCGCCTGCTTCAGAATGAATAATGGATGTCGCAGCATAGTCCCATAAACATCCCCCTCCCTCTTGCGATTTAGGCTTCTTGTAAAAGATGCAAGGGGCGTTCTCAATGGTATCGATGGCCTGCATAACAGCGCCCCCCGGACCATTTTCGATGGTTCTTGCTCGCTGACTATTTTCGATTGCAAAGCGTTTGCCATTCTTGAGCGCTCCTTCTCCAGTAATAGCAGAGTAGAGATTGTTATTTCTGGGATCATAGACAACACCAAGTACGGATATGCCTTCGCGACTAACAAGCGCGATAGATGTTGCATAGCCGGATTCATTCTGCGTGTATGGCAAGGTACCGTCTAATGGATCAATGCACCAGAAATACGCCTTATCAAATCGGGATTGATTATCTGCCGACTCTTCAGTTAACAGGCCTAAATTATACTTCTCGAGGGTCGGATTGATCACCTCTAGAATTGCCTGCTCGGCCTCGGCATCGACCTTCGTGACAATTTTTGATGCCACACTGGTACCGCTTTGTTTTAACTCGAAGGCAACCTGATGCCCATGATAACTGGCAATTACCTGACCTGCCGCGTGAGCAGCATCGATTGCAACTGCCACTAACGCAGATAACTGTTGTTTGGTTAAAGACATTCTAATGCCATCTGTTTCATTCGCTCCGAGTAGGTATTTATCTTCCAGTGCCCGGGTGACCATCCTTTTAAAAATCGGTAAAAATCACACCACGCAACAGGATACAGAGTACGCCACTCTTGCTCTACCTGCGGTAGATTCAGAAACTTAAAATACGTATCAAGGCAACGCGATTCGTGTAAGTCCAATTCATCTTCATGAAAAATACTACTCATAAAATAGGCGAGGTCTTTAACACCTACGCCACCACCAACATACTGAAAATCTACAGCTGCTGCTTGCCTGTCATTAAACATGAAATTAGCTAATTTGGCATCACCGTGAACGATGGTTTGATGTCTGGCATTATTCAACTTGGCGTCAATCAGTGGGGCAGCTTGTTTAAGTGCTGTATCCGTCAAAACCTCGAGTTCTTCAGGACGGGTATCCAAGTGCCAATAGGTACCAATTTTCCACAGCCCGTCAGGGCGATGATTTAAATAATGGCGATGAAAATGTGCTAACCATTGTAAACACAGGGTTATTTCCGGCCAGTCGATATCATGCTTAATATGGAAATCTGCGGCTGTCAGATCCTCAAGTATTAAATACTTTCCTGCATCCACTTCGCCACAATCAAGCAATGTGGCCATGCGTGCGCCGTCAATAGGTTGAAGCTCACGATACCAGTTTTGTTCAACCAGATATGAGTTCTTTTTTCGCTCATGTCCAATGTCCGATGACCAGCCTCGTGGGTGGCTTCTTTGATCAGGGAATTGGATCAATTTTACAATGACAGAGCCATTATCAGTCGTTACTCGCAATAATTTGCCGTAGCCGCTCCATAAATTTTGAATGAGCTCTGTACCCGTAATCGCGTGAGCGTTCAAAGCGAAGATTATTTTGTTAGCTATCTGCTCATTCATACGGGCCGGTATTTCATTGATTTATCTGCGCGCTTGGCGATCAATTTCTTCCATCAATTGCTGAAAGCCGAAGGAATATTTAAAAGGCATAATCTCGGACTCACGCATCTGCTCATTAATGCAGTCTCGCACATGGGCTATCTGAAACTCGAACCCGCTACCTTGTCGATCATCGCTATATTGTTCAACACATTCATCCAACTGGTAACGATAACACTCGCTAGCACGCCAGAAATCGGGGATTTTAATATACCCTTGCTCACCAATTATAAAGGCTGTATTGGGCAACTTGTAGCGAAATGACGTAGCTAGTGTGGCAAATCGCTGACCATAATCACACATGACTATGACATCGTCTTCGACACCATTTTCTGCAAACTGAGCCTGCACTGAAATGT
>CAXRAF010000059.1:0-5977 GCA_964228485.1 Alteromonadales bacterium | reverse complement strand
CCTAAAGCACAAACTCGAGACGTTTAGTCCCTGAACAACAGATACAATTGTTGAATATTCTCTGGTATTTCACTTGCCAATGCTTCCCGTTGCTTATCTGTTTTCACCAGATGAGCCAGATCAGGATCGACATGGGGTTCTGAAAAAACAGTGATCGGCAATATGAGTTCAGCGATATGCTCAACGGAAGATTGGATCGAGAACCAGTCCTCTTCGAAGATCGCAATGGCCTCCATAAAACCAAAGCACCAGTCATTTAGGTCATTACTTGTACCCGATTTGGCTGGTCTAAGCGCTGCGGGAAGGTCTAATTCATCCCCTAAATAGAGCATTCTGCTAATCGCCTTGGCGAGAGCTTCCAGGGCCTCTTCGACGTCTTGTTGTTGCTCTGAAGATTCATAGTGGGGCGTGTCATCGATTATGATGGCTAACAGGTCCTGATAATCAAAGTCGTCCTGGCGCACTGCCATTGCAGTCATGAACCCATGACATGCAATATAATCAAGGCTACCTTCAGAGACTCTATCTGGATTTAGGTATTCGGTGAGTCGGTTCTCATGGTCAGATGACATGTACATTCACATTCCTAGTGCTTCACAAGCGGTTACTTGTTAAGTATTAGCTATTTATGCGAATTGTAAACCAAAATACGCTGCCTTGCCCCTCTCTGGATTCAAGTCCTATCTCTCCACCCATCAACTCACATAATCCTTTGCTGACAATCAAACGCAAACGTCCTGTGAAACTACTGTTTTTCAAATGGGTATCTTTATCGAGTGAGTCAAATAAGGTATCAATGGCTTCTTTGGGCACACCGATGCCGGTGTCTGTGACTTTGAATCTCAGATAGGGTTCTTCACCCTTGAAAATACGGTCTACCTTCAGGTTGATTGATCCCTGATCTGTAAAGCGAATAGCATTACTAATCAGGTTATTCAGTACCTTCTTCATCGCGCGTTCGTTTGTGTTTAAAGACTGTGGCACGTCAGCATTAATATGTTTCTCAATCAGTAATGACTTTGATAAGGCGATTGATTCCTGCGTTTCAAGCACTTGACTGATACTTTCCTGTAAATCAAACGGCTTAGATCCCAGTTCAAGCAGGCCGGCGTCAAGTTTATTAAATTCGAGAATGTTGGTGATATTCTCGGTTAGAGAATAAGCACTGTGGATGGCTATCTTTAACAGATGAGACATTTCCTGATCTAATTCAGCCTGATTCAATAGTTTGAGCATTGAATTAAGTGACTGCATGGGTGAAGTAATTTCATCGCCCATGAGAGATAAAAACTCTGACCGCAGATGAGGTTGCTTTTGTAATAACTGGTACTTATTCATCATGTCTGCCAGTTCTTGCTGGGTCGACTCTAACTCCTTACTGACCCTGCTATTGTCATCATCTGAGGACTTTAGTTTGCGGTTGAGTCGCTCGAGTAATCCGGTCAGCGCCATAACGAGAGGTTTACTCTGTTCATCAGAGTAGGTCTTTAAGCGAATGATGGTCGTTTTCAGATCATCTAACTCATCTCCACTCTCATGTAATATCTGCGTGAGTTTGTGTGCCGGACCGCGCACCTGGCTGTTGAGATAGACACCCACAACTGTCGTGACAACGAGAGCTGATAACATGAGGTAGAGTATGGTGAAGTCCGAGTTATCAGTGGTTTGTGTGGAATACAATAGATACATGCTCGCCGCAGCAAGTAGCACCTGAAGCACCGCTAAAATGAGTTTTATTCCACCAGTAAGCATATTTTTCTCTCTCCAGAATCTGGCCTGATAAGGCTATTTTCTTATGATTTGCCAGTCACAGTTGTGAAACTGTTCATATATTTAGCAATCGATCGTACTGCTTTTGATGCGCCGTCAGGGTTAATTGACACTGTTTCGCCTGATTGAGTAAATATCCTGTAATCGAGTCTATTTCTGTCTCGCGTCGGGCCTGAACATCGCGCATCATGGATGAATAGTTATCGGCTGTGGTCTTAATTACATGATAGCATCGACTGCCAATTTCATCTGCCAGTGCCGGTAATTGTATCGCTTTGTAGAGCAGCTCAAGTTCAGAGATCAGGCAGTCTACTTGTGCTTGCAATTGATGGTTATTTAGAAGCTCACCATTTTTACATTGGTAATAGGCAGTCACTGGATTAATCACAGCATTGACGCCAAGCTTTAACCATAACTCAGGTTCAATCTCACTCTGCCAGGAGGCATTCATTGTGCTCGGAAGTGAATCAATCAGCGCTGGACGACTGATAGCGCCATTTACTAGATAATTTCCACCAATAATCATTTCCCCAGAACCCGTATGATGTAGGGTAGGGGATTGGGCATCATTTGCCAGATAGGCGCCGTGGGTGTTCGCAGCAACAAAAATATTGCTCGCTAACATACGAGATCCCAACGTATCAGTCGCAAGTTCCAGATTACCCATACCATTCTGCAATAACACAACTTGAAGATTATCTGGGCATTGGTTTATCAGCTCTAGGGCAGATGATAATTGATAGGATTTAACACAGACCCAAATTACATCACTATCAGTGAAAGAATCTGGGGCTGAGAAATGTCTTTTTACCGTTATTTGCTGGGATTTATTGGCATAACAAAATGCTGAATGTTGCTTATTCTGACTGCTTATTGAATCGATAAAATGTACCGACTGTCCTGCATTGTGGAGTAGCCCTGCAATTAGGTGACCTATCGCTCCAGCACCCAAAATATGATGTTTTATCGCCATGATTCTACTCAAATGAGTCATTGATAATGCCATTATTTAGCATTATCAGACCTGTATGCTCCCATGTAGGCTATAAACTTAAAGTATTACTTTAAGTTTTGATTGTAATAAATTGTTTTAAATAGAACAAATAATTTCGTTGACGTGCCTCATCAATAAAATCAGCTAACTTATTGTTTTCATTAAGAAAAATATCCTCAATTTTAGGGCTTTTTTCTTGACAAAAGTGGTCTAGGCTAAATATAGTGTCACATTGTGGAGAAATGTGAAATAAAGTGGATCATTTGGGTATACAAAGGGGTATAAAAGTATATTCCGCCCCATCTGTCAGCTAAAAAGGGCCATTATACGTGTTCAGAGGTGCTTCAACGATAAATTTAGATGCTAAGGGTCGCATTGCGATCCCGGCCAAGTATCGTGCCGCGCTGATGCAAGCATGTCAGGGACAGATGGTTATCACAATCGATTTGGAATTACCCTGTCTCACGCTCTTTCCGCTACCACACTGGGAACAATTAGAGCGACAACTGCAGGGCTTATCTAACACCAATCGCGTTCATGCCAGCATCAAACGATTACTCTTAGGACATGCTTCCGAAGTTGATCTGGATAAAAATGCGCGCCTCTTATTACCCGCCAAATTAAGAGAGCACGCCAATCTCGAAAAACATTTATTACTCGCTGGAATGGGGAACACCTTCCAGATTTGGGATGAGACAAATTGGAATGATCGTATTCGTGACGATATGCAAAGTCATGCTGAGCATAGTTTGTCAGCTGAAGATATGCCGGATTTGAAATTTTAGATATGCAGGAATTCGGCCACAGCACCGTATTGTTAAATGAGGCGGTGACGGCCCTGAACATAAAGCCCTCAGGCAATTATGTTGATGGCACATTCGGTCGGGGTGGACACGCAAAGAAAATTTTACAAAACCTCAACCAGGATGGCCGCTTATGGGTGATCGATAAAGACCCTGTAGCCATAGCACATGCACAAGCACTTCAGGAGAGTGATAAGCGTGTGCATATTTATCGGGGTTCATTTGCTGACCTTATGGTACTGGCGACTGAGCAAGAACTTGTCGGAAGCATTGATGGTGTTCTGTTGGACCTCGGTATTTCATCACCACAGGTTGATGATCCTCAGCGGGGGTTTAGTTTTATGAACGATGGCCCGCTTGATATGAGAATGGATCCAGAGAGTGGTCGCTCTGCTGCTGAATGGCTTAATCAAGCAGATGAAGATGAGATAGCTCAGATAATAAAACAGTTCGGTGAAGAAAAGTTTGGTAAGCGAATTGCGCACGCCATTGTGGCAGCCAGAAAAGAGCATCCGATTACCAGGACAGCAGAGTTAGTGACATTAATTGAGCAGGCGATACCGGTCAAAGATAAATATAAACATCCGGCTACTCGAACATTTCAGGGCATACGCATTTTTATTAACCGAGAGTTAGATGACCTGAAGAATTGCTTAGATGATGTCATCAATGTACTGGCAAGTGGTGGTCGGTTAGCAGTGATTAGTTTTCATTCGCTTGAGGATCGTTTGGTTAAACGATTCATGCGTGACCAAAGTCGTGGTGATCAGTACCCCGCGGGTCTGCCGATCCAAGAGACTGAACTAAATAAAAAGATAAGTATTATCGGTAAGGCGCAAAAGGCCAGTGCCGAAGAAGTTGAGCAAAATCAGCGTGCACGAAGTGCCGTGCTAAGAGTAGCTGAGAGGATTTAACACTTAACGCAGATGGCAAAGACAAGAAATAAAAATAATGCGATAGAGCCACCATCCTTAGTAGAGGGATTTCTTAAGCAGTTATTGGTGCAACGCGTTGGCTTGTTTTTGTTGATGTTACTGACCTTGGTATCGGCATTTTCACTAGTGCTGTTGAGCCATGAAAACCGTCAGTTACTAGCTGAACTTGAACAGCAGAACAAAGTCCGTGATGAGCTGGATATTGAATATCGCAAGCTAACTACGGAGCAGCGTACCTTGGGTGAGCAAACCAGAATCGAAGCGGTTGCGAAAGAAAACCTGGGTATGAAGACACTTGAATTGAAGTCAGAGCGAATCATAAAGCGAGTAGAAGATAGTGACTAAGCGCGAGCAAATAGAGCATCGATATACGCTTCCCGTGTGGCGATTCTATCTTATCATGGGAGTGTGCTTGCTGGCATTGGCCAGTTTGGCAGTCCGAGCTGCCTGGATTCAGGTCTATGACAATGAGTTCCTCAAACTCCAGGGTGACTCGCGGGTGATCAGGTATCAGGGTCTAAACGGTCAGCGCGGCATTATCAAAGATAGAAATGGTGTTGAGCTCGCTACTAGTATCCCCGTTCACTCTGTGGTGGTCGATCCCGCTATTATCGTCAAAGAATATGATAAGTATCCAGACCTGTTTGAATCATCGGGTTGGTTACAGTTCGCCTCATTGGTCAATAAGTCAGGTGCTCAGTTAGCCGACGATATTGTCGCTGAAGCGGCTGCCGGTAAACGCTACCTGTTTATTAAGCGCCACATTGATCCTACCCATGCCAGCATAATCTCCCGCCTGAAGATACCTGGTATCAAATTAGAAGAGGAATCAAAACGATTCTATCCCGCAGGTGAGATCACAGCCCATGTAGTTGGCTTTACCGATATTGATGAGCGCGGTCTGGAAGGGATCGAGCGTGCCTTTGATGGTCGACTAAAGGGTGAGGATGGCAAACGCAGGATCATTAAAGATCGTAAAGGCAACCCCGTTTCACCGGTCGATGTGCTCAATGAACCGCAAATAGGCGAAGAGCTCAATCTGTCGATTGATATCAGTATTCAGACACAGGCTTACAAAACACTTAAAGCAGCGGTTAAGAAGCATCGAGCCAAAGCGGGTACAGCTGTTGTGATTGATATCGATACTGGTGAGGTTTTGGCTATGGTGAACCAGCCCTCATACAACCCGAATAACACCTCATCGAGAGTGCCCAATGCAACACGTAATCGGGCCATTACTGACGTATTTGAGCCTGGTTCAACGGTTAAGCCATTAACCGCGGTAAGTGCTCTGAGTAGTGGTGAGTACACCAAGAATACCCGAATAAATACCTCAGGCATGATGCGTGTCGGCGGTCGCATGGTGCGCGACGAGCGTGATTATGGCGTTATGACTGTGACCGAGGTAATCGAGAAGTCGAGCAATATTGGTGTCGCAAAAATGGCGCTCAGTCTGGATGACGAAACCTTTCTCG
>CAXRAF010000058.1:0-27283 GCA_964228485.1 Alteromonadales bacterium | reverse complement strand
GCTCGGTGACACAGTGGCTCATGTCTATGCCCCTTATGATTTACCCCACGCTATGGCACGTTTTTACAAACACTATCGCCCGCGATGTCTCTGTATTATGGAAACAGAACTGTGGCCAAATATGCTGCATCAAGCCAAGATTCATCATGTGCCTGTGGTGTTGATGAATGCCCGCATGTCGGAAAAGTCGGCCCGCGGCTATCGACGCTTTAAGACACTCACACAAGATATGATGGCCAAGCTGTCTACAATTGCGGTGCAAAACGCCACAGATGCTGAGCGGTTTGAGTCGCTGGGGGCGAGCAAAGAGCAACTGCAAGTAACCGGTAACATTAAATTTGATCTGACCATGCCACCTGATCTGGCAACCAAGCAGCAGGCATTAAGTGCGGCTTTGGCAGACCGTCCGGTGTGGTTAGCCGCCAGTACCCATCTGGGCGAGGACGATATTCTTGTGGATGCCCATCGGCAGTTATTACAACAGCACCCCGATGCCTGCTTGATCATTGTCCCTCGTCATCCAGAGCGATTCGAAGAGGTGTATCAAATAGCCTCTAAAACCGGTTTGTCGGTGCATCGCCGTACGGCTAATGAGCAGCCTGACAGTCAGATCTATCTGGTGGATACCATGGGCGAGTTATTACTCTTCTCATCCCTTGCGGATATGGCATTCGTCGGTGGCAGTTTGATTGAGCGTGGTGGTCATAATTGTCTTGAGGTATCAGCCTTCGCCAAACCGGTCATGTCAGGTAAGTATGACTTTAATTTTGCTGATATTAATCAGCAACTCGTTACCGCGGGAGGTCTGGTGTATGTGGCTGATAGTGGTGAGATATGCCAGCAACTAACGCAGTGGATTGAGAATCCTGCGTTGGCTAGTGAAACGGGTAGGGCAGGTCTGGCTGTTGTCGAGCGCAATCGTGGCGCATTGGGTAAGCTCATCCAGATACTTACCCAACACTTCACTGATTAATGATTAGCTCTGTGCAGGATCCACAACCCAATCATTGACCATGTCCAGATCATCGATGGTCAGGATACCAGCCGCTTGCTTCAACTGAAGAATTGCCACCACGTAATCATAACGCGCATTCGCGAGATTACTTCGCGCACGGTACAGCGTTCTGGTACTCTGCAGTACATCGACAATCGTTCTTGTGCCCACTTCAAATCCTGCCTCTGTTGCTTCAAGGGCACTTTCCTGTGATACCACAGATTGTTCTAACGCCTTGATAGAGGCAATCGAGGCTTCAACACCGAGATATGCCTGACGTGTGTTACGTATGGTACTGCGCATGGCTGACTCAAGATCATATTCTGCCTTGCGAGCCAAAGCGCTGCTTTGACGTACGCCTGACTGTGTCGCGCCACCTTCATATAATGGAATGCTAACCGATACACCGGCACTCAAACCATAGCGCTCAGCGTTGAAATCAACACCGGAAAAATCGGTTTCAGAATCAGAATAACTGGCACTTAGATTAACAGAAGGTAGATGCCCGCCAAAGTTACGTTTAACTTCCTGCTTGGCAATATACAACGCCATATTGTTAGAGATTACATTGAGATTCGATTCTTTTGCGACCTGAACCCAATCATCAATGCGCGCTGGCGCTGGTGATTCTAGTGGGATTTTTGACTTCAAACCCTCAACATCTGAGTAACGGCCGGTAATTTCGCGTAATGCCTCATTGGCATTATCCAGGCGATTCTGTGCGGTGATGCGGTCGGCCTCTGATTGGTCGAACTCGGCTTGTGCTTCATGGACATCGGTGATTGCGATCAGTCCAACTTCATAACGCTGTTTGGTTTGCTCGAGTTGTTGCTTGATGGCTTCCTGGGCTGCTTCGACAAAATCCAGATTATCCATCGCTCTGAGAACGTCTAGATAGGCTTTAGCAACGCGGACAATTAAATCCTGCTCTGCTGTGCGAAACTGTACTTTGGCTTGCTCAACACGCTTCTGTGCCTGATCGTATCCAACCCAGGTAGAATAGTCATAAACGCTTTGCTGCAGTCTGACTGACCAGGTTTCGCGCAAGTTTTCATCGTCCTGTTGGAACATCAGACCTGAGGATGCCGATTTACTGTAGTCGTAATTGAAGCTACCGGTTAGGTTTGGCAACAAACGAGCCAAAGATTGATCTTCACCTTCCAGGTTTGCCTCTAACTGGGCACCAGCACCGAGAAAGATAGGATCATTATCCAGCGCCTGGCGGTAGATTTCGAGTAAGTTTTCAGCCTTAATTGGCGCAGCTAATGCAGCGGCCAAAAAACATGACGTGATGAGTGGCTTGAGTTTCATAAATTTTCCTTACTTACTAATAATTAGTTTTATACGTAACCATATCGCAAAGAGTATGGCAGGGACCTCGATGACAACTGCAATATGTGTGCCCTAACTTATATTGTCTTTCATTACTACGACTAATAACTTCATAACCCATTGATATTAAATACAATATTTGATATCCAATGGATTTATTATCTCTCTTTCCACTGCCTAACAGTATCGTGAGTGGGCAAATTAACAACTCAATGGTTTATTTGACCGCTAAAAGTGAAATTTCTCTGCCTCAGGGGCATTGGGTATCGACGGTGTTATCAGCTCAAATAAGCCCGAATCTTGCCAACGATCTTCGCCCTGACGCTCGATTAAAACAGCTTCCATTGCTGGTGCCTTACCCAAGATACAGAACATACGTCCACCAACCTTAAGTTGTTTTTTCAGTGATTCTGGCATGATCTCCATTGAGCCTAAAATCACAATGACATCATATGGGGCCTGTTTAGCAAATCCCTCGGCCGGCTGATCGCAGGCAACCGTGATGTTATTCAAGTTAAGTTTGGCAAAAAAGTCAGCAGAGATATCGACATATTCCTGATAACTGTCAATTGCAATTACTTCATTTGCAAACGATGCGAGCAGTGCTGTCACGTAGCCAGTGGTCGAACCTAAGACTAAAACCTTTTCATGAGCCTGAGGCTTCACGGCCTGAAGTAATCGACCTTCCTCTTTCGGATGAAGTAGGTGTCGGCCGTCACTCAGCGGAACAGCAATATCGGCAAAAGCCAGAGCCTTGTATGCATCGGGAACAAACAGTTCTCTTGGTATTGATGACATGATGTTGAGAACATCTTCATCGAGAACATTCCAAGGTCGGATCTGTTGTTCAATCATGTTAAAACGTGCTTTTTCAATATTCATAAAACCGTCTCTCAAAACACCAGTCCGAGTTGTGTGAAGACTAGTGTGGCAGTAGCTAAATAACAAGGAGGCAAGTGTAACAGATTATGATAACGAGCCATACACACCGAGCCACTAAAATACAATTTATTTGCTCTGCTCAGTACTGTCTACATCTGGGCAATAGCAACAGCTTACGCTAATATAATTGGCCAAATAATGGTCTTCAGACAGTGATTATGACGCCGTTTGCGCGGAAAAAGTTTGTCAAACCGTTGCACTTATTAAAAATAACCTGAAAAGAGGTACCCATGACGCAATTTGCTCACAATGATTTTGAAGTAATCGCCAAGGAGCGAACCTATCAGGGCTATTTTGCCATTGACACTTATCGGATCAAGCATCGGTTATTTGCTGGTGGCTGGAGTCAGGTGTTTCAGAGAGAGTTATTTGAGCGTGGTCAGGCGGTCGCGGTATTGCTCTATGACCCACACCGACAGCGGGTTGTATTGCAGGAACAGTTTCGAATTGGTGCTCTGAATTCAGACCACAGTCCTTGGTTAATTGAGATTGTCGCCGGGATTATTGAGCCAGAGGAGAGCGCAGAGCAAGTGGCAATACGTGAGTGCGAGGAAGAGGCTGGCGTCAGAGTCAACGAGCTAGAATATATCGGTAAGTACTTTTGTACCCCTGGTGGTAGCAGTGAAACAATCAGTCTTTACTATGCTTTGGTGGATAGTAGCAACATAGGTGGCATTTTTGGTCTAGACTATGAACAAGAGGATATTCGAGTTTTTACTATGTCACTGGCGGATATCCGGGCTGCTTTAGAGTGTGGGAAAATTGAAAATGCCACCACAATCATAGCCCTGCAGTGGTTGTTATTGAACCAAGATAAACTCACAGTTTGATAATCGATTATTGTTAATATACTGGCAGTTTGATTGATAAAAAAATCCTGATTGCCGTGGTATGATGTGAACAATGTCTCGTTTTTTTGCCGCTATTAACGCCATCATAACGGGGTGATTTTCGATTAATACGGAGACTTATGACACATAACAGATACCATTATCCTTTCTCTCAGTTCATGCAGCAGTGTGAGCTGAACTACAGCCTGTTATGTCGGTTGGTTAAGGATTGGAGTATTTCAGAGTGTCAGGAAATCCGCCTTGACGATGAGAGCGTTATTACCTTACAGGTCGAGGAGAGCCACAAATTCACCAGTTTCATGAAACTGAAACATGTATTCTCTGATGATCGACAAACTGTGCTCGATTTTAAGCTAAACATCCGTTTGTACCATGACGCTCAGCAAGCTGAGGTATTTACTGAGGATGGACGTGCAATTGAAGCGAAACTGGGTTACCCCAATCGACTCATGCAACAAACTGATGAGAAAAGTAATCTGAATCACTTTCTAGGTGATTTACTGCAACATTGCCTCCTGCGTGGTCGATTAGCGGCGGAGGTGATATGAATCAATATCACTGGGACGAGGCTCTGCTAACAATCGAGCCGCTTCAGTCTTATGCCAAGATCTTACAGATAACCGATCCACACATCTTCGCGGGTGATGAGGGCTGTCTGTTAGGGTTGAACACACGCCATAGTCTCAATGCCGTGTTGGACGATGTTCGTGAGCATCATTTAGACAGTGATTTAATTCTTGCCACCGGCGATATCAGCCAAGATCACAGCCGTGAGTCATACGAGCATTTTGCTTCTGTCATGAACACCCTCGGCATTCCAGTTGCGTGGATTCCGGGTAATCATGATACGGCTGAACATATGGAATCTGAACTAGCCGGTGAGCACTTTGTGAGTAACAAGCAGCTTCAGATTGGCGATTGGCACATCGTCCTGCTGGATTCCAGTGTTGAGCACTCAGTGCATGGTGAATTAGGCCGAGAACAATTGCTATTTCTAGCAGAATGCCTGACCCATAGCCCGGCGAAATTTGCCATGCCAGTATTACACCACCATCCAATCGATATCGGCTGTGATTGGTTAGCCCCTATTGGTTTACATGATGGTCAGGCGCTATTATCCAGCTTGTATGGATTTCCCAATGTCAGAGCGCTGCTCTGGGGCCATATTCACCAGGATTATGATGCCATGCTCAATGGTATCCGTATGCTGGCAACACCCTCGACAGCAGTGCAGTTCAAACCGGGATCGAGTGATTTCGCAGCCGGTGAGGAAAGTCCCGGTTATCGCACTTTATTACTGCATCCTGATGGAAAAATAGACACTGTAGTGCACAGAATCGACCATATTGATTTTACAGTGGATTATACGGTCAAAGGTTATTAAACTAAGGAGATTAGAAACAATTCTACTGATAAGTCATAACCATTAAGGATTTAACTTCTTTGCATGACTAATAACAACTATACCGCAGATGCTATAGAAGTACTGTCTGGTCTCGAACCGGTTCGCAAGCGACCGGGCATGTACACCGAAACAAACCGACCCAATCACCTCGCTCAGGAAGTCATCGATAACAGTGTCGATGAGGCGCTCGCCGGTCATGCTAACAATATTACCGTCATTCTCCATGAGGATAATTCACTTGAAACCATTGATGATGGTCGAGGTATGCCGGTCGATATTCATCCCGAAGAAGGGGTGCCAGGCGTTGAAGTGATCATGACCAAACTTCACTCAGGGGGTAAGTTCTCAAACAAAAACTATCAATTCTCGGGTGGTTTACATGGGGTGGGAGTATCAGTGGTCAATGCGTTGTCGACTCGCCTCGAAGTCCGCGTCAAACGCAACGCCCAAGAATATTTCACCGCCTATGAAAATGGTGACAAGGTGGAAGAGTTAAAGGTTGTTGGTGCGGTTGGACAGCGCAACACCGGCACCTCAATTCGCTTCTGGCCTGACGCTTCGTTCTTCGATTCCGGACGATTCTCTGTTAGCTCATTGAAACATGTGTTGCGGGCCAAAGCAGTATTATGTTCTGGACTCCGCGTACGGTTTTTCAATAACAAGAACAACGAGAAAGAAGAGTGGCTTTATGAAGATGGATTACACGACTACCTGATCACCGGTTGTGCCGGGCATCCCTGTATACCCGATGAACCATTTCTGGGTTCTAATGCCACGGAAGAAGAGGCGGTGGATTGGGGCCTGTTCTGGACCACTGAGTCACCGACCATTATTGCCGAGTCTTATGTCAATCTAATCCCCACATCGATGGGTGGAACTCATGTGAATGGCTTGCGCTCAGGTCTGCTCGAGGCAATGCGAGAATATTGTGAATTCCGGAATCTATTACCCCGTGGAGTTAAGCTTACCGCTGATGATGTCTGGGATAAATTAAATTATGTACTGTCGGTGAAAATCGCTGATCCGCAATTCTCTGGACAAACCAAAGAGCGGCTGTCATCACGTTCCTGTGCAGCCTTTGTATCCGGAGTCGTGAAGGATGCTTTCAGCCTGTGGCTAAATCAGCATGCAACGATTGGTGATCAATTGGCCGAGATGGCCATCAGCAATGCCCAAAAACGTCTGAAAGCCAGCAAGAAAGTGACCCGTAAAAAGGTCACGACAGGTCCTGCCTTACCGGGCAAGTTGGCAGACTGTACGGGCGAAGATCCCATGGCTTCAGAGCTATTTTTAGTTGAAGGAGATTCAGCGGGTGGCTCAGCTAAGCAGGCTCGCAATAGAGAAACACAGGCCATCATGCCACTGCGCGGTAAAATCTTGAATACTTGGGAAGTTGATTCAGCCCAGGTATTGGCCTCGCAAGAGGTACACGATATATCTGTCGCTATTGGTATCGATCCTGATTCTGATGATCTGGACAATTTACGCTACGGTAAAATCTGTATTCTCGCCGATGCAGATTCAGATGGCTTGCACATTGCAACCTTGTTGTGCGCGCTATTTGTGCGCCACTTTAAACCGTTAGTCGCTGCAGGCCATGTGTTTGTCGCCATGCCGCCACTCTACCGAATTGATGTCGGAAAACGGGTTTTTTATGCCCTTGATGAGGAAGAAAAACAGAGCGTATTAGACCGTCTTGAAAAGGAAAAGATACGGGGCAAAGTGAATGTGCAACGTTTCAAAGGACTGGGTGAGATGAACCCCATGCAACTGCGTGAAACGACCATGTCGCCGGATACCAGGCGACTGGTTCGACTAACTTTAGATAACGAGGCACGTACCTTCAAACTACTGGATAAGTTATTGGCAAAGAAAAAAGCCGGTGATCGAAAGATTTGGCTTGGTAAGAAGGGCAATCTAGCTTCGGTTTAGATTGCCATACAAATATTTAACGGGTGATAAAACGTAATGACTGATCAATTTTCATTCGATATGGATGGCATAGAAGAGCGCTCACTGGCAGATTTCACTGAAGAGGCTTATCTAAACTACTCTATGTACGTCATACTGGACCGCGCATTGCCTCATATTGGCGATGGTCTTAAACCGGTGCAGCGTCGCATTATCTATGCCATGTCTGAGTTAGGCTTGTCCTCAACTGCGAAATACAAGAAGTCGGCCAGAACAGTCGGTGATGTACTCGGTAAATTCCATCCCCATGGCGATAGTGCCTGTTATGAGGCGATGGTACTTATGGCACAGCCGTTTTCGTATCGTTATCCACTGGTTGACGGACAAGGCAACTGGGGTGCGCCAGATGATCCGAAGTCGTTCGCCGCAATGCGCTACACCGAATCACGTCTGTCACCTTATGCCAAGTCATTGCTCCAGGAATTAGGACAAGGCACTGTCGACTGGGTACCGAACTTCGATGGCACCATGCGCGAGCCGGCAATTTTACCGGCGCGGTTACCTAATTTATTACTCAACGGTACAACGGGTATTGCCGTTGGTATGGCAACCGATATTCCTCCGCATAATTTACGCGAAGTGGGACAGGCCTGTTGTCATTTGCTACAGAATCCGAAAGCAACTGTGGAGGATATCTGTGAGATTATCCAAGGACCAGATTATCCAACCGATGCTGAAATAATCACGCCTAAAGATGAGCTGATTCAAATGTACGAATCAGGTAAGGGCAGTATTCGGATGCGCGCCAAGTTTGAAAAAGACAATGGCGATATCATTATCACCGCACTACCACATCAGGTCAGTGGCGCAAAAGTACTTGAGCAAATCGCCAGTCAGATGCAAGCCAAGAAACTCCCATGGGTGGCTGATTTACGAGATGAAAGTGATCATGAAAATCCGACTCGACTGGCCATTGTTCCACGCTCCAATCGCGTCGACATTGATCAGCTGATGATGCACCTGTTTGCGACTACTGATTTAGAGCGCACTTACCGAGTCAACGTCAATGTCATAGGTATAGACGGCTTACCGAAAGTCAAAAATATCCGCGATCTACTGAAGGAGTGGCTAAGTTTCAGAATCTCGACAGTTCGGCGTCGCTTGCAGTTCCGTCTGGATAAGGTATTGGAGCGTTTGCACATCCTTGAAGGTTTGTTAATTGCCTTTCTGAACATTGATGAAGTCATCGCCATCATTCGCAATGAGGACAAACCCAAACCGGTACTTATGGCGCGTTTCGGATTAACCGATATGCAAGCCGAAGCGATTCTTGACCTGAAACTTCGTCATCTGGCCAAGCTAGAGGAAATGAAGATCCAGGGTGAGCAGAGTGAGCTTGCCGAAGAGCGTGATCAACTCGAATTATTGCTATCCTCTGATCAGCGATTAAAGACGCTGGTGCGTAAGGAAATTGAAGAGGATATGGAGACTTATGGTGATGATCGCCGTTCGGTTATCACTATTCGCGAAGAGTCTAAAGCACTCAGCGAGCATGACTTAACCCCCAGTGAACCGGTCACTGTGGTATTGTCTGAAATGGGCTGGATCCGCTGTGCCAAGGGCCACGAAATGGATCCCAGGTCACTGAATTACAAGGCCGGTGATGCCTATCAAGATTCAGCGCAGGGGCGAAGTAATGCTTCAGCCTATATTCTCGATTCGACCGGCCGAAGTTATGCCATTTTAGCGCATACCCTACCTTCAGCACGAGGTCAGGGAGAGCCACTCTCTGGCAGGCTCAATCCGATTGCCGGGGCAAGATTTAGCTCGGTTATGATGGGTGAAGATACCCAGCAATACCTCTTTACCACTGATGCTGGGTACGGCTTTGTTGGCACTTTAGCAGACTTATATACGCGCAATAAAAATGGCAAGGTCGTTCTGAAAATTCCATCGGGTGCAGAGGTGCTCAAGCCTGTGCGCGTGGATAACTATGAGGAAGATTTAATTGCGGCGGTGAGTAACGAAGGGCGATTATTACTCTTCCCGGTCAAAGATCTACCCATACTGGCTAAGGGTAAGGGGAATAAGATTATTGGCATCCCATCTAATCGTGTAAAATTGCGCGAAGAGTTTGTCGCTGGAATTGAGGTTATTTCACCCGAGCAAAGTCTAACGGTATACAGTGGCAAGCGATATCTGATTTTAAAACCAAAGGATATGGCACACTATCGTGGAGAGCGCGGTCGACGTGGCAGTAAATTACCACGAGGATTCACCAAAGTGGATCTGCTCAGTCGCGAGCTGCCATCACAGGCGGATTAATCGACACCCAGTAAGTAACTGGTCCAGTCTTTTTGCCGCAAGAACAAGGCGTGTGCCTCTTTGCTCATGGTATCTAGACCATGCCAACTATCCGAGTTCTGTACCAGGGTTAATTGCGCCGTTGCCTGAAGATCTTCCACTAAAGATTCATGTATAAATAAGCGATGCTCTGGTGGATCAGGAAGTTGCCGAAGTTGTGTATCCAGTGGCATCGCAACCGGCATTCGTTGTCTGTGTCGCAGAATAATCCGATGCTCACGAATAATATGTACATTGACTTTGACATCGATTTCTTTCATCAGATCAATCAGTAACAAAGCACAACTCAGCGCATTAAATTCGGGGTTCGGAATGGTTTCATCCATACCAAAACTCGCGGTCGCTGTGATGCCATCAAAGTTTAGTAGCATCCCCGATTGACCGTGGACAGAAACAAGCAATCGGCGGTCGAATTCACGCAGAATACTGACAATATGGGTATCACTGAGCATATCGTACTTTTGCTTCATATCTAACGTGGTTAGATAAAGAATAACCACGTCCTTTTTGACCGCATTTGCCTCAACTGCCAGTAATTTATGGATCCCCGATGACTCGATGTCTGATATTGGTGCCGGAGAATGACTCATTTGTCCCGAGCGTTGCAGTATATCTTTCAACTCATCGGCGACATCCAATGACTCAACCGCGTCTGAATCTGGTGCTTCAAGTGGAAGTGAGAATAGGCGATTAATCGGACGAACCAGTAATTTAGCGATATACCATGCCAAAATAATGGCCACTATCATCAGACCAAGTGCCATAAATGCTAGCTGATTCATGAAGCTTTGAATCGGGGCTTCCTGTGCGGCTCTATTGAGGGTAATTTTCAGGATACCCACACGCTCACTATCGGACTCAATATCATGCAGTAATGTGATTAGATCGTCAGCCGAAGAAGTGCTCGCTTGTTGGTTAACCGTCAGCTGTAAGAGGCCGGCTTTGTTGAATAAACTGGCAGTTTCAATGAGTGGTGAATCAACCAGTCGTTCGAGATATAACTTCTGCGATTCTCGGTCGTCTGCCAGAAGGGACCGACTTAGATCATCACTGACATATTGCGCCACACCATAGCCATAGTTACGCGCGTTTTCGAACAAGTGATCTTGGAGTGTCTTCTCAAACACAATCCAAAACACACCAAAGGCCAGAATAACCATAAAGGCCAGACTCGTCGTTACATGCTGCTGTAACATCAACAGAGCGTTGGCTGCCTGACGCCATATTGCTTGTTGCATTCTTTTCAGACGATTGTAAGACGAGGTCATAATACGTGTTTAATGGTTGTGTTTTGAGTGAATCATACTAGCAAAATAAGCATAAATGTTTATCATGACAAACACTAATGAAATTTGCTGCTTTCGTGTTTACAATACGGATATTGCTCATCATCTGAATTCACCATGAACTATCGTCTCATTCTCGTCACAGAGAAAATGTCTCATGACATACTTGCCTCTACACAGCAGAAGTTAGCTGCCAAAGGATTCATTTTTGATTCTGATGTTATTCTTTCTGACTCGGGTCATCGCGCAGAGATTTCATTCAATTCAGTGCAAGACCAAAATCAACTGAAGGAACTCCTGCGCCAAACATTAGCTGGTTCCGCCTTAGATGGCTTCGTGCTCGAGCGAGACCATCATTTAGCGCCACAACTCCTGATTATGGACATGGATTCAACCCTTGTTCAGGCAGAAACCATTGATCAGATAGCCAAGCACGTTGGCCGTATGGATGAAGTAGCAGCCATTACTGAGTCAGCAATGCGGGGGGAACTGGATTTCACCGCCAGCCTGAAAAAACGTGTGGCAATGCTTGAGGGTTTGAGTAAAAAAGAGTTGGAGCAAGTACATCAGGCACTACCACTAACTTCGGGTGCTGAAGCATTGATTAGGGCAACCAAAGCGCATAATTGTATGACAGTACTCGTATCAGGTGGCTTTACATATTTCGCACAACCGATTGCTAACCAAATCGGTATTGATGAGGTATATGCCAATGAACTTGCATTCGAAAATGATCGTCTCACAGGGTATGTGATCGGTACTATTGTCGATGCTGAATTTAAACAAAAAACATTAAATCGAATAATCCTAGAGCGCGCCATTCAACGACAACAAACAATTGCCATTGGTGATGGTGCTAATGACTTATTGATGCTAAAAGACGCCGGAGTAGGTATTGCCTTTCATGGTAAACCGAGAGTTCAGGAGCAAGCTCAAGCTGTCATTAATCGCTACGGATTAGAGGCTTTACAGTGGCTATTAAATTGGCACTGAAAGCCTTTGATCACGTCAACTTCACTACTTTTTGAATAGTTTACTGCTTATCACACACTGACCAAACATTCGATTTTTTAGATAGGACGAACCATTTCAAATCATGATCTAAAGGATCTTTTTGTCGTATTTGTCTAGGCAACACAAAACGAAGTAACCCTGTTTGCGAAGTTCACACTCTCACAAATTTAATGGAAAAAGCGATGAAGAAGATACTCACCCCTATCTACGCAATTCTGATGATAATTGGCCTACAAGCCTGTTCAGATAATGACGAAATACTACCAGATAACACGCCACCACCACCGCCCACAACAACAGTTGTAGATGCTGCGGTCGGTGCTGGAAACTTCACCACACTAGTTGCTGCTCTTCAAGCAACTGGACTTGATGCAACACTAGCCGATCCTACAGGCACATTTACAGTTTTTGCACCCACAGACGATGCTTTTGCTCTGCTGGGGCAGGACACAATCGATTCTCTACTTGCCGACCCGGATACACTTGCATCTATTCTCACTTACCATGTGCTCGGTACTGAAGTCGACGCCGCAGGTGCAATTGCCGCTGCAGGCTCCCGAGTCACAACATTAAATGGCAAAGACATTGCGATATCGGTATCAGGTTCGACTGTCTACATAAATGGCTCAACTGTTGCTGCGACTGACATCACAACTGATAACGGTATCATCCATGTGATAGACGCAGTGCTCATTCCGCCTGCCGATGTGGGTACACCAACCGCAAACATCGTTGATACCGCAGTAGCCGCAGGCGACTTCACCACACTTGTTGCAGCACTACAAACAACTGGGTTAGATGCGGTACTTGCTGACGAAAGCGCAGAGTTCACGGTGTTTGCTCCTACAGATGCAGCTTTTGAAATGGTGGGTGAGGAAACGATCAATACACTACTCGCCAATCCAGATGTGCTCAGCGATATTCTGCTGCAACACGTAGTGGCTGGTTCAGTTGATTCAATCACTGCCTATTCACTTAACGGTGTCAACGCAACGACAGCCTCGGGTGCTGAAATAGCAATCGGACTTAATACCACTGACGATGTACCAACCTTCGGTGGTGCCAATGTTGTTATGACAGATATCTACACCACCAACGGTATCATCCATGTGATTGATATGGTCATTGTTGGTGATGTCGAAATCCCTGAACCAGCACTAACAATCGTCGATGTCGCAGTAGAGGCAGGTAGTTTCACAACCCTAGTCGCTGCTCTTCAGGCAACAGGATTGGATACAGTGCTTGCTGATCCAACCGCTGAATTCACGGTCTTTGCACCAACCGACGCCGCGTTCGCATTACTACCAGAGGGCACAGTCGAGGCGCTACTGGCTGACACAGATACACTTAGTAATATTCTTTTGTACCATGTCATTTCAGGTGCAACAATTCTGCAGGATGCTGCAGTCACTGTGGCACAAAGCGGTGAAAACACTGTCGGCATGGCAAATATGCAAGATGCTGCTTTGTCACTAGGTGGTTCAACACTCTACATTAACCAATCAGCGGTTTCTGCCGCCAATGTGTTGGCTGACAACGGTGTGATTCATGTTGTTGATCAGGTGATTTTGCCACCAGCAATGCGAGGTGAGCCAACTGAGAGTATTGTGGATATCGCAGTTGGTAACCCTGACTTCTCAACATTAGTAACTGCACTAAGCGCTGCAGGTCTGGTAGATACACTAGCAGACGAAACGGCCACATTTACGGTGTTTGCACCAACCGATGCGGCATTCGCTAAAATTGAAGGTGGCGCACTTGCAGCATTAGTCGCAGATGTCCCAGCGCTGACTGACATACTACTTTCTCACGTCATCGCTGGCGCTGAAGTTAATTCAGTTGCTGCCTACGCTGCTAACGGTGCAGAGGTCACAACAGCTTCAGGTGGCGATGCTACAGTCGCACTAACCAACTTCACTCAAGTGGTTGACGATGCAATGACTGCAGTAGCCTATGACGCCATGAATCAACGTCTCATCGGCGGTGGTGGATCGGCACAACCTGGCTTTACCCTCTATACCTTTGACGGTGATTTAACCACAGGTGGAAGTGTTTGTAATGGTGGCTGTGCAACAAACTGGCCACCGGTCACAGTGGCTGATGCCATGAGTGCTACGGGCGTACCTGGCTTGGGCACGATCACACGTGATGATGCCTCAACTCAGGTCACCTACCTCGGACGACCACTGTACTACTTTGCCGGTGATAGCGCCGCAGGTGATGCGAACGGTCAAGGTGCAGGCGACGTTTGGTATCAGGTAGACCAAGAGCAGGTTGCACTGCAGGTTGAAGGTAGCAACGTAATCGTCAAAGACATCTACGCAACCAATGGTGTTATTCATGTCATCGATACCGTAATTACCTCGGTAATGGTACCTGAGCCAAATCCAGCTGCTGATCTGATTGGCACATGGCGTATCACACCTCAGGAAGGTTCATTAGGTGTTGGTCCAACGCAAGGTGATATCTCATGGTGGAATATTCCAGCTGAGGGTGTAACTATTCGTGCCTGCTTCTTCGACGATGACTACATCTTTAACGAAGATGGTACTTTCCAGAATGTACTAGGTGCAGATACATGGCTAGAAGCATGGCAGTCAACACCGGGTGAGGAATGTGGCGCACCTGTTGCTCCTCACGATGGCAGCGGTAGCTACACTTGGACATACGATGATATGGCCAGTACTATCACAATTGATGGAACAGGTGGTTATCTCGGTATACCTAAGGCAGTTAACGCAGGTGAAATTGGAAATAACGTAGCTGAAGCCCCAGCCTCGGTTACTTACCTTGTTACAGCTCTGAGTGCAACACAGATGACTATTGACATTGAAGCCGGAGCAGGAGTCTGGTGGCGCTTTGAAATGACTAAGCAGTAGACCACGTACTTTGAAGTATTCACTACTTCACAAATCAAAAAGGCCTTCTACGGAAGGCCTTTTTTTATGTCTGGAATATGTCGGTTCAATAAGCTAAATAAATCTCTTAGAAGAAACTGCTTTCCTCGAAATTAAAGTCCATTTCAGTATTAGGGAACGCGATGTAACTACCGCTGATGTGATCGGCATTCATAGGCCAGATGACGGCGAGTGAGCCAGCATCTGCAAGATCAGGTACGATCGTTTGTAATTCATTTTCTTTAGCAAATTGCAGTAGCACCGCCAGTTTTTCCTGCGACGCAGAATTTGAAGAAAAGTCTGTCATTAATGCATGATCGATACTCAACCATTGAATATTGTCTGTGCCTAAGTTGATCATTAGTTCTTCAGAGTTCAATGTACTACCAAAATCGCCGACTGCAATGTTGACACCACTATCATTCAATGCCGCGAGTAACTCAATGGTATGTTTCAAGTGTGCAACAACGAATTCCTCGTTGAATTCGAAAATCACACGCTCTTTTGGTACTGAAGTTTTCTCAAAGATGTCCTCGATTTTAGAGGTCAACTCAGGATTCAAAATTGAAGCGGGAGTGAGATTTATCTTAAGCGTCAGCTCAGGGTCACCGGATAACTGCTGGCTTAATGCATCCAGTGCTTGTTCACACAACCATAGATCCAAATTAGCCGCGGTATCGGTTCGAAGACTGATATCAAATACATCGGTTAGTTTTCTGACTTCGTTATCTGACTCTACACCAATATTACAATGATACATATGCTCGACATTACCCATCAGCTTCACAATCGGCTCGAAAAGCAGGGTTAACTTATCACTATCCATAGCCTCCTGAATTTCGATCGCTGTCTGGGTATCTTCCCGATTATCTAACTTATCAAGGTTAGCATCATGCACTTTAATTTGATTACCACCCTTACTCAGCGCTCTGGTTGAGGCAAAGTGGGCATTCGACAGTATTTTCTGGCTATCTGGTGCATTCTCAGAGACCGTAACGATACCAATACTGACAGTATCCATGAAGGTCTTCTGATTGATATCAAACATCTCTTCAGCAAATTGAGAGCATATTTTTTCGGCTAGCTCAGTACCTTGTTCAGGCTTACTGATCGGCATCAGGATGGCAAAGTTAGAATCACCAACGCGCGTAATTTCAGCACTTGTATCAGTGATTTTCTGCAACCAGTCGGCAATCTGTTTGATGTAGACATCTATTGCGCCAATACCAAATTCTTCGAGGAATTTTTCAAAATGGTCAGGAGCAACATAGATGAGTGAGTAGAGTTTGTTATCAACTGCCGCTGATTCTTTTGCCTTATCCAGAGCATCATTAAGATAATCTTGATTATAGAGCCCGGTGAGACGGTCTTTGAGGCTCAATTCCTTGATCTTTTGCTCCAAAGCGGCATCATCGGCTTCAACCATCTTTAGATAGACTTGAGTACAGTTCTCGCCGTCGTACTGTGATTCGGTCAACGATATCGTAGCTTCAAAGGTATCACCAGATTCTTTAACGCCATGGAATGAGAACTCATCCGTCTCTTCACCCTTGCTGTGAGCTTTTAGGTAGGTACGAAAATCTTCCTGATGCTCACTTTCAACAAGGTCAATAATGGGGATACATGCTAATTCATCCTCATCCTCGTAACCAAACAATTGCATGTAGGCATGGTTGGCGTAAATATGCATACCGTCGGTGATATAAGCAATGGCATCGCGCGAACTGTCCAGTAATAGCTCATTACGCTTTTCGATCTCTTTGAGAGTATTGCTAGCCTTATGCCCAAGCTTTTTAGCGTCTATTGCATCAAGCTCACGTTCAACGACGAGTCGGAAGTATTCATCATTATCATCGGGAATAACGTCTCGCATTCCTAAACGAAGCGCTTCCAGTGTTCGCTCGACCGAGTAGTCGTCTGTCGTCATGATAAAGGCGATATTGCGACCGTAATGCTGAACAATTTTTAGACACTCTTCTGCATTCGGAGATTCGAGATTATCTCGTACAATGAACAGATCCCAGCGCTGTTGCTCTAGCGCAGTTTCTAACTCGTCTGCATTGGTGATTTGCGTCGCTCTGACTGCATGACCACTGTTTCTGAGAATATTAATCGTTTGCTCCGCCTCGTTTGATGACGGATCACGAATTAACATATGTATGGTATTAACTTTCTGATTCACGTTACATTATTTTCCAGACCAGATCGAAGTCATCATGATTATCTTTCATATCGCCCTCGAGCTCTGTATCCAATATCTTATAGGTGAATTGCTTATAACTTAAACCCGAGTCAATCTGACTGACCAGAAGCACATCATGGGTGCCTTTGTGAGATTTAATTCTTACTTTTGCCTGCTCTCTGAATGGTAGAGGCGAGGTCAAAAGAGTCTCGGGTTGTCCAATGCCTTTAATCGCTGGTAGCAGCAGGCAACGCTGGTACAAATTATCATTAGAATGACTATTACGCAATTGCGCTCTAACTGGTTTAGCATTCGGCGCAATGAGTTGTACTCCGATATCAAGCTCACCTGATTTTTTTCTGCGCATCCAGCGTATGGCGCCAATATTCCAGGTAATGTGCTCATCGCTACCATGTTCCATTAGCCCAATTATCTCTCCTGCTTGAGTCTGTTTTGGCAGGGGAGAGCCTAATTCTAGACAAAAGCCCCCTGGAGAGATATTTATCACAGCGGCTTGTTGAGTATTATCGGTAGGTGGCTCATCAACCTTACTTTGCTCGATGAACTTATAGGGCTCATCGTTCTGTTCATCCGCTTGTCCTAAACGGCCTCTGGTCGGGTTGCTCATGATAGTGCCTGAATCTGATTGTTCCTGAGCAGATTCAGCCGATTGCGATAAATAAGCCTCATCATTAGGCTCAAGGATCACGGCATCTTTAAGACTTCCCTCAAGTGACTCGATTAATTGATCACCACTTAATTCTGCTTCTATATCCTCGTCATCATACAAAAGTTCTGTAATAACATGATGAGTTGCGGTCATCCCAATGGATATTTCCAGCATTCCTTCACCATCCACACGAGCAAAGGTCCGTGTCGCCATTTCCCCCCATGCGCCCAACAGGTGATTCAGCGTAAACTCATCAATTTTGAACATTGATTGCTCAGGTATTTCATTATTTAGCTGCTGCTCAATTTTAGCCTTAGCGCGATCAAGAGAGATACCCCGATAGCGAGCGGTCATAGACGATTTTAACAGCGAGCTATGAAATGGTCCTGTATCTGAGGAGAGGTTGACAATAAAATCGTGGCTTTCAGTGGGATCAGAATCTAATCGGGTCATCTGACTCACCGTAGTAAACATATTCGAAATCAACTCAATGTCATGCTGTCTTAATTTGTTAGGATTAGCTGTTGAGAGCAGGAGAATTCGCTTGTAGCTACCGACGATAGAGATCGCCCGATTAGCATGTAATAACTTTTGCTCATGAAATTGATTCTGCTCAGATAATTGATATAACAGATGAATTTCATGCCACATACCTTTGGGTAAATCACGATATAGTAGGTAGCAGCGTCTTTGCACATGAAACAAGTAATGCATGCAATAATTCACTGCGGTGACGAGTATCTTGCTTTGATATTTTTCATCAGCAATGAGATCTTCTACGACGGTCTTATAACCGATGGCCATTTCGACATCGAGCGCTTGAACAAAATTAGCAATTTTTTGTTGCTTCTCGCTCAACGAAACTGACATACCCATGTAGTGCTTCTTCATTACTTCGGCTATCAATGCCACAGTTTCTTGCAGTTGCCCTAGTAATGCTGAGCGCTGCTCAGGACTTAGGAGTTCTTTATTGGAATCATTGAGAAGGCTATAGACCTGTTTTGAGGTCTCACCGATGTTAGCTTTTGGTAAGTTGGAGAGCCATTCTTCGATGGTATCTGGCGAGTATTTATCAGGAGTCGCTACAGGTTTGCGCTCCCGTATGCCTAATCCGATGGTTCCTTTAACTAACACTCTATTTGACCTGTCCTGTTGTAACCGTGTGTTGCGAATATTGCATCCATTTAAGTGTAGCAAAAAAATACCAACTAGTTGCACCAGAAATGGCTTTATTTATCCGAATAGCATCAGAATACTGTGAATCAAAGTCGTCTGGTTATGGGTGAAAAAGATTCCCGCGGTTGTTACAAATTTTGCTGGCAGGGTGGTACTATAGCGCTCTGATTTTAATCGTTTGAGAAAATACAATGGCAAAGTACTCGACCAACGAATTCCGCTCAGGCCTGAAACTCCTGCTCGATGGAGAGCCCTGTAGCATCGTTGAAAATGAATTTGTGAAACCCGGCAAAGGTCAGGCTTTTAATCGTGTGAAGATACGCAATCTACTAACTGACCGTGTGGTCGAGCGCACCTTCAAGTCAGGAGAGTCGGTCGACGCGGCAGATGTCATGGATGTCGAGATGCAGTATCTCTACAACGATGGTGAAATGTACTATTTCATGGATACTGATACTTTTGAGCAAATCGCCGCTGACACTACGGCGATTGGTGATAATGCCAAATGGTTATCTGAGCAGGATATCTGTGGCCTGACGTTGTGGAATAATTCACCGATTGCCGTGACACCGCCGAACCATGTTGTGCTAGAGGTCACTGAGACCGATCCCGGGTTACGAGGTGACACCTCGGGCGGCGGCAATAAGCCTGCGACCATGAATACTGGGGCAGTGGTTAACGTACCACTGTTTATCAACATTGGTGATAAGCTAAAAATCGATACTCGTTCGGGTGACTATGTTGCTCGAGCCAAGGAATGAACCAACCCACAGCGAATGATTGGCGACCCACAGCCACGGTGGCCAATCTTCAAGCCCGCGCAAGACTCATCCAGCAAATTCGCGACTTCTTCTCATCACATGGTGTATTAGAAGTTGAAACCCCATGCTTATCCTCTGGCACAGTAACCGATCCTTATCTTGAAGCATTCGAAGTGGAGGGCAGGTTTTTACAAACCTCTCCAGAGTATGCAATGAAACGACTGCTTGCAGCTGGCTCAGGTGACATATTTCAGATTGCAAAGGCCTTCAGGAAGGAAGATTGCGGGCGTAAACATAACCCTGAATTTACCCTGCTCGAGTGGTATCGATGTGATTTTTCACTAGCACAAATGTTCTCTGAAATTGAACAATTGCTGCAAATGACGCTGGGTGTAAGCCACCTTGAGCACCATCGCTATACTGATTTATTCGCGCAATATTTGAACCATGATCTGAACAGCATCAGTGATGAGCGTCTGCGAGCGCTCGTTGATGAGAACTGTCACGGACTCGATGTAAGTGATCGCGATGATTGCTTAACCGCGTTATTCGCAACCTGTATCGAGCCTGTTATTGGCCAACAGAATCCGTGTATCGTCAGCCACTTCCCAGCCAGCCAGGCCAGTCTAGCCAGACTTGATCCAACCGATCCTTCTGTGGCACTGAGGTTTGAGGTTTATTATCAAGGCACTGAGTTGGCCAACGGCTTTCATGAGCTGACCGATGTTAATGAACAAACCCAGCGCTTCCACGAGGATAATGCCAAGCGAGTGCAGATGGGCCTAGCAGAAAAACCATTAGATACACACTTCTTGGCGGCATTGAATGCTGGGCTGCCTGATTGTATTGGGGTTGCTTTAGGGATTGATCGATTATTGATACTGAAGCTGGGCGTCGATTCAATCAGTGAAGTAATGGCCTTTGACAGCAACAGAGCCTAGTCTATTACTAACCTTCCTTCGCCCAGTTGGCCAGACCTTGTCCTAAGGTTAATGGCGAACCAGCCTCTAGTTGCTCGTTCCACTCGAGCATCCCTTTCGGAGCCACCATGATAACGGTAGAGCCCAGACGAAAGCGACCTAGCTCATCATTTTGCTTAAAGGCGATATTCTGATCTGTATAAGACCAGTGATGGATCGACGGACCAACCGGCGGCGTCACAACGCCTGACCAGACAGTCTCAATACTTGCGACAATGGTGGCACCAACAAATACCATTGCTAGTGGTCCATGTTCAGTTTTCAGGTAAACCACTAGCCGTTCATTTCGTGCAAAAAGATTGGGTATTGTACGCGCAGTGACTTGATTCACTGAGAACAAATCACCCGGGATATAGGTCATACCCGTGAGTGTGGCATCAACCGGACAGTGAATTCGATGATAATCCTTGGGTGATAGATATAACGTCGCAAAATGACCATCCTGAAAATCCTTGCCAGCATGTTCATCACCCAATAGTCGCGCCAGACTGTAGTCATGTCCCTTTGCTTGAAAGATCGAGTCTTGTGCAATTGGGCCTAATTGACTGACTTCGCCATCGACAGGACACATCATATCGAACTGACGATCAATGGGTCGGGCATCTGGTTTTAGGGCACGAGTGAAGAAGTCATTAAAACAGGCATATTGATTGAGATCTTCAATGGCTGCCTCAGCCATGTTGACCTGATACTTAGCCGCGAACCAATTGATGAATCCTTGCTTTATCCAATGTGTTTTTGCTGCAGCTAATCTTCCCACCAAGCGACTGATCAGATGCTTTGGAATAATATATTGATAGGCTGTTTTGAATGACTCGTTAGCCATAGTGGTATCTCATATGAAATTCAGTGCGCGATTTTATCCTAGTCTGCGATGATTGTCAGTTAATTGCCACAAACCGTGGTAAGCGATTTCATGGGTTATTTATTCTGCCATCGACTCTTCATACAAGTAGAGATAGTTGTCATAACGATTCTGATGAATATCACCTGAGGCTACGGCCTGTTTCACGGCACATCCGGGCTCTTTGACATGGCTACAATCCCTGAATTTACATTGTCGCGAAAACTCCGCAATTTCAATAAAACCCGAGGCAATCTGCTGCGCATCTAAATGATCCATGCCGAACTCGCGAATACCGGGGGAGTCAATCAGCACGGCCTCATGAGTCAAGTGATATAAACGTGAGGTGGTTGTGGTG
This sequence comes from Alteromonadales bacterium, assembly GCA_964228485.1. Lineage (GTDB taxonomy): Bacteria > Pseudomonadota > Gammaproteobacteria > Enterobacterales > CAXRAF01. Next base: position 5,316 of record CAXRAF010000058.1, on the reverse strand, counting down.
TGTGTGCCAAGGCCAGAGGTTTCCGACAAACTGGCGACATCGGTTTTGACCTCAGGCAATATCTGATTGACGAGTGAGCTCTTGCCAACACCGGATTGTCCGACAAAAACTGAGGTTTTATGGGCAAGAATATCTGTCAGTGCATGCGCAATATCATCCTGTTTACACGATGTCTCGATGACTCTGTAACCAAGCGCCTGATAGATTGTCATGCTCTCCCTGACCGGATGATCCGCTGTGATGAGATCGGTTTTATTGAGGATCAGGACTGCATCAATACCACTTTGCTCAATTGCAACCAGATAGCGATCAAGGATCCGATCGGTGAAGGGTGGTTCAACGGCCGTGACAACGAGTACCTGATCAATATTGGCTGCGACCGGCTTCAGTCCCTGATAACGGATTGGGCGCTTGAGTACCGAAGTACGCTCATGAATTTTTGTGATGACTCCCTTATTGTCATCATCATCCTCAGGAACCCACTCCCAATTGACGTGATCACCAGTTACCAAGTCACTTAGTGCTCTGCGGATGTGGCAGGATATTAACTGTCCTTGGGCATTTTCTACCTCGGCACGGTTACCAAAGCGACTGACCACAACACCATGATGAACTTGCTTACTGATAAGACATTCCTAACACTATATGTGCAATAAATTTCGCATGAGTATATATCAAACACCAATATCACCATAGGGTTTTCAACCACTTGTGAGTTCGTTACACTGGTGCCGTCGTACTAAATAATAAAAGGATGTCTGGAGTGGCCAACGCAAAATTTGATAAAACCAACCTCATTTGGATTGATCTGGAGATGACGGGTCTGGTTCCTGAAGAGGATGTCATTATTGAAATCGCCACAATCGTCACAGATAAAGAATTAAATACTCTGGCAGAGGGACCTAACCTGGCGGTGCACCAGAGCGATGAAATTCTAAATGGCATGGACGAGTGGAATACCTCACATCACGGTCGCTCTGGCCTCACGGAGCGTGTGCGCAACAGCACGATACACAGTGCAGATGCCGAGCAGGCAACGATCGAATTTCTCGAGCAATGGGTGCCCGCTGGGACATCACCTATGTGCGGCAACACCATATGTCAGGACCGGCGTTTCTTAGCGCGACATATGCCAAAACTAGAGGCATATTTCCATTACCGTCATATCGATGTATCGACACTCAAAGAACTCGCGCGTCATTGGGCACCGGATGTCATGGGTGGATTTGCTAAACAGGGCAGTCATCTGGCATTAGACGATATTCGCGAGTCGATAGCTGAGTTAGCCTACTATCGCGAGCATTTCCTAAAATACTAGTGTCGACTAATCCTGGGCAATCACTTCATGTTCTCTGTTAGGCTGAATAAGCCAGTGCAACAGCCAGGTGATGACAGGTAATAAGCCGATTGGCTGAAGAAATTCAAGCGCTACCTGATAGCTGGAAAACAGTTGGTTCAGCATGCTGTTAAAACCAAATTGCTGGACCGATGGATAAAGATTAAATGTGACGGTAAGGACTCCTGCCACGAATGCCATTAGAAGTGCCTGATCAGCAAATCGGCACAGAAATAGTCCGCAAACGATGCACGCGATACTCCAGTGAAATGTTTTACCAGGATGCCACTGCACGGCGTCGCTGAACACAGAGGGTATCCAGGAGTTGGCATCTGCAAAGAGCGCCTCTGTGAGGTCGTACCCGGTATTCATCAACAGCACTGAGACGAGACTTATTAGCAGTAGATCGAGTATTTTCATTCAGCAAACCAATGAGTATTTCAATGATGATTTTGGACACATTAAATCATTCAATTGCTTAAAGCTATGGAAAAATGGTCATGAAGTGCTTATCCTTCATCCCTAAATATCACCCCGAGCATTACAAAGGTTTCAAGTCGCGTGCAACCAGTTGAACATACTTCACTCGCCCTGTATTCAGCTCATGACGTCAAGCTGATTGAACGAAAAGCCTGTGCACTGTCAGGTATTGCACTGTATGAGCTTATGCAACGTGCCGGTCTTGCTGCGTGGCGGCTAATCCAGATACATTACCCTCAGGCTGAGCGTATTACTGTTCTTGCTGGTTCAGGTAACAATGCCGGTGATGGGTTTATTGTGGCATGGCATGCTCATCAGGCCGGTAAGCAGGTGCAAATCTTAACTGCCCGTGAGAATCCTCAATATAAGGGTGATGCAGCGATTGCTTTCGACCAGTTGGCTGACACGGATATTGCTATCTCGCCATTTACTGAAGATAAATTATCAACCACAGATTTGCTGGTTGATGGATTACTCGGAACTGGACTATCGGGTCCGTTACGAGACAGCTATCTTGCCGTAATTAATACCGTGAACCGCTGGCACGACCACACCGGTAACGCAGTGTTCTCGCTCGACATCCCCTCAGGTCTTAATGCTGAGACAGGTACCGTGTCACCCACAGCGATTCAATCAGACCGCTGCCTGTCATTTATTGACCTCAAGCCAGGCATGGTCACTGGTATGGCACGGGAATACTGCCCAGTCTGGTCGGTTGATGCACTGGATGTTACGCCAGAGGCGCGAGAAGACTTTACACCTTCGGCGCACGTTGATGATGCCAATGCCTTAATCCATCACTTACCCAGACGCGCTGCAACCTCGCACAAGGGCAACCATGGTCGCTTGTTGTTGATCGGTGGCGATGATGGCTATGGTGGAGCCATTTTAATGGCTGCCCAAGCAGCGGCTCGGATCGGTGTCGGTCGTTTCACAATAGTGACTCGTGATAATCACATTGCGCCATTTCTGACGCAGTTACCTGAGGCCATGATCAGAAGTGTCGATACGCCTAATTCTGCAGAATTTCAGCAATTACTGCAGCAATCAGATGCCATTGTCATCGGTCCGGGTCTTGGTCAACGTGAATGGGGGCGTGAGCTTTTAAGCGCGACATTATCGGTGAACTGCCCGATGATCATTGATGCTGATGGTTTGAATTTACTTGCTGAGCATAAACAACAGAAACCAAACTGGGTTCTGACACCACATCCCGGTGAGGCTGGTCGTTTATTAGCTAAGTCTGTTGCGGAGGTCGAGAATAATCGCTACCAGACCATCTCAGAGTTACAGGCAAATTATGCTGGCGCCATCATTTTAAAAGGCGCCGGAACCTTAATAGCAAATTCTGATCACACCACGGTGTGTATCGATGGTAATCCTGGTATGGCAACCGCCGGTATGGGAGATGTGCTTAGTGGTATCGTTGGCTCGCTGATGGCTCAGGGGCTGGAACCGAGTCTGGCCGCGCGAACCGCTGTGGCACTTCATGCTAAGGCCGCTGACATTGCCGCACAGCAGGGTGAAAAAGGCTTGCTGGCAACAGATCTACTGGGTCCACTGCGACAGTTGGTTAATGAAGTATGAACCAATTAACCATTGAATTATCAACGGAAGACCAGACTGAGGCATTGGGAAGGCAGCTCGCGACCGAGTTAACAGCGCCAGTGACCATATATTTGACTGGCGATTTAGGGGTTGGCAAAACGCGTCTCAGTAGAGCGATATTGCATGGTCTTGGGCATACAGGGACAGTGAAAAGTCCGACCTATACCATTGTTGAACCTTATGAGTTTGCGCACTTCACGGTATATCACTTTGACCTTTATCGACTCACTGATCCGTCTGAGCTAGAGTTTATGGGGATACGAGATTATTTCTCTGACTCAACCATTGCTATGATCGAATGGCCAGATAATGGTCAGGGATTTGTCAATGAGGCCGACCTTATCATACAGCTGAGCTTTGCTAATCCCGGTCGACACTGTCAACTCACGGCAAAGTCAGAGGTTGGCATAAAACTTCTCAGGCAGTTAAACCAAAATCTTTAAAGATCATCTAAACTTGTGATTTTAATGATTATTTTGTATTGTTATACAGTAATACAAGGCAATTCGGTTGGCTGTTTAATCAATGAACCTGTTTTTCACCCCTAACAATCGCACAAAAGCAAGATATTTCAAATACTTAGCAATTCTCTGTGTGACATTGTTATTGGGGGAAACAACACTCTTTGCCGAGGCCAGCAAAGTCGAAGGCATCCGTTTTTGGCAATCACCCACTAAGACCCGAGTTGTGTTTGACATGAGTTCAACGCCCAGCCACCAACTCATGACGCTTGCCAATCCTCATCGTATCGTCATCGATATCAACCAAGGCGAAGTTGCGGTCGATCTCAATCAAATCAATATTAACTCAACATTAATCGAGCGGATCCGTAGTAGTTATTCCCACGAAACACAGAATTTACGTTTGGTCTTGGACCTGAAACGTCAAGCCAAGCCGAACAGCTTTACCTTAAAGCCAATTCAAAATGTCGGTAATCGACTAGTGGTCGATCTGGTAGAAAATGAGGCGGAAGCGGTCGCAGCAAAGGCCATCAAGCGCGCAGCAGATTTAAAGAAAAATAACATACTGGTGGTGATTGATGCAGGTCATGGGGGCGAGGACCCGGGTGCGATAGGTGCTATGGGTACCTATGAGAAGAATATCGCTCTGAGTATTTCTAAAATGGTGGCTGATGCAATTAATCGTCAAGCTGGCATGAAGGCAGTCATGAGCCGAACCGGTGATTATTACATAGGTTTGCGTAAGCGAACTGAAATTGCGCGCGCCAAAGGTGCTGACTTATTCATATCGGTTCATGCTGATGCCTTCAGAGATAAGCGTGTTCGTGGCGCCTCGGTCTGGGTTTTATCTGACAAGGGCGCAGACTCAGAGGTCGGTCGCTGGTTGGAGCAACGTGAGAAAGAGGCCGATCTGCTAGGTGGTGTCGAGAGTGTGGCGTTGAATAATTACGAAGCTGATGTCGCTGAAGTGTTATTGAAAATTCAGACAGAGCATTCAGTCAGATTGAGTCAGTCTATCGCTCAGAATGTTATTGATGAACTGGCGCGAACCATTGTCGTTCACAATAATAAAACCAAGAGTGCCGGTTTTATTGTGCTGAAAAACCCCGCCATTCCCTCAATTCTGGTGGAAACGGGATTTATATCTAACCGCGAAGACGAGAAAAATCTTCGTTCCAGAAAGTACCAACAAAAAGTGGCGAATTCGATTGTTCGTGGTGTGCATGACTACTTCCGAACTAATACCCCGATGGGGGTAAGAATGGCCAACATTGACCTTGTCAATAATGGTCCAATGACTCATCGCGTCTCGCGTGGTGATACCCTGTCAGGTATTGCTCATAAATATGGTGTATCAATGAAGCAATTACGTCGCACCAATAACCTCAAAGGTGATAAACTGCTCGTCGGAAAGAATCTAATCATACCTAT
>CAXRAF010000057.1:0-5586 GCA_964228485.1 Alteromonadales bacterium | reverse complement strand
GAATATGACTAGTCTATGACCAAGTTAGATATTGGTTAATCCTCAGAGTTGACTAACCGGTAGGCAGGGAAGCATGCCTTGAACGTTGAACCTTCATTTATTGTACTTTGAATTTCCAGATAACCATCAAAGTTATCAAGTATGTGCTTGACGATTGATAGCCCCAAGCCAGTACCCCTGATTTGAGCGGTAGAGTTGTTAACTCGATAGAAACGCTCTGTAAGTCTGTTGATATGCTCTTGCGGGATACCTGGGCCTTCGTCTGTGACTGACAAACAACCAAACCCTGCCTCATCTATCTGCCATGTAATAGTTACCTTACTCTTCTCAGGGCTGTATTTTATCGCGTTGCTGATTAAATTCTGGCAAACACTGTATAGGTCAGTTTCGATAATCCTCAATTTATATTCGCAGGTATCTATGATGAATTCATGTTTAGTCTTACTGGAACTGACTTTAAAATCACTTACAATCAGATGCAGCATATCTTTGACATTGATTAAACCACCAGAGGATTTGTCATTTGTTCTGCCCTCAAGTTTGGACAGCAGAAGCAAATTATCCAGAATACCATCCATACGCTTTGCTTGATCATAGCTGTGCTCGACAACTTTTGATATTGACTGAGGTAACTCCTCATCGTCATCTAGCATCTCTAGGTATCCTAGAATAACAGTCAGTGGCGTTCTGAGTTCGTGAGAGGCATTAGCAATGAAAGCTTTTCGAAGTTTCTGAGTTGCAACTTGGTGGCTGATGTCCTGTGCAATAAGCAAGTTACTACCTTCTTGATACTCTAGTAGTCTAATACTTAGCACTAAACTCGGGTTGTTCGGTGAGTCAACAAGAATTCGCTCATCGCTTGATTCAAAATTAAATAATTTCTCTAACTCAGGAATGCGAATAATGTTATCAATCCTTTGGCCAACGTCTTTTGCCGGATTGATTCCAAGCAATTTTTGTGATGCTTTGTTGGCCCATTCAATTTCCTTATCAGAATTAATCACAATTGTAGCGTTAGGTAACGCACGCATCACTGCATGATAGTAGTTTGCCATGGATGCCAGTTGCTTTTTACGACTGGTATGAGTCCGCTGAGCACGATACAGGTTTTGCACAATTCTTTGCCAAATACCTGTGTTATCAGGGGCATCATTACGCTTTGTACCTCGACTGATCCACTCTTCCAACTCCTTAACCTGAATGAATATCCATACTAAATAAAGCACAAAGTGAACGACTAGTGACACATAGGGAAAGTCCGTAGTGATACCGAATAATATTGCTGATGATATAACGGCTAGAAGTCTTGTAAGTTCTATAGACCAAGCTGAATTCATAGAATATCAAAGCCTCTGGATTGGTAGGACATTTTAATTGAAATGACCATCCGAAAACATGTAACCCATACCTCGAACTGTTCTCATATACTCATCTTTTTGATATGGCTTGAGGATTTTTCTCAAGCGCAATACATGAACATCTATCGTACGCTCCTCAAGATATACTCCCTGCCCCCAGACGAAATCCAGTAACTGAGCACGCGAGTAAACCTTATTTTTATGCGTAAGAAAAAACTTCAAGAGATTGAATTCAGCACCACCAATCGAAACAAAGTTATCATCAATACACAATTGATGGCTATTGAGATGAAGCTTTATACCATACGCCTCGATAATATTATCATCATGTGTCGAATTATGCCTTCTGAGCAGTGCTTTTATTCTTGACAAAAATTCACGAATTGCAACTGGCTTAGTCATGTAATCATCACAGCCACTGTCTAAGCCATTGACTTTATCTGATTCTTCTACCCGAGCTGTGAGCATCATGATGGGTATATCAGAGAGAACATCGTCATTTCTAATTCTTTTAAGCGTTTGAATACCGGATTCACCGGGCATCATCCAATCTAAGACGATCAGATCTGGGCGGTTTGTTAGCATGATTTCAAGCGCTTGATGACCACTTTCAGCCTCCAGAACGTAGTAATTTTTCCGTTCAAGGGAAAATCTCAGCATCTCTCTTATGGGTTGTTCATCTTCTATGATTAATATTTTCGCAGTCATAAAATTCACCAGTAGACTAAATATTGATGATGAGGATTTTCTGATACGATTATTACAACTTAATGACAGCAATATTTACGTCTAGTGGGAATGTTACAGTATTATGACGGATGTAACATCCAAGAATTAAAGACGCTGTAGTATGTAAATTATCTGCGAAAATTGCTGTTAAGCCAGATGTCGGCACTGATTACAGCATCGTCCATATTGATTACCCGACAGCCAGAACCTGGTTGACCACATTTAATATCGCTTAGATGACTCCCAGTCGTGCCGCGGTCATTGTAGATAGCCTGTTGCTTTATCGCAGCTAGAGCATTCAGGAAAATACCCTCAGGAGAGAATTTTGAACCCGTTATGGTAATCAATTTATCATCGGAATATGTCACCAGTGCCTCATCAACCGCAGTATCATCAAGTTTTAAATTGTCAGTCGATTGAATATCCAGTGTATCTATTCGTTCTAAGAAACGGTTTGCTCTGGCATGATTCTTATCTGCTGCGGCGTGAATATATCGCATGCCATCACTCGATTGATTCTTGTTTAGCATGCGAATACCGAGTTCATACATCGCCGGTGCATAGCCAAATGTTGCGGCGCGCTGCAGATATTCATCTGCCTTGTCTGTATCAACTTCAGTTCGATAGCCTTCTCGATACCAACGGGCTGAGTAGTAAATCGCTGGTGGAAACGACTGACTTCGAGCACGCTTCATCCATTTCCAGGCAGCATCTTCATCCTGAGTGACCTCTAATTCGCCTGTTTTATAGGTCAGTGCGAGTAGAATTTGTGCATGGGGACTGCCATTACGGGCATACTTCTTCATTTCCTTGAGAGCCTCTATACAACTCTCAAAGCACTCCAACTGCTGCTGAGGCTGATTAGCGGCGAAGGCAGTATTGAGGGAAGCAAGCATGACTAATAAACTGGCAATCACGTAACGCATCGTTGGTAAGTCCACAAAAATAATATCTATGTTATTATCCTATCAGAGCCCGGCATGACACTCCAATGAGAGTATTCGGATACCTAAGACTAAAATTCCACTAATTTAAGCACCAATTAAGCCACCATTCAGTCGCTGTAGTGCTTGACTGTATTGTTAACATTACGCTGTCTGATTATGCCACGAACCTGCCAATTGGTGGCATCTAGCTCAATGTCTGGGTACAGTGGATTACAGGCCGAAAGGTAATTTCTGCCCTGCTCCGATTTAAATTGTCTGAACCATTGGTCTCCTTCGACTTCGACCACCATAAAAGCATCGTGAATAGCCTGATTGGTCGGTTCGATAATGATAATGCACTGCTCTGGAAACTCAGGCTCCATATCAACTCCGAGCACTTGCAGTGCGTAAGGCTCTACATCATGACAATGTGATGTTTTGTCACTAGTGTCGGAATTCATTGGATTAGGCACCCTAGTCAGCTGATCTTTCATCTGGTAATCCAATAGCATACTATTACGTTATTATCACTAAACCAAGCGACTTCTGACTATGCCAACAACGTCGGTTCAGGGCTCAAGCAAAGCGACACAATCATCTGAACAACCTCACAAGCCCTTTGTGCATGACAATCGCAGGGACTGGCATAACTTAAAAAGTATGTTGCCCTACCTGACCGAATTCAGAGGGCGGGCAATGTTGGCAATAGCATGCTTGATTCTGGCTAAAATGGCCAATGTTGCTGTGCCGATATATCTCAAGAAGATAGTTGACGCACTCGAGTCCGCACCGGAGCAGATATTAATTCTCCCGGTTTCTCTCATTTTGGCTTATGGCATACTCAAACTGAGTGCTAGTTTGTTCAATGAACTGCGCGGTATCATTTTCTCTAAGGTGCGTTATCGCGCTATGCGTCGCCTGTCGACCCGAGTATTGAGTCATCTGCACAAATTATCACTGCGTTTTCACTTGGAACGCAAAACGGGCAGTATCAGCCGTGATCTAGAACGTGGAACTCGTTCAGTGAGTACCATTCTCAACTACCTGCTCTTTAGTATCTTGCCGATTATTGTTGAATTCTCTCTGGTAGCGATCGTATTGATTGGTAATTATGACTGGACCTTTACTGCTGCGATTTTTGGCTCGGTCGCTGTTTACATGGTATTCACCTTCTTAATTACCGAATGGCGCATGGATTTTCGCCTGATCACCAATAAGCTCGACTCAAAATCCAATGGTCAAGCCATGGATAGCCTGATCAACTATGAAACGGTGAAATACTTTAACAATGAACACAATGAAATTAGACGCTACGACGAGACCTTAGATGAATGGGAGCATTGGGCGGTAAAGAGTCAAAACTCCATGGGATTGCTGAATTTTAGTCAGGGAGCAATCATCGCATTGGGCGTTACGCTGGTCATGTATCTGGCCATCGATGGCGTCGTCGCAGGCACCATGACCATTGGTGATTTGGTGCTCGTTAATGCGTTTTTACTGCAGTTATTTATCCCCCTCGGCGTCTTAGGGATTGTATATCGTCAGATAAAATATTCGCTGGCTGATATGGATCTGATCTTCAAATTACTCGAAAAAGAGCCTGAGATATCGGACCAAGCAGATGCGCAAGATATCATGATCACTCGTGGGCATATTCAGTTTAATAAGGTGTCATTTGCTTATGATCCCGAGCGCCCTATTCTCAAAGGTATCAATTTCGACATAAAAGGCGGTGAAAAGGTCGCGATTGTCGGTCACAGTGGTGCCGGTAAATCAACGCTGTCACGCTTACTCTATCGCTTTTATGATCTTAACGATGGAGAAATTCTGATTGATGAGCAAAACATCGCTCAAGTGACACAGGATAGCTTGAGAAACAACATTAGTATTGTTCCGCAAGATACTGTTTTGTTTAATGATTCACTACTTTATAATCTACAATATGGTAACCCTGAGGCAACAATTGAGGAAATTCATCAGGCCGCAAAAATGGCGCACATTTTTGATTTCATCAATAGCCTTCCGGACGGCTGGGATACGGTTGTGGGAGAGCGAGGGCTCAAATTATCTGGCGGTGAAAAGCAACGTGTGGCGATTGCCCGTGCGTTACTGAAAAAACCCAGTATTCTGGTGTTTGATGAGGCGACTTCATCTCTGGACAGTAACACCGAGCAAGCCATACAAAAAACCCTGGAAGAGATATCTAAACACCACACCACCATGGTGATTGCGCATCGCTTATCGACTGTTGTCAGCGCTGATCGTATTTTAGTGATGGATCAGGGTCATTTTATCGAGCAAGGAACCCATGATGAATTATTGGCAAGTGGTGGCCATTATGCCAAGATGTGGGAACTCCAGCAGCAAGAGTCAGAGCAGAACATTGATGAAAAGATGTCATAATTTGCACACAAATCTGATATAAGCTGTTACACAAGCAAAATGACATAAAAAATACATACATGGGACTATTTGAACGTTATCTATCCGTTTGGGTTGCGTTGTCAATCATACTCGGGATCATTCTTGGCACTATAGCGCCGGCAACCTTCGCCGTGATAGCAGATTTGGAG
>CAXRAF010000056.1:0-5792 GCA_964228485.1 Alteromonadales bacterium | reverse complement strand
CTGTATCGTTGACAAAAGCTGATGTGAAGTGGCGTGAAGCGTCCAGCAAACGGCCTTGGTTGGCGGGTATGGTGAAAGATAAAATGTGTGCATTGCTTGACGTTGATGAACTAATTGCAATGCTAGATAATGGCTTGGGCAGTAAAGACCAGGTGCCATAGTCAATTGGAGCCAAGTACATGAGTGATGATAGAAATAATAACGCTGCAAATGTAGACGATCAGGTGTTGCAATGGGTCACCTATCGTTTGGGTGATGAAACCTATGGCATTAATGTAATGCAGGTAAAAGAAGTATTGCGTTACACTGAAATCGCACCAGTGCCGGGAGCTCCGGCATTTGTACTCGGTATCATCAATCTGCGGGGTAACGTGGTAACCGTTATCGACACGAATAACCGTTTTGGACTGCCTAGTTCAGAGATTACTGACGACACACGTATCGTAATCATTGAATCTGAGGAAAATGTCATCGGTATTTTGGTTGAGTCGGTTGCTGAGGTGGTCTACCTACGCAAGTCTGAGATTGAACCTGCACCGAATGCTGGTACAGATGATAGCGCCAAATTTATTCAAGGCGTCTCCAATCGTAATGATGACTTATTGATTTTGGTAGATCTAAATAAGTTATTAAACGAAGAGGAGTGGGCGGAGTTTGATTTCTAACACCGACCGTGAGGCACTATGATCTACCTTTACATTTCGACTGCATTATTAGCAGTTTCATTGCTAATGATTGCCTTTCAATTACGCAAACATGGTCACATACATAGCCTGTCTATCAAGCGCATTAAGCATCTTGAGAAGGAATTACAAGCGGCAGCATTGATCAACCAGACTCTAGGTAAGCGTCTTATTGCAACTGAGACGGAAGATAAGCGTTTAGAGGCGCTGATTGCTGAACTACAAGAGTTTGGTAAGAATGATTTATTTCAACAAAAGACCTTTAAGCAAGCCAGCAAAATGGCGCAATTAGGGGCTTCTGAGGATGAGTTACGTCGTAGTTGTGATCTGAGTCAGGGCGAGGCGGAGCTACTGCGTCATTTGAATCAATCAGAACCTGCTGGTGTCCACTAACTAGTTATCCTGAAGATCCTGGTTAGGCAGACCGATAGGAGCCTCATATATTGGCGGCTCTGGTGGTGTCCAATTGTCTGGCACCTTGCCTTGAAGATGGTAAGCAAAGGCAATTATCTCAGCAATTAATTCATATAACTCTCGCGGTATTTCGGTACCTATATCCAACGTCGCCAGCATGCGAGATAACACGGGATCATTATGAAGATGCACCCCGTGCTCCTCAGCAATGCGCACCATTTCTCGAGCCACTTCATCAGTACCAGAAGCCGAGACCCGTGGCGCAGATTCCTGATCATAGGTTAGCGCTACTGCAGTGTCGATGGTGTTGTCTTTTTCGCTCATTCGGCAACTCCAAAATCGACTTCAATATCACGTAATTCTGCCTGCTCGACAGCGACATTTTCCAAGGTGAGTTGATTGCGCTGCATGATGTCATGGATAAATTCCAACTCCGAATCGATCAGCTCAACTGTCGGAGGATATTCGGCTAAAAACTGCATATCAATGCGATCGTCCTGCCAGCGCAGAATTGCCCTAATCTTACCCAATTCAATCAGATCAAATTGTAGTACAAGTGACCAGACCTTATCTTTTTTAGCCTCTCGCTGGGATTGCTCCTGACGCATTAAAATCTGCAATAATTCAACTGATTGCTGGTGCCAAACCGGTATCTCAAAGAACCACTGAGGGGTTAAATTATCCGCACGCAGATTACCTAGCTGATTAGTCTGCAACTTGGTCATCACACGATTGGTCTCGTTTAGGATTTGTTTGAGAATGCGGATCAATTGGGAGGGCAGGTCCATCGGTAATTGACGATTACCAATGGCACTCAACTTTTGCTTCACTAGTTTAACCAGGTCAGTTTGCGGTTTAAGCGGCGTACTCGGAGTTTGTGCGATGTTGGCTTGTTGTCCTGTGGAAACTTGCTGATTGGCTATCGCTGACTGGCTGGTTGACTGTGTTCCCAGTGGCGTCTGAGTTGGATGCTGACTCTGCAATTTAGCAATATGGTACAACGTGGCGTGTAGTAGCCGTTGCACATTAGCCTTTAAATCCTGATGAACCGTTTTGTGTGACTGCTTGGCTTCTGCCTGATTGGCTAATTTTGCTTCAAAGAAATTACCTGAATTTTTGATAATTTTTTTTACTTGAGCCGGTGTCTGCAGTTGCTGCTTATTAATCACATAGCGACTCAGATCATTAATGGTCACAGAGGTATCTCTGGTCGCTCTGGTAAGTTGCTGTCCAGCCTCAGAGCGCAGCGAGCGTTTGTTAGCGCCTTGCCATTCATTTAAGCGACTGAGTTGCGCCAATAAGCTGTTAAGCGATTGCGATAATGGACTTTGCTTGGCAGCCAAACGTCCGGCTTCCTTACTGACCGCCTCAGCGAGTATCGGAAATGTTTGTTGATTGGGTATTTCAACTGACACTTTTATGGCAGGTTCGCTAAATCGTTGCTTGGCATCATCTTTGGTAGATATGACTGTTTCCGAAGAACCCTGTATCAGCGAGTTAGGCATGGTTTGGTCAAATTTAGACTGCCCAGAGGTAGTGACATTGGGTTGCGTATTGCTGATCACTCCTGACTGATCAACACCAGACTGATTAGTAGCGCCTATAGCCGGTGCGTTACTGCCAGTCACGATAGACTGCTCAGTACCCGTTACAGTTGCGCGAATTTTGGCCTCTGGGTTAGCGGACTGCTGTAATTTATCGATACCCTGTAATGGCAGCTTACTTTGCGAATCTTGTTTTTCAGCTGACGATGCATCTGATCTCAATCCCACACTTGTACCAATATTTGCGCGGTTGTCATTGTGGATTTCACTACGAATCGTATTCAGATCGGGTTGATCAGAGCTCAAGCGGATATTGGGCGGTAGGTTTGCTCGTACGGACTTGCCATCTTGAACCACCTGAGCCTTGTCTGATACAGGCGGTTGAGTACTTATCTTAATAGGAGCTGTCTTATCTGGAGTTGTTTTATTAAGATTGGCCTCATCTGGGGCTGTGGTTGTCTGTGCCTGAATCAAATTTGCACGCACAGTGGCACTGTCGGGGTTGGCACGACTAGATGCTTGTTGGGCCGTATTCTCTGCGCTCGTTCCGGTCGTCTGTGTCGTGTAGGTGCTATTGCTGGTATTTGTGGGGCTGACTACATCAGCCATCTCAACAATCGCAGCCATGACCTTCTTATCTGGGTTAATTTGCTCAATTAAATTAAGTAACTTTGTCGTATCAATCACTACATCTGCAGGACGAGAGTTAGGTTGCTCTGATGCGACAACCTCTGACACAGGCGCGACATTAGCATCTATGGGTGCCGGTTTGAGCACCAGTTGATCCCCATTAAGCGATTCCACTTGCAGCAGAACTTTGTCCCCGCCTTGAACGGGGAGTTTTGCCAGCTGTTCATCAGCCACAATCACCGGGGTGTCTTGAATGATTAGGAGCGCGCGCTCGGCACGGTTAATGACTTCAGTTTGAACTGTCGCTTCAACTACCTGTCCAACTTGCAGGGTATTAAGTAATTGTTGAATGGCTTTATAAGAGGCTAATAGATCCTGACTCAGAGCAATGGCTCTGATAGGGGAGATCTCTAAACTGGCAGTTATCTGGTTCATTTAACAATTGTTACTACTTTAATGCTTGTATCGGCAGAGATTTATCCATATATAGGGCATAATCGTAACATATACCTGATAATAAGAAGATCGCCCCATCGGCGTTTCTCAAAAACTAACATACCGTGAAAATAATAATCTCTAAAACCCTCATCAGACCATTGCTCAGCTTGCTGTGTGTAACTTCATTGCTCGGCTGTGCCTCCGTCGTGAACACTGTGGCATCGGACCCCTATGAGTCATTCAATCGAACAATGTATGATTTTAATAAGGGTGTCGACGATGTTGTTTTGCGGCCTCTGGCAAAAGGCTATGATGCGGTCTTGCCTGATCCTGCGAAACAGAGCATCAGCAATTTTTTCTCTAATCTGGATGAGATCCCTACTGCCGTCAATCAAATTCTGCAGGGTAAATTCCTCGATGCAACCAATGACCTTGGCCGTTTTGTGATTAACACCACCCTCGGTTTAGGTGGCTTATTTGATGTCGCCACCAAGATGGGTATCGAGTCTCACAGTGAGGACTTTGGTCAGACACTGGGTTACTGGGGTACTGAATCAGGTCCTTACATAGTACTGCCATTTTTAGGTCCTTCTTCTATACGCGATGTATTTAGTCGCCCAGTGGATAATCTGGTATCCATTCAAAATGAAATGGACGACATTCGCACTAGAAATAGCCTTTACTTCCTGAATCTATTGGATTTACGTTATCGATTATTAGCGGTGGATGCACAACTCGAGGACGCTGTGGACGAGTACAGTTTCGTGAGAGATGCCTATTTGATGCGTCGAGAATATCAGGTGTATGACGGCAACCCGCCAGAGCCAGATGATTTATATGATGACGAATGTTACGAAGAAGATGAATTTGATTGTGATGATGAGATTCTAGATTAATCTCATCATTAGTCTTTCAATGAATTTTTTCGATAATTGTTGAGAGTTCATACCCGCCATCTTCACTCGCACTGCATCGTATAACCTTTACGGTAGCTTCTAGTGGCGGAGTAACCGTGGTTTCTGGTTTCAACTTAATCTCAATCAGGTCACCTGCGTCGTATGATTCATGAGTCACGAAGGCGATACCAGTTGCACTCAAGTCTTTACCAATGCCTTTTTGCCATTGACCGCTGCCTGATGCACTGTAAGAAATAGGTGCATTGATAAACATGCGAATAAAGTCGCGTCTTTCTGAGTATTCCAAGTCTTCTCTGCTCATAACAATACCTCATGAATTATTAAGGCGAATTACAACAATCCTTTCATAAATCATAGCAAAGAAAATGAAAAAGTTACCAGTTTTTCAATAAATTATTGCCGATGGTGTTTTCTCAAACGTATGATGTTGTAACGCCTAATAAATCGGAGTTTCTCATGCTTAAAGTGCTTATAACATTAATGATGATGTTGCTAGCGATCCACAGCACAACAAAAGCTGATTCAACCATTGAATCAGATATTTCCGCTGATTATCAGGACTACTTAAAACCACTGTTTATTCATTTTCATAAGAATCCGGAATTATCACTGGTCGAGTTCAAAACTGCAGCCCGAATGGCCAAGGAGTTACGCGCTGCTGGCTTTACGGTGACAGAGAAGGTGGGTGGTACTGGTGTCGTTGCGCTGATGGAAAATGGTCCGGGACCTCTGGTCATGATGCGAGCGGATATGGATGGCCTTCCTATCGAGGAAAAATCCGGCTTGGAATATGCCTCAAAGGCAACCCAGGAGGATCCCATCACTGGTGACATGGTTCCAGTCATGCATGCCTGTGGTCATGATGTGCATATCACCAGTCTGGTTGGCACTGCACGATACATGAATGCCAATAAGGACCAATGGTCAGGTACCTTGATGTTAATAGTACAGCCAGCCGAAGAGCGAATTATGGGCGCTCGATTGATGGTTGAAGACAACCTATGGCAGCGCTTTGGCAAACCAGATTATGCACTGGCCTTGCACGTGGGTGCGATGCTACCGTCGAATACCATCAACGTGATCCCCGGCAGAACCTATGCCGGCTCTGACAGTCTGGATATTATTGTTCATGGTGTTGGTACCCATGGTGCTTCACCCCATGCTGG
>CAXRAF010000055.1:0-4543 GCA_964228485.1 Alteromonadales bacterium | reverse complement strand
GGTTGAGATACCCCTCATGGCCCGAACGCTTGAGATAGGTGCGCTTGTAACAGATGATAAAAAAATGCCATACCTCAGGGGTTATCTCGGTACCGTAAAATCGTTTAATATGTAATCTCGATGTAGCGATTTGTCTTCTCTCACGCCGGATTTTCTTGCGGTAACTGGAACGCAGTTGGGCCAGAAAATGATCAAAATCATGATAGTTTTTGTTATACCAAGTGAATTGATAACCGTGACGGATCAGCGCTCCAGCCGCACGCCAGAGCTCACTCTCATCTTGGGTGGTATAGAGGCACTGAAAATTTGAAACATCCTGCTGTTGCACATAATCAACAACGGCTTGGTAATGATCGCCATTTCCGTCAGCACTCAACAATCGAGCACTACTAACCGGTGTAAAGGGAACGGCATTGACCGCCTTGGGATAGTACTGTAATCCCGCTCTGTGAAAGCCATTAGCCCACTGCCAATCAAACATGTATTCACCATAGGAATGGTTCTTAATGAACATTGGCATGAAGGCTTGCAACTGCTGCCCCTGATAAATGGCCAGATGGTTTGATTGCCAACCCGTCGCTGGACTGACTGATTGACTAGCCTCCAGCGCAGACAGGAATTCAGGTTGCATAAATATGGCGTTCTCTGCCGACCACTGAGACCATGTCTCAGTGTCAGAATCGTTGATTGAGTCAACGACAGAGATGGTATTGCATGACGTGTCTGTCATTAGATTGACCGTTGATAAATACTACAAAAATATACGCAACGGCCAAACGAATAGAGTTAGTCGTATACGATATCGACCGCAAATTCGGCCCAAATTGGACAATGATCCGAGGGTTTTTCCATACCGCGGATCTCATAATCGATACCCGCAGCAACCACTGAATCGATCAATGATTCTGTGCACAGGATCTGGTCGATACGTAAGCCTCTTTTCGGATCGCGATCGAAGGCCCGGGTGCGGTAGTTAAACCAACTATAGAGTTCATCTGACTCCGGATATAGCTTACGGTAAGTGTCGTGGAACCCCCACTGCATCAGTGTGTCATACCACTCCCGCTCTTCGGGCAAAAAGCTGGTAGAGCCCTCGCGCAGCCAGCGTTTGGCATTTTGCTCTCCAATACCGATATCAGTATCTTCAGGTGCGATATTAAAGTCGCCCATCAGAATGATCGGATCACCCGGATCGCAATGATTATTGAGGTAGGTCATTAAGTCAGCATAGAAGGCTCTTTTGGCTGGAAACTTGACTGGATGATCTCGATTTTCACCTTGCGGAAAATAACCATTGAGCACTTTCAAAGTCCGTCCATCACTCAGGGGATAGTGGCCTATGATCATGCGCCGTTGTGCATCATCATCATCGGTAGGGAAGCCCTTTTCAGTCACTTGTGGATTCTGTTTCCCCAGCATACAGACACCGTAGTGACTCTTCTGTCCGAAGTATTCAACAGCGAAGCCAACGTTATTGACCATCTCCAATGGAAAATCAGGATCCTGCACTTTGCTTTCCTGAATCCCGACAATATCGGGATCGTACTGTTGCTTTAGTGCGATTAATTGATGCTCGCGTGCGCGGATGCCGTTGATGTTAAATGAGATGACTTTCATGGATTACCTTATATCAATTTCGAGTATGGCTTGCGGTTACCGATCAACCGTCAGCAGTATAACTTACCCAGATTTAAATAGCGTTAAATTATCAATTTTCAACAGTGAGTGGCGGAATTGGACATTCCAGATAAATACCGGTAGCCCGCAGTAACTCCAATTCTGTTTGTTTCAGATGACCATCATGTACAACAATATCTGCCAGTGTCAGCATCAAAGGTCGTTTCAGCAGAGGGGTTAGCTGATTGAGGTGTTTTAGGGTCTCATCCAGTTTTCTGGCGGAGAAGGCAGGTTGCGCTGAAGGTGGCTGCCAATCAGACGTGAATGACGTCATTAACTGTTTCATCCGCGCGGCATCATATCCACCACCGGCGACAGCAATGATACTCACTAAATAGGCGATCTCATCAATGACTTTGCGATAGCTTGTGATCGACTTACTGGATTGCTTAGCTGATTTTCGGATGTGCTTTCGTAACAGAGCGTACAAAAAGAACTCGAAACTTGAGATGGTTTGATCCGCCAAGATCAGGTGACTTGCAGCAGTTAATAATTGCTTGCCTTGTTCTTGATCGAGGCGCTTGATCGCCGGAATTGAGATTTCTGTCAAAGGCAATCTTTGCTCAGCAACGACATCAAGCTCACTGAAGGTTTTGACCAATGCAATTGTTTCGTTATCAAGATGATCAACTAACGCTTTGGCCTGATCGGACCATTGGGCATTGTTGCCTTGAGCAATCAGACCCAGTAGTGCTGCCCCCACGGTATCAGGATTGCGGCATGCCTGTAGCATGTCTTCATCCAATCGTTCATGCACTTCGACCGCCTTGGTTACCTGCTCTGGGCTCATGGTGCCAACGCTGGCGATCACCGCTTCGCTGCTATTAACGGCACCTGTACCAGCACCCTGCACATTGGCTGTGGATTCAGCCTTTGAACCGGCAAACTGTGCAATGGGGCTCAAGTCATCGATAACTTCCTCATCCATCTGTCGTCTGATGGAGCGATAACCGGGTACCAGCGCCTGAATGCGATTATCAATCGGTGGATGCGAAGCCAGCATGCCTGAAAAGGCCTTAATCTGGATGGCTTGTCCGAAGCACATATGACTCATATCTTCGGCATGTGATGAGTCCATTAATGAATGCTTACCGTTAGTTTTTATCTTATACAGTGCGTTGGCGATACCCATGGAGTCACGACTGTATTGCACCGCTGCCGCATCAGCCAAATACTCTCTTTGGCGTGAGATGGCAGCCTTGATCAGACGACCAAAAAAAACGCCAACATAACCGACTATGATGAGTGCAATTGACATGGCCATTAGAAACAGGATCAGTTGCCCGCCACTGTTGTTACTACTACTGGAGCGTCGACGAGAGCCTGAGTAACGCAGTGATCGAAGAATATAATAGCCCAACTGACCTATCGCTAATATGCCACCCAGAATGCCGATAAGACGCAGGTTGATGCGCATATCGGCATGGAATATGTGACTAAATTCATGCGCCACTACGCCCTGGAGTTCCTGACGACTGAGATTATCAAGTAACCCTTTAGTCACTACCAGCACAGTATCCGATGGGATCAGTCCGGCAACAAAGGCATTCAGTCCTGGCTCATGATCCATGACATAAATGGTTGGCACAGACATACCCGAGGCGATAGACATCTCTTCCACCACATTCACAAGACGTCGTTCCTGGGGGTTTTTTGAGTCCATGTCAATCCGACGCCCGGCAACCATTTCAGCGACCGCCTGACCACCACCTCTGACCTGCCAGTATCGGAACAGGGAACCAATAAAAATAGTCAGAATGGTGCCGGCTGCTATGCCTAAACTAATGGGACTTAAGAGCCAGTCTTTGGCAGTGATTTGGTGCTCTTGAGAGAGGTTTACCACATAAAAGCCAAGCCCGTTAAGCAGCGCAATGATCAACAGCACCGCCAGCACAAATAGGGCGACCAGCTTTTTAGTTTCAGACTTGGCCTGATGTTGACGCTCAAAAAAATCCATCGCTGATGCCAACTAGCAATACTTAGTCAAATGATACTTTAACCGGCTTCTTCGCTTCTGGTTCATCGACCTCAAACAGTTCAGCTTCTTTGAATGAAAAGTTATTGGCGATGAGGTTATTAGGGAACTGCTCGCGATAGGTGTTGTAGGTCATGACTGAATCATTATAGGCCTGTCGAGCAAATGCCACCTTATTTTCTGTTGAGCTTAATTCTTCCATGACATTATTCATGGTTTCGTTGGCTTTTAAGTCGGGGTACGCCTCAGACAGAGCGAAGAACTTACTTAATGCCCCAGTCAACATGGTTTCAGCGCTTGCCAACCCTTTTATCGCCGAGCCATCATCGGGATTTGCAGCAGCCTGACTGTTAGCTGTGGCGGCCTGATTACGCGCTTGTATGACTGCTTCGAGGGTATCTTTCTCATGCGCCATATAGGCCTTTGCCGTTTCGACCAGATTCGGAATCAACTCATAACGACGGGTAAGTTGGACGTCAATTTGTGAAAACGCATTTTTAAATCGATTACGCAAGGCAACCAGTTTGTTATAAATACCAACAATAAAAAATGCCAGACCAATGATGACTACCCAAAAAACAATAGTTCCTATTTCCATGGTTAATCTCCTCTATGTTGAGAGCCGCTGTATGTGATTATTTTTAATATACCTAATAGACTACACCATTAATCACGAAAATAGCACACCCTAATTGCAAGGATTAGTAAATGGCTCAGTCGGCTTGTTCTCGATCAAATAGGGTATGTTTTATCTTTATAGTTAGGATAATAGCGGCAAAGAACAGGGTAAACGTATTGGCGATTAACATGGGCAAATCCTGCAGTAATATGCCATACACTAGCCACAGTGTGACACCGAATACAAACAGGCTATACATAGATAATGAGATT
>CAXRAF010000054.1:0-19049 GCA_964228485.1 Alteromonadales bacterium | reverse complement strand
CCGGTGGATGTCCGCGTAAACCATCATTACCACCCAACTCAAGGATAAGAATATCGGGGCTATGTGTGGCTAGGTCTTTAGCTATCCGAGTCAGGCCATTACCACTGGTGTTGCCGGAGATACTGGCATTAATCACTTCAACCGGATAGTCATTTTTTTCCAGCTGCTCTTGTAAAAGCTTAACCCACCCATATTCTGCAGGAATACCATAGGCCGCACTGAGACTATCGCCAAATACCATGACTTTAGTCGTCGGCTCGCTGGCTAGGTAAGTTACGGCATTAAGCAATAACAAACTCAGTAACATTTTTTTGAAAAACGATTGAACCATGCGATGGTATCCTTCGTAGTTAATGGGACTAGACATATCTGGTCATTGTTAAGCGCAATTTCAACTAAATCAGCACATTAAGTTATCTATGATTACAGTACAAAATCTCTCAAAAACAGTCACTACGCAGGAAGGGCCGCTACAGATTCTTCATGATATTAACTTCAATATCGAATCGGGTCAGACTGTCGCGATTACCGGCGAATCGGGATCGGGTAAATCAACCTTACTAAGTTTGCTCGCAGGTCTGGATCGACCTAGCACTGGTACGGTGAACATCAGTGGCCAAGCCATCGAGTCATTATCAGAGGATGATCTGGCAGACTTCAGGGCCGCTCATGTCGGTTTTGTGTTCCAATCATTTCATTTATTAGAGTCGCTGACAGCAATAGAGAATGTCATGTTGCCGATTGAATTGAAAGGCGATAGCAATGCCCGTAAAACAGCCAACCAATTGCTCGATCAGGTCGGGTTGTCGCATCGTTTAACGCACTACCCCAAACAACTTTCCGGAGGTGAGCAACAGCGGGTGGCCATTGCTAGAGCATTCGCTAGTCAACCCAAAATACTGTTTGCCGATGAACCGACTGGCAATCTCGATACCAAGACAGGCTCTCATGTGGCTGAATTATTATTTGATCTGAACAAATCGAAGCAGACAACCCTTATTTTAGTGACCCATGATGATGGCTTGGCCCAATCGTGTCAGCAGCAAATCGTGCTAGAAGCCGGCACAATGGTGCAATAATATGTGGTCACTGGTGTTTCGCCTATTCCTCCGTGATTGGCGTGGTGGAGAATTAAAGGTCTTAATAGCCGCGTTGATCGTGGCAGTTGCTGCAGTCAGTTCGATTAACTTTTTCAGTGATCGAGTTGAAATTGCGATGCAGGAAGAAACGGCGCGTTTTATCGGTGCTGATCTGCAAATATCTGGACCACGAGAAGCCGATCCCAGTTGGATTGATGAAGCAAGAAGTCGTGGGCTTGAAGTTTCTAACACCCTGGTATTCCCCTCGATTGCCTCAACCGAAAATGGCTTCCAATTATCTAGCGTCCGTGCTGTGGATACCTTTTATCCACTCAAAGGGAACTTAAATCTCACCAGGGCTGATGATTCGTCACAAGCGGTCAACAGTCCGCCCAGTCCAGGGTCAGTATGGGTTGATGCGACCTTGTTTCGTAAACTAAACCTGAGCTACGGCGACATGGTTGAAGTCGGCGTAGCTGAGTTTGCAGTCACCGGTATTATTGAACCAGAGCCTGGTCGAGGCGGCGGCCTACTAAATTTCCTGCCACGGCTGGTAATGAACATGGCGGATGTGCCTAGAACAGATGTGCTACAGGAGGGGAGTCGGGTTAACTGGCAATATCATCTGGTAGGCGAGCGTCAGACCATTGAAGAATATAGTGTGTGGTTTAAGGACAACAGCAATCGTACTTGGAGTCAGGTGGGTGCCCGCAGTGGTGTGCCTAGATTAGAGCGCACCTTAGAACGCGCTGAGTCGTTTCTCGGATTTGCCAGTTTGGCTATTTTAATGCTCGCAGGAATCGCTATCGCTATGGTCGCCAATCGCTACGCAGAGCACCATTTCGATCATGCTGCGATGTTGCGATGTTTTGGTTGCAAACAAAACGATGTGCTGAAAATCTATGGCTATAACCTTATGTTGATCGGACTTTCGACAAGTATCATCGGCGGAATACTCGGTTATGTGATTCATATGGGACTGGTGAGTCTCATGCAACCCATATTGCCGCCCAACTTACCTACACCGGGTATTTCTGGGTTTCTGGTTGCGATAGCAACTGGGTTATCGGCATTAGTTGGGTTTGCTTTGCCGGCTTTGATCCGTCTCGGTAAAGTCGCGCCACTACGGGTACTTCGCAAAGATCTTACGCCGATGTCCATGAGCTCTTATCTTACATATGGATTAACGATCTTCTCACTCGGTTTAATCATGTGGTGGCAAACAACCGATATCCGTCTGGTTATTAACTTATTGGGTGCGGGTATTGTAGTCTCGGTCGTCTTCACAGGCGTTGCACAATTATTTGTTAAACTTGGTTTATCACTGGGCAAGTTATTCTCCGGTGCTAGTTATTTTGGTGTCAAACAGGTGAGTCGTCATTCTGGTGCCAGCCGAATTCAGATCCTTGCTTTTGGCCTGTCGATGTTGATTATGATGCTGGTGATATTGCTCCGAAATGATCTGCTGGATACCTGGCAGGCTAAACTTGATATGGACACTCCAAATCATTTTATTGTCAACATCGAACGTTTTGAAACAGAGCCACTAGAACAATACTTTATCGACAATAATATTCGCCACGCTGGATTATTCCCAATGATCCGCTCCCGTGTGTCATTGCCCGAATCAGCCAGAGGCACCATCGGACGAGAGGTCAATATTAGTTGGTCTGAAACCATGCCGAGCCATAATGAGTTAGTTGAGGGCGAATGGTCTCCAGCTACGACGCAATCCGGACTGCCGGCCATGAGTCTCGAGCAAACCTTTGCGCAACGAAGGAATCTCAAGATCGGTGATATCCTGAGTTTTAAAACCGGTGGCTTTGAATATCAGGGTGAAGTGACCAGTTTTCGGACTGTGAAGTGGGATTCATTCAAACCCAATTTCTTTATTATCTTCACATCCGATGCCATTAGTGAATTGCCCGCGGAATGGATGACCAGTTTCTATTTGTCTAAATCTGAGAAAGCCTTATTGCCTGACATGATTGATTTATTTCCTGCCGCAACACTCATTGAATTAGATGCCATCATGGAGCAGATACAACGCGTCATTGATCAGGTCAGTATCGCAGTTGAATATGTTCTGATGTTCGTGATGGTCGCAGGGTTAATGGTGCTTTTTGCTTCAGTACAAGCATCTATGGATGTACGTAATTTCGAATCCACGATACTCAGGACCCTCGGGGCACCGAAGCGCTATCTTCGTCAGGCGATTATTAGTGAGTTCGGACTGATTTCATTGATGGCTGGACTAATGGCTGCCATCGGTACAGAGGTCACAGCGTGGGGACTATATCACTATGTATTTGAATTGCCGTTTAGTGTTCACTGGTGGGTTTGGGTTGTTGGACCTGTGAGTGGATTTTTGATCATTACGACCGCAGGATATATCGCAAGTAAAGGTATTCTTCAGCAGTCTCCGATGATGAGTTTAAGAAAAATTTAAATAGATTTTCCTTGACCAACTGAGATCAAATCACTATATATGCACCTTCGTCAAACGGTGAAAGTCGTCAGATTTCACTCACTCTGCTAACACTTGTAGTAAATAATTTGGGTAAATATGGGAAAGTCTTTAGTCATAGTCGAGTCGCCAGCCAAGGCCAAAACAATCAATAAATACCTGGGCAAAGACTATGTTGTAAAGTCAAGTGTAGGACATATTCGAGACTTGCCAACCTCTGGTAGTCGTGACCCTGTTGACACAAAAGCACGGGCTAAACAAAGCCAAATCACCCGTAAAATGAGCCCCGAGAAGAAAGCCGCCTATAAGAAACAACAAGCACAAAAAGCCTTGTTTAAGCGGATGGGCATCTATCCTGAGAAAAACTGGCAAGCGGATTACCGTGTCCTGCCTGGTAAAGAAAAAGTAGTTAAAGAACTTAAGAAAATTGCTGCTAACTCAGATGCGATTTATCTCGCGACCGATTTAGACCGTGAGGGTGAGGCGATTGCATGGCATCTGCAAGAACTGATTGGCGGTGATGAGCAGCGCTTTAAACGAGTGGTGTTTAATGAGATTACCAAGTCGGCGATTCAAGATGCATTTGATAAGCCCAGTGAGCTTGATACCAATTACGTCAATGCACAACAGACGCGTCGCTTCCTTGACCGCTTGGTTGGTTTTATGGTGTCGCCCTTATTATGGAAGAAAATTGCCCGTGGCTTATCAGCTGGACGGGTGCAGTCAGTGGCAGTTAAGTTAGTCGTTGAACGAGAACGTGAGATTCGTGCCTTTATTCCTGAAGAGTTTTGGGAAATCATGGCCGATCTGAAACACTCTGAAAATGAATTCAACATGCAGGTGGAAAAGTATCAGGGTGAAAAATTCCGTCCTGTCAATGAGCAGCAAGCCATGGAAGCGGTTGAGATACTGAATAACTCGACCTATACAGTCACCGATCGCAGCGATCGCCCGACGCAATCTAAGCCATCTGCTCCCTTTATTACTTCATCGCTGCAACAAGCCGCCAGCACGCGTTTAGGCTATGGCGTCAAAAAGACCATGATGCTGGCTCAGCGGCTATATGAAGCTGGCCACATTACCTATATGCGTACCGACTCTACTGCACTGAGTAATGATGCAGTGAATGCTTGTCGAGGGTTTATTGGTGATAACTATGGCTCTCAGTATCTGCCTGCTAAGGCAATAAACTATTCCAGCAAAGAGGGCGCTCAAGAGGCGCACGAAGCAATACGTCCATCCGATGTGAGTCGCTCAGCTGATTCTCTGAACGGCATGGAGGCGGACGCTCAGAAGCTATACGACCTCATTTGGCGTCAGTTTGTTGCCTGTCAAATGACAAACGCACAATACACTTCGACTAAAATTTTAGTTAACGCCTCTGGCTATACACTCTCAACCCGTGGCCGAGTGATGCGCTTTGATGGTTGGACTAAAGTACTACCAACCGTGCGCAAGAAAGACGAAGATAAAGAATTACCCGATCTCAATGTCGGCGATGTGTTGTCTCTAATCAGAATTAATCCGAGTCAGCACTTTACCAAACCACCTGCGCGATTCAGTGAAGCGGCTCTGGTTAAAGAACTGGAAAAACGCGGCATTGGCCGACCTTCAACCTATGCCAATATCATTTCCACGATTCAGGATCGCGGCTACGTCAAGTTAGAGTCTCGGCGTTTTTATTCACGAAAGATTGGTGAAATCGTAACTGATCGTCTCAATGAGAACTTCGATGACCTGATGGATTATGGATTTACCGCTGAGATGGAAGAACATCTGGATGAAATTGCCCGTGGTGATGCTGACTGGAAAGACACTTTGAGCAGATTCTATGATGATTTTGTCGCAAACCTCGAAAAAGCAGAAGCTGACGTGGAGGGTATGCGACCCAATGAACCTGTACTTACGGATATTGAATGCCCAGAATGTGGTCGACCCATGATGATCAGAACCGCTTCAACCGGGGTGTTTATAGGCTGCTCGGGATACTCGTTGCCGGCCAAGGAGCGTTGTAATAAAACGCTCAACCTATCGCCCGGTGAAGAAGCGGTATCGATGGATGAGGAAGATGCCGAGACAACCAGTCTGATGTCCAAACGCCGCTGTGATAAATGCGGTACCGCGATGGAGAGCTATCTGATAGACACCGAGCGCAAACTGCATGTGTGCGGAAATAATCCGGACTGTTCAGGTTTTCATGTTGAGAAGGGACAATTCAAGATCAAAGGCTATGATGGGCCAGTGATCGACTGTGATAAGTGTGGCTCTGAAATGCAACTTAAGAATGGCCGCTTTGGTAAGTATTTTGGTTGCACAGCCGAGGAATGTAAGAACACCCGTAAATTACTTCGTAATGGTCAGCCTGCACCACCTAAGGCAGACCCAATACCAATGCCTATGCTGCAATGTCAGAAGGTCGATGATACTTACATTCTAAGGGATGGAGCGTCAGGAATCTTCTTGGCAGCCAGTCAGTTTCCGAAAAACCGTGAAACCAGAGCACCGAAAGTAGCTGAGTTATTGTTAGTCAAAGAACAACTTGATCCGAAGTTCAAATATCTGACTAACGCGCCGGTAAAAGATCCACGTGGTCGAGAAGCGATTATTCGCTACTCACGCAAAACCAAATCGCAATATGTCATGACCGAGAAGAAGGACGGTAAGGCAAGTGGTTGGGTAGCCCATTATGACAATGGTTCTTGGGTTGAAGACCGCTCTAAAATGAAATAGGCCACGCCTGTGGAACAAACATTTCGCGCTATCTGTCCGAAAGGATTGGAATCATTATTACAGGACGAAATGGCTCGTCTTGGAGCTACAAGTACGCGTGAAAATCCTGGCAGCGTGACCTTTACCGGTGACATGAAAATGGCCTATATTGCCTGCCTGTGGTCCCGTCTTGCTAATCGAGTCCTGTTACCATTAGGCACTGCGGATGTCTCCGATGCAGAACAATTATACAACCTCGCCAATTCGATCGATTGGGCGATGCACATGGATGTTAAACACCGCTTTAAAGTGGATTTTCGCGGCACATCCAAGAATCTAAACCATGAGCAATTCAACGCCCGAACTGTCAAAGACGCCATTGCCGATCAGTTTCGCGAAGAGTTTGGCAAACGTCCTGATGTAGATTTGAAATCACCTGATATTTGGATATTTGCGCACCTGCTCAAGGGAAAGTGTACCCTGTATCTGGATCTATCCGGTCCCAGCCTGCATCGACGCGGTTATCGACTCGATCAAGGTGAAGCACCCATTAAAGAGAACCTCGCTGCAGCGCTGCTCATTCGTGCTGGTTGGTTGACTGCTGAACCAGAAACGCCGCTCGTGGATCCACTTTGTGGATCAGGAACGCTGTTGCTGGAGGGGTTGCTCATGCGTGCCGATATCGCCCCCGGTCTCTATCGCGAGAAGTATGGTTTTAGTGATTGGCTTGGTCATGATGAAAAGTTGTGGCAAACATGCTTGTATGATGCCCAGCAACGAGCCGAGCAGGGCAGGCTGTCGCTTGTTTGTCATGCAACAGGCTTTGAGACTGATAAGCGCACCTTACGCGCTGCACAGGCCAATATTGGTCGGCTAGAGCTTGAGGGCCATATCAATATCATTGCTGGCTCGTTCAGTAGCGGCAGAGAGAATTACCACAATGCCTTGATTATCAGTAATCCACCCTATGGTGAGCGGTTGGGAGACCTTGACAGTTTGATCCCTACCTATAAAGCCATTGGTCGCTGGTTGAAACAACAGATTGGTAGTCGAGCGGCATTGATTTGTAGTGAGCAGGAACTCATGCAACAGACCGAGATCCGGGCCTCAAAGCGCTATAAATTCTATAACGGTAAGATTGCCTGTCAGCTTTATTGTTTTGAGTTGGAGGAGGTTAACTTCTTTACCCGCGAGCAAGATCCGGCAAAAAATGAGCGTCTAGCGCCATTAATCAATCGACTTAAGAAAAATATTGCTAAGGCTGATAAGTTAGCACAACGTGACGACTTAGATGCGGTCCGCATCTATGAACATGATCTGCCTGAGTATGCCTTTAGTGTTGACCGATATCTTAATCACTACGTTATTTATGAGACTCAGGCGCCTAAACATATCTCAGAAAATAAAGTAAATCAGCACAGACGAGAACTGCTCACAGTTCTGCAGCACGTAACACAGGCCAGTAAGTCACAAATACTGCTTAAAACCCGGCAAAAGCAAAAGGGCACAGCCCAGTATGAAAAGCAGGCAAAATCGGGACAACGAATGGTCATCAAAGAGCAGGGCTTAGAGTTTTATGTCAATCTCACTGACTATCTAGATACCGGAATCTTTCTCGATCATCGTCTGATCCGAGAGCGGATCAGAAAGCTTGTCAAAGGTAAACGTTTCTTGAATTTGTTTTGCTACACAGGTGCAGTGACTGTCTACGCAGCAGCAGGACAGGCTAGTGAGACAACCAGTGTTGATATGTCAAACACCTATCTCAATTGGGCCAAGGATAACCTGAAGTTAAATCATTTAGCGGCGAATCAACATCAGTTTGTTAAACAGGATTGTGTCAAATGGCTCGCTAACAACAAACGACTTTATGATGTCATATTTCTAGATCCGCCTAGCTTCTCTAACTCTAAGTCCATGGATAAACATCTGGATATTCAGGCAGATCATGAGTCACTGATTGCGAATACGATGAACTCGCTGAGTCGTGATGGGGTATTGATATTTTCAACCAACCGCAAAGGATTTAAGCTATCCGAGAACCTATCAGAGAACTTTCAGGTACAGGACATGGGTCAATCAACCATTTCTGCTGACTTCAGAGCACATCGACCACCACATCATTGCTGGGAAATAAGACATTCATCATGATTGACTTGATCTTGTTGGGTACCGAGTACTGCCATTTATGCGATGAGGCAGAGCAGGAACTGGAATCGCAACGTCTATTTAGCAAAATCCCATACCAAGTAACGGTGAGGGATATTATCGATGATCCTCAACTATTTGAATCCTATCGTGAGACAATTCCGGTGGTGATTAACAAAGCTTCAGGAAAGGAATTGAATTATCCATTTAACTTCGCTGAATTGATGACTTTCTTAGAAGAGTGTAAGGACAGCTAAGTCCTAGAAGAATTCGATATCGTCATCATCATCTTCGGCCGCTACAGCGCGTTTTGCCAGATAGTCATTGATGGCTTGGTCGAAGTCATGCTTACTCAATAGCTCGTCGTACAATGAGCGTTCCTCTTCCATGGTGTAACTCTTGTAGATAGCATCTTTAAGTCGATCAATCTCGCCGATGTGTGCTTCGAAATTGGTTTCCTCGATATTCGATAACTCTTTCAAACATTCAATGCTATGTTCCAGGCGTTGGCACATACGATCAAAAAACTGAAATGCAATGATCGAGTTGCGGACGTTACTCCCTAATGCGGTGGATTGCATACTAATCGATTGCTTAATTGGCAGGACTTCTTCATTTTCAGGCAATGATTCTATCAACTCTCGCAGACGACGATCCTGATTAACGATATCAGTGAAAGAGTCTGTAAGCTGGTTAACCTCAAAGTCTGCCTCAGACATACAAACCTGTATCTGGGCCGCTGCCAGTCGCGTTAGTTCGGCGATATTTGTTTGAAAATCCTGGTAAGTCTTATTATCCATCATATCAACATCTCGGTGTCCTACATTCGAGTATAGTCGAACTATAAAAAGTGCAAGGGGAAAGCATCATAAAATTGGCATTTTTTTACTTATCTATACATCTCACATTACCGCTTAAATTTAGCGCTTAAACCTTGACTTTTCATTGCAATGAACGTATGTTTCAAACATACGTTTGAATCAATTCTGTTATCCATATGGCTAATACCAAAGAAAAAATCATGAATGCGGCTGAAGTTTTATTTGCAGAACAAGGCTTTAGCGAAACTTCCATGCGCCTAATCACCAGTGTCGCACAGGTCAATTTAGCCGCAGTGAATTATCATTTCGGGTCCAAGAAAGACTTGATTCAAGCCGTTATTGACCGCTATTTCATTCGCTTTTCCGGCAAAGTTCATATTGCTTTCACCGACCTCGAAGATAATGAATCTGTATCGATGACAGAAATTCTGGAAGGCTTGTTGATACCTGTTATCGAGTTAGATGAAACGAACACTGACAGTGCGGCTAATTTTATGCGTCTATTAGGTCGTGCATACACTGAATCACAGGGACATTTGAAAGTATTCTTAAGTGAAAAATATGGCTATCTTCTGTCACAATTTACCCGACTTGTGCACAAAGCAAATCCAGATTTAGATAACAACGAAGTATTCTGGCGCCTTCATTTCATGCTCGGAACCATGGTGTTCGCCATGGCAGGGCATCAGGCACTGAAGGACATTGCTGAAGCTGATTTAAACGAAACCGTTGATACGCAACGGATGATAGATTACTTAATACCATTTCTCACAGGCTCAATGCAGAGCCCAACCTCATTGGAGATAAACTAATGCTATTACAGCTGACTGTATTATTACTTGTTGCAGCCTATTGTTTATATCAGCGCAAGTCGTTTGAAATAGGATTGACTGCTGTATCAATCGCTCTGGTTATTGCCACGATGACTACTGGCTTCAGTGTCATCCCTTGGGCCATTGTGTTACTGACTGCCACTTCATATTTCATGCCGGACTTACGCCGCGAATTGGTTACTAAACCAATCTATGAAATCTTTAAGAAGATGATGCCTTCCATGAGTGATACAGAAAAGGATGCGCTTGAGGCAGGTGATGTGTGGTTAGATAAAGACTTATTCCAGGGCAAACCTGATTGGGACAAGATCATACAAATTTCCAAGCCGCAAATGACGCAAGAAGAATTAGATTTTCTGAACAATGAAACTGAGAAGTTATGTGAAATGCTTGATGAATGGCAGATCAGTCAGGATATGGATATGCCACCGGAGGTTTGGCAGTTCATTAAAGATAGCGGCTTCTTAGGCATGATTATCCCAAAGAAATACGGTGGTAAAGAATTCTCTGCCTATGCGCACTCGACAATTGTGAACAAAATATCGACTCGCAGTGTTACTGCTGCAGTTTCTGTTATGGTGCCTAATTCACTAGGACCTGCAGAATTATTAATCCACTATGGTACCGATGCCCAGAAAGATCGCTATCTACCCGGGCTTGCCGTCGGTAAAGAAATTCCATGCTTTGCTTTAACGGGTCCCTCAGCTGGTAGTGATGCCGGCGCGATGACTGACTTCGGTACCGTCAAGATGGGTGAGCATGAAGGTGAGGAAGTTCTGGGAATCGAGGTTACTTGGAACAAACGATATATTACCCTTGCTCCAGTAGCGACTGTGCTGGGACTGGCGTTCAAGTTATACGACCCAGATGGATTGATCGGAGACAAAGAGGACATAGGCATTACTTGCGCACTTATTCCAACCTCACATCCCGGTGTCAAAACGGGTGATCGTCACTTACCCATGAATCAGGCATTTATGAATGGCCCGACCTATGGTGACAAAGTATTCATTCCTATGGACTGGGTTGTTGGTGGACAGGAATATGCTGGTAAAGGTTGGCGTATGCTGGTTGAATTACTCTCCATTGGGCGCTCAATTTCACTCCCAGCCATGGGTGTGGCGAGCGGTAAGGTAGGGTATCGTTACACTGGTGCGTATGCCCGAATTCGCGAGCAATTCAATACTCCAATCGCTAATTTTGAAGGTATCCAGGAGCCACTGGCACGTATTGCCGGTATGACATACCGTCTGGAAGCGTGCCGTCGTCTCACTTCCCACGCCATTGATTTAGGCGTCAAACCATCGGTTATTTCTGGTATTGCTAAATATCATATGACTGAGATGGGACGTAGCGTCGTTGATGACAGTATGGATATTCATGGTGGTCGAGCAATCATCATGGGTGAACGTAACTATATGGCCGTCGCTCATATCGCCAATCCGGTAGCGATTACCGTTGAGGGTGCCAATATCCTTACCCGTAATCTCATGATCTTTGGTCAGGGGGCAGTGCGCTGTCATCCATGGGTTTATGAGGAAATGCTGAGTGTTGCCAATCCGGATCCTAAAGCAGGTCTGAAGCAATTTGACCGCGCATTCTTCTCGCATATTGGCTACAGCATTAGTAACTTTGTCCGCACGGTTTGGCTGGGTTTGACCGGCGCTAGATTCACCTCTGCACCGGTTGCTGGTGAAACTGAACAGTATTATAAGCAATTAACTCGTATGAGCTCTGCCTTGGCGTTTGTTTCGGATGTTGCAATGTTGATTGTCGGTGGAGATTTAAAACGCCGTGAGCGCCTCTCAGCACGTCTTGGTGATGTTTTGTCTCATCTATACATGTCTACCTCTGTTTTGAAGTTCTATGAAGATGAAGGACGTCAGTCAGATGATCTTGCTTATGTTCACTGGAACATCCAGAACAGTTTAGCGGATATCCAAACAGCCTTTACGGAATTCTTCCGTAACTTCACTAAAAGCACATTATTGAATAAAGTGCTACATCGTTTGGTCTTCCCATGGGGTGTTAGCTATTCAAAAGCTTCCGATAGACTCGATCAGGCAGTGGTTGAGCCAATGCTCTCAAATACTCTGATGCGTCAGCGTATTACCTATCCTATGTATGTTTCTGACAAGGCGGATGATGTCACGGGACGCATCGAGCATGCCTTCAATGCGGTACTACTGGGTGCTGAGTCGGAGCGTAAACTGACCCGAGCAATTAAAAAGGGTGAGGTTGAGAAGTGTCGTGATCTCGAGGACACCATTAAGCTCGCACTTGAAAATGGTATTTTAAGCGATCGCGAAGCGACCCTCATTCGTGAGGCAAATGCTGCGCGTTGGGATGCTATTCAGGTTGATGCTTATGCCCCAGAGTGGTTCGAGAAATTCAATCCTGTCCAAGAACCTGAGCATCAGTCAGCAGCCTAATCAATTCATACCTAAGAGTTTCATCATTGTCAGTTAATACTGGCAATGGTGAGATGTTCTTAGCGCAACATTCAAAATGATGCGAAAAAAAGTGTCTGCAGCAGGGATGCTGCAGCCAAGCTTCCATGGATGGATTCACAGCGTCTTTGTGAAGCACATTTGAATGGTGTGATAGTAGAACATTAAAATGATCTAACCGTAGAAGTTTATTGAGATGTAATAATGAACATCTCAATCACATCTAGCGATTTACTCACAGTACCGACGTTAGTTGAGCTACCTCAGATAAGTGATTCGATTCAACCAGTTGCTTTGCCGCCTCAATATCATCAGCCATGTAGCGATCGCATTCATAAAAGGGTACTCGTCCACGGATTTCTGCCATTACAGCCTGAAGTTTATTGGATGTCTTCAACGGTGCACGGAAATCGATTCCCTGGGCGGCACATAACAATTCAATAGCGATGATCCCACTCACGTTGTCAGCCATATCAGTCAGGCGACGGGCACTGAAAGTGGCCATACTGACATGATCCTCTTGATTGGCAGAGGTGGGTAGACTATCTACGCTAGCTGGATGAGCATAGGTTTTATTTTCACTGGCCAACGCTGCAGCTGTGACCTGAGCAATCATGAAGCCTGAGTTAACCCCGGAATTATCCACCAGAAAGGGGGGTAAATTGCTCAGATGTTTATCGAGTAATAGTGCTACTCGACGTTCAGCTATGGCACCAATCTCACTGATCGCAATCGCAAGAGTATCGCTCGCCATGGCGATGGGTTCTGCATGGAAGTTACCACCAGACAGAATATCGCCATCCTCATGGAATACTAATGGATTGTCAGACACGGCATTGGCTTCGGTAATAATCGTCTTAGCAGCAAAACGCATATGATCTAAACATGCACCCATGACTTGGGGCTGGCAACGCAGCGAGTAGGGGTCCTGTACCCGATCACAATTGGCGTGAGAAGTATTGATTTCAGAGGTTGATAGCAAACTTCGGTAACAGCTCGCTATATCTATCTGGCCCTGATGTCCACGGATTTGCTGTATGCGCTCATCGAATGGCGTATAGCTAGCCAGAGCGGCATCAACTGTTAGAGCGCCACTAATAACTGCATTAAGCAAACAGCTCTCAGCCTTGAACAAGCCTTTGAGTGCAAGCGCTGTAGAAACATTCGTGCCGTTGAGTAGTGCTAACCCTTCTTTGGCTGCCAACGTCACGGATTCCATCACTGAATCAGCGATTAACTCGGCTGTAGATTTGACCTGCCCCTGATAGCTAGCTGAACCCTCACCGATAATCACACAGGCTAAATGTGCCAATGGTGCAAGATCACCGGAGGCGCCCACAGATCCTTTTTCAGGAATAACCGGATATATACCCTCATTGAGCATTTTAATCAGGCAATTAATCACGACCGGCCGTACGCCCGAGAAGCCATGTGTCAGACTTTTGAGTTTGATTAACATGATTAATGCAACGGTAGCATTATCGATGGCATTTCCAACACCACAGGCATGTGAAACAACCAAACTACGCTGTAATTCTTCCAGATCCTCTGGTGGAATCTTTTTACTGGCCAGTAAACCAAAGCCAGTATTGATACCATAGACTGTGCGTCCCTGTTCAAGCACCTCAGAAACGCAATCCGCTGAGGCGTTAATATTCGCCCATAGCGTTTCGTCTAAACTGACCTGATAGTCTTGATAGTGATGGTAGAAATCATGTAACTCAGCATAACTGAATGGCTTGGCGCTAATGATCAGTTGTTTCATACTCAGTCCTCTAACATCGGTAAGTTAAGTTGCTGCGCTTGGGCACAATCCTTGGCAATTTGATACCCTGCGTCGGCATGACGCATCACACCTGTTGCTGGGTCATTAAACAATACTCGTGCAATTCGGCGGTCAGCATCTTTACTGCCATCGCAGCAAATAACCACACCGGAATGCTGCGAGAAGCCCATACCAACGCCTCCACCATGATGTAAACTGACCCAAGTGGCACCACTGGCGGTGTTAAGTAGGGCATTGAGTAATGGCCAATCAGAAACTGCATCACTGCCATCGATCATGGCTTCTGTTTCACGGTTGGGTGAAGCTACTGATCCAGAGTCAAGATGGTCGCGCCCAATAACAACCGGCGCCTTGAGTTCGCCTTTTCTAACCATTTCATTAAACGCCAGGCCCAGACGATGTCTCTGGCCAAGTCCTACCCAGCAAATACGTGCCGGAAGGCCTTGAAAATGAATCCGCTCGCGTGCCATATCAAGCCAGTTATGCAGATGCTCATCATCGGGAATAAGCTCTTTAACCTTCTGGTCGGTTTTGTAGATATCCTCTGGATCACCGGATAGAGCCGCCCAGCGGAATGGCCCGATGCCCTGGCAAAATAGTGGCCGTATATAGGCCGGCACAAAACCCGGGAAATCGAAGGCATTATCAACGCCTTTCTCCAGAGCCATTTGCCGGATATTGTTGCCATAATCCAGCGTTGGTATGCCTTTCTCATGAAATTTCAACATGGCTGATACATGAATAGCCATAGATTCTTTGGCCGCCTGAACCACTCCCTCAGGATCTGTCTCCCGCGCTTTCTCTGCCTGGTCCAGTGACCATCCCAGCGGTAGGTAGCCATTGAGTGGATCATGGGCGCTGGTCTGATCGGTCACGACATCCGGTTGACGTTCCTGTCGCAGAATCGCTGGAAATAGCTCTGCTGCATTACCCAATAAGCCCACTGAAATCGCCTTGCCTTCAGCGATGGCTGAATCGACCATATCAAGCGCCTCATCGAGGGAGTCTGTTTTATAATCCAAATAGCCGGTATCCAGACGTTTCTGAATACGGGTTGGGTCACATTCAACGGCAATCATACAAGCACCAGCCATTGTGGCTGCAAGGGGTTGAGCGCCGCCCATACCACCTAATCCAGCAGTCAGGATCCAACGTCCCTTTAAATTGCCATCAAAATGCGTCTTTCCAACTGCAACAAAGGTTTCATAGGTGCCTTGAACAATGCCCTGAGAACCAATGTATATCCACGAGCCTGCGGTCATCTGACCGTACATCATCAGACCTTCTTTATCGAGTGCATTAAAATGCTCCCAATTGGCCCAATGGGGCACCAGATTTGAATTGGCGATTAATACTCTGGGGGCATCAGCATGGGTTTTGAATACACCGACTGGCTTGCCGGATTGCACCAAAAGTGTCTCATCATTCTCGAGTTGTTTTAGTTCTCGCTCAATCACATCGTAGCAGTCCCAATCACGAGCGGCTCGACCAATACCACCATATACCACTAACTTTTCAGGAATTTCTGCAACTTCGGGATCGAGGTTATTACGTAACATTCTCAGTGGCGCCTCAGTGAGCCAACTTTTAGCCTCTAATGTGGTACCTGTATTGGCTCTGATGCGTCGTGATGGGTCATAGCGGTTATCGGTTGTCATTGTTCAACTCCAATTATGAATCTAGGGTAAATCGCGTGCCGAGCACATAGCGGCTACCAGGGTGGAATAGGGTGGCATAACTCACCACAGCACCCCGATAACGGGTTTTTCTGGTAACTTTTAAACAGGGCTCGTCTTCCGCAAGTTGTAATTGCTTTACATGTTGTTCGTTGGCAGATACAGCTTCTATTTGATGCGAGACCTCATGCGCAGGGCATTGTTGCATCAAATATTCGTTGGCAGTAATTTCGGTTAAATCAAGCGTCAGATAATCAGGAACAATGTCTGGGTTAACATAGCGTTGTTCCAGTTGGATTGGCATTCCATTCTCAAAATGGATGACTGCGGAGTAGAATAATTCGGCCGTTGCTAAGCCTAATTTTTCTGCTAACTGAGGTTCCGTAACTGCACAGTGTGACAGGACTTCACAGCGATACTGATTATGACTGTCTCGTACCTCATCGGCGATATTTCGTAGTTCTACGGCTGATGATTGATGCTTGGTAGAGGCGATGAAGGTTCCCTTGCCTCGAATACTGTATATATGTCCTTCTGACTCAAGCTCTTTAATGGCACGTCGAGCCGTCATGCGCGACACATCACACACCCGCACCAGTTCATTTTCCGATGGTATGCGACGCTCATCTGCCCACATTTTCGACTGAATACCATGCAGAAGATATTGCTTTACTTTTAAATACTGAGTCATGTGCGGAAATATAATTCAATTAAGTTGTATATACAACTTAATTTGGTAATATAATCCCAGAATAAGAGGTTACCAAGGTTAGATAGCAAACAGAGTGAAAATAAATATGGTTACAGTTCACGAAGGAAATAGCGCAGTTATTATCAGTGTTCCCCATGCTGGAACGGAAATACCTGATGATATACGTCAGAGCATGACAGCTGTTGCGGGTAAG
Source organism: Alteromonadales bacterium (assembly GCA_964228485.1). GTDB lineage: Bacteria > Pseudomonadota > Gammaproteobacteria > Enterobacterales > CAXRAF01. The sequence continues at coordinate 2,175 of CAXRAF010000054.1, read as the reverse complement.
GTACAAGATACCGACTGGTATGTAGATCGATTATATAAATTTGCCAAGCAACTCGATGCAACAATGATTGTTGCGACACTCAGTCGTTACGTAATTGATTTGAATCGCGACCCACAAGACAACAGTCTTTATCCCGGACAGTTTACCACCAGTTTGTGTCCAGTTATGACATTTAATCAAGAACCTTTATATGCCAGCGAAAATGTGCCATCAGAGGAGCATATTTGTCAAAGACGCAAACAGTATTGGCAACCCTATCATGATCAAATTACAGCTCAGATTAGCCGGATTAAATCGCACTATGGCTATGCCGTATTACTCGATGCGCACTCAATTGCCTCGCGTGTGCCAGAATTATTTAACGGTCAGCTTTGCGATTTGAATTTTGGTACGTTTAATGGCCAGTCATGTGATGCAGCACTGGAAACACTGGTTGAAGCAATAGACCATGGTGGATACTCAGCGGTATTAAACGGTCGCTTTAAAGGGGGATTCATCACGCGGCACTATGGCTCTCCTGAGCAACATATCCACGCAATTCAACTGGAGCTATCACAGGCGACCTACATGAATGAGGAAACCAAGCAATGGGATCATGATAAGGCGACACGTCTGCAGCAATATTTAGGGGTGCTTTGTAAGCAACTGATTGCCTGGAAACCTGCTACAATAGCCACAAATTCTTAAATCTTTCGACATCTATGCGCATAATCAAACAAAAAGTACTATCTAAGCTACTTTGGGTCACGCTATTTTCGGTCACATTACTCTCAGTCATGCCCACCTTATCGGCGGAGTCGATGACTTTCACAGAGATTGAAAACCCTGAACAATTCATCGCTGAGCAAAAGCAGGCAGCACTCAAAAACAATAAAAAGATTCTCTGGGTACTGGGTTCGCAGTGGTGCCATGATAGTCGCAGTCTTGAGCGTAAACTACACCTACCCAAAATGGCCAGTATATTGGCCGATTATTACCAGACATCGCTGATTGACGTTTCCTACTTATCTGAGGGATTTGACTTCACGCAATTGGTTGGCATGAGAACCTATTACGCTACGCCGACAGTACTGATCATCGATCCAGAGACTATGTCACTGATTAATGCTGAGGACATGCATATCTGGTCAAATGCATACAAAATATCAGAGCAAGAGACTCATGATTATTTCCTCCGCTATGGCAGCTTAGATGTTGGCAGCGAGCAAACAGATGTTCCCGAACTCACAGCGCATCAACAAGCCTTATTAGCCCAGCTATCGCAGTACGTTAAAAGCCAGGAGCGCCGTATTAAGGCCTCATATTTAGTAATTGGGCCAATGTTAGAGGCTTACAAAAAAGGCGAGGCAGATCAAAAGTTTGACCGCTACTGGAAAGCCTTAGCGGAAGTACGCAAGCAACTACCCCAAACGATTGCTGATAATAAAGCCTTAATCATGGCGCTCAACGCGGGTGATTCGGCTGCGTTGGTTTTGCCAGAAGACAAGCCATTACCCTGGGAATAACTACCTTTCGATTATCTGACTTCGCCAGCCTGAATGATGCAGTCGGGTTGCTGAGCACCAAAGTAATAACTCAGATCGTCAAGACTTGAAATTGGCCAATGCACTAGGTCAGCCTGTTTGCCAATCGCCAGACTGCCTTTTTGTGATGATATCCCTAATGCTTTAGCGGCATTCGCTGTCACAGCCATGAGCGCCTCTGCGGGCGTTAAGGCAAATAATCGACACCCCATATTCAACATTAACGGCAAAGACTGAACTGGTGCACTCCCGGGGTTATGGTCGGTGGCCAGAGCGATGGGGATATTATATTGCCGCAGCAGGTCAACTGGCGGTCGTTGTGTTTCCTGAAGAAAATAAAATGCCGCAGGTAACAACACGGCCACTGTTCCTGATTGTGCCATCGCATGTATTGATGCCTCATCCAGATACTCCAGGTGGTCAACTGAAAGTGCCCCATGTTGTGCCGCCAACAGGCTTCCTTGCTGGTTGGACAACTGCTCGGCGTGAAGCTTCAAAGATATGTCGTGTGTTTTAGCTGTCTGAAACAGGGCGTCTATATCATTACTAGTGAATGCAATGTTTTCACAGAAGCCATCGATGGCATCCACTAAATTAGCAGCAATTGCTGCGGGTAGAATGTCACGACAAATATGTTCAATATAAGCCATCC